>JAACCU010000124.1 GCA_009937405.1 Actinomycetota bacterium
CGAGGGGGGACTTGAACCCCCACACCCTTTCGGGCACAGGCACCTGAAGCCTGCGCGTCTGCCAATTCCGCCACTCGCGCGTGGCCGTTCACGTGGTGAACGTGCTCACAAAGGGTAGCGCACCCCCCGGCGATTGCGGCAGGGCTAGCCTCTCCTGCGTGGGCTTGCGATCTATCGAGCGACGACTCGAACGGTTTGTTGAAGACAGCGTCGGACGGTTCTTTCGCGGCGGGGTTCGACCGGTCGAGATCAGCCACCGTGTTACCCGCGAAATGACCGACTCTCGCTCGGTCGGCGTGCGCGGGCAGCCTGTTGTTGCCAACCACTTTTCGATCGGACTCGCGTCGGTCGATCTTGAGCGGTTCGCCGATGTGCAGGAATCGCTGGTCCGTGAGTTGTGTGACGCAGCCCGAGAGACAGCCCGCGACGAGGGTTGGGTATTCATGGGCCCCGTTCAGATCGAACTCAGTGCCGACTTGGGGTTACGTGGTGGCGGTCTCAGCGTCATCGCGCGCATGAAGGAAGCCGATGGCGGAGTCGGTGTTTTGCATCTCGCCAATGGTCACCAAGTTGTGCTTGGTGAGTTCGTTCTGACGCTTGGCCGGCTTCCAGAGTGCACCATCACGTTCGACGATTCGAACGTCAGCCGCGAACACGCCACGGTCCGGCCCGACGGCACAGGCTTTGTGCTCTCTGACCTTGGCTCCACCAATGGCACACTCGTGAACGACGTGCCGGTTGTTCGTCATCGTCTCGACGATGGTGACAGGATCTGCCTCGGCGGCACCACATACTTTGAGTTCAGGGCCGGCTGACATGTCCGACCAGTTGCTCGACATCTTTCGAATCTGTCTGCTTGCACTCGTCTACCTGACCTTCTTCCGTGTGATCCGGGCTGTCGTTGTCGAGCTCCGTGCCGAGGTGCCGACGGCCGCGGTTGCCAATGCCCATGTGCCGATCTCCGCCTCGGTCCGGGAAGTCTTGCCCAACGCCCCATCGGCTCTCGTGGACGTAGGTGCAGTTGCCGCTTTCGTCGTGGTGGCGCCAGCGGTGAGCAGCGGCACCCGATTCGTGCTTGAACCGGAGACCACGATCGGTCGCGCCGCCGGGTGCGGAGTTGTCATCGATGATGCTCGAGTGTCGAAGCTGCATACCCGTGTCTTCAATTTTGGTGGAGTTTGGTACGTAGAAGACCTTGGCTCTACGAACGGCACTCTGGTTGATGGAGAACCCCTTGATGCGCCGCGGCCCCTCGCGGTGGGCATGCGTGTCCAGGTCGGCGATGTCGTGATGGAGCTTGCATGACCGAATTTGCATGGGGGGCTGCCACCGATGTCGGCCGTGTGCGCCGGGCCAATCAGGACCACCATCTGACTAAGGATGGAATGTTCGTGGTGGCCGACGGTATGGGCGGCCACAGCGGCGGAGAAATCGCCGCTGAAGTCACGGTCGACGCTTTGCGCGACATCGGACCAATCAGCACTCTCGACGAGCTGATCGACAGGGTCCAGAACGCGAATGCAGAGGTTGTGGCGCGTGCGCGCGAGGACCCCGTTCTGCGCGGCATGGGCACCACAGTGTCCTTGCTTGCCGATTTGGTTCGGGACGGTCTGCATCGTCTCGGCATTGCCAATGTCGGCGACAGCCGGCTGTATCGCTTAACCGAAGGTGACCTCCACCAGCACACGGTTGACCACAGTCTCGTGGAATCTCTGGTTCGTGAAGGGCGCCTCTCTCGTGCAGAAGCAGTCAACCATCCGCAGCGAAACATCATCACCCGGGCGCTCGGTATAGACGAGAAGGTACTTGTCGATGCGTGGGAGCTGGTGCCAGTCACCGGGGACCGCTATGTGATCTGCAGCGACGGTCTGTACGGCGAGATCGGCGAGAAAGAGATCAGTGAGGTTCTCCGCACGGTCGTGGATCCCCAGGAGGCAGCCGAGGACCTTGTGTCTCGTGCGTGCGCAGCCGGCGGTCATGACAACGTCACGGTCGTGGTTGTCGACATTGAGAGCGCCGACCCGGTCGACGACGTGCCCGGCGATCGGGTCACCGACACCCGCAAGGGGCTCCCGGATGGGATCCTTGACGGTCATAGCACTACGGACGACGTCTCTGACCCAGGGCACGGTCCTGACCCGAACCCTGATGACATTGTTTTGGCGCCTATCACCAAAGTTTTCACGTGGCGTCTTGTTGTATTCGTGGCTGTGGTGCTCATGGTGCTTGTTGCCCTCGTCGGATCGTTGGCCGTATACGCACGTTCCGCGTACTACGTCGGGACCGACGGCCAGGAGATCGTGATTTACCAGGGCCGGCCCGGCGGAGTGCTTTGGTTCGATGCGACGTTGACGGAACGCTCCGGGCTTCTCGTCGGCGCCCTCGAAGCGCGAGACGCCGAACTTGTGGTCGATGGACTTGAGTTCGACGAGCTCAAAGACGCCGAAGCCCACATCGAGGTTCTGCGCGAGCAGTTGTCGCCTGAAACTCCGTGACCGCACTCGGTCAGGCACACAACGAGCGTGTTGCCCCGATCTACGCAGCGCTCCGTCCTCGTCGAGTTGAGGCTGGCATCCTCGTCATGGTGGCGGTCGTCGTTGTCGTTGCCTATGTGCTGGCCAGTCTCGGAAGAACGGCTTCGATTCCTGCAAACTTTGGCCCATTTCTTGGTTGGATGCTCGCACTCGGTGGGGTTGCGCACGTGGCGGTGCGGCGCCTGGCGCCTGGAGCTGATCCGGTCATCCTTCCGATGGCTCTCCTGCTGAACGGCCTTGGCTACGTGATGATCGCTCGGCTCGCCGAGCACGTCCCGGGCGGCTCTGATCTTGCTGGTCTTCAGGCCACGTGGACCGCGGTCGGAGTGTTTGGCTTCATCGTCACACTGGTGCTCATTCGCCCGGTCCGGATACTCGTCGACTATCGATATCTCCTCGGCGTAGCCGGCCTTGGCCTGTTGGTTCTTCCGTTCGTCCCCGGCGTTGGCCGCGAGATCCGAGGAGCCAGGATCTGGGCCAGTCTCGGACCGATCAATCTCCAACCGGGAGAGTTTGCCAAGATTGCGCTGGCGGCGTTTTTTGCCGCCTACCTCGTCGATGCCCGTGACCTGCTCCGCAATCGAGTTGAGCTGCGGGACTTGGTCCCGATCGGTATTGCGTGGGTGGGGTCACTTGGGGTCATGGTCTTTCAGCGCGACCTCGGCTCCTCGCTGCTGTTTTTCACTGTTTTCATTGTGGTGCTGTGGGTGGCCTCGGAACGAACCATGGTGCTCGTTCTCGGGTTCGGGCTCTTTCTTGTCGGCGCGGTGTTTTCGTGGACACAGTTCACGCATGTGCAACAACGCGTCGACATTTGGCTCGACCCGTGGGCTGATTCACGTGACACGGGATTCCAGATTGTGGAGGCATCATTCGCACTTGCCGACGGTGGACTGACGGGGGCGGGGCTGGGCCAGGGTGAACCTGATCGGATCCCGATTGTGGAATCCGATTTCATCTTTGCGGCGATCGGTGAGGAGCTCGGGCTTGCCGGCACCACGGCGATTCTGATGGCTTTCCTGGTCCTTATCGGTTCCGGCCTGCGCATCGCTCTGCGCTCCACTCGGCCGTTCGACAAGCTCTTCGCCGTCGGGCTCACCACACTCCTGGGGATCCAAGCGTTCATCATCATGGGTGGTGTCCTGCGAGTAGTGCCACTCACCGGCATCACGTTGCCGTTTGTCAGCTACGGCGGCTCGTCGCTCATTGCCAACTATGTGTTGTTGGCGCTCTTGCTGCGTCTCTCGCATGATCAACGAACCGTGCGTTCCGAAAATAGCTCTCGCCATGAGGCGGCATCGTGAACGGTCGAATTCGTCGTTTGGGTCTGGCCTTTGCGGTCCTATACGTGGTCTTGTTCGTTCAGCTGAACCGGGTGCAGTTTTTCGGAGCAGAGCGTTTGCAGGAGCACAGCATCAATTCGCGAGGACTGATCCGCGATTTCGGTCAGGAACGGGGTTCGATCATCAGCGCTGACGGCGTGGTGATTGCACGTTCGGTAGAGATTGGAGAACCAGTCGACTTCCGCCGTGAGTACCCCGAAGGCGATCTGTACGCCCATATTGCCGGCTATCAATCGCTGAACGTGGCTGCGACTGGTCTCGAACGGATCTACAACGACGAGCTTGCCGGGGTCACGGTTGAACAGCAGTTCCGCACGTTTGCTGGTCTTTTCAGCGATCTCGACACAACTGCCACCTTGCACCTCACAATCCGAGACGATGTTCAACGGGCGGCGCGTGAGGCGCTCGGCGACCGGCGTGGCTCGGTCGTAGCCCTCGACCCGCGCACGGGTGCGGTGGTCGCCCTGTGGACGTGGCCGAGTTTTGATCCCAATCTGCTGGCCGACCCGGACGGGTCCGTGGCCAACGCTGCATTTGAGGCCTATCTGAACGACAGCAGCGACCCGCTCCTCGCCAAGTCGTATCGAGAACTGTTTTTTCCGGGGTCGACGTTCAAGCTTGTTACTGCTGCCGCGGGGCTTGAGTCCGCCATGATCGGCGCGTTCGCGCCCGAGTTTGCGATCGCTGACACCTACAATCCGATTCCCGGGGGCTCGCCGATACGAAACTTTGCGGGCGGGTCCTGTGGCGGCAACCTGGTCGAAGTGCTCCGGGTTTCCTGCAATACGGCTTTCGCGGAGATGGGAGCCGAGTGGGTGGGCCCCGAGCAGATGATCGAAACGGCGGAGTTGTTTGGGTTCAACCAGTTGCCACCGATTGATCTTCCCAATGCGGCGACGTCTCGATTCCCGGTTGACTACGGGATACGTTTGGCCGACGTTGACTTTTATCGCGGGGGCGAGGATGTGATCCTCGTCAACGGTGCCGTCGGTGTTTACGAGAATTCTGCTCGCCTCGCTCAGACGTCGATCGGGCAAAACGATGTTGCGGCCACACCACTGCAGATGGCGTTGGTGGCCGCGGCGATCGCCAATAACGGCCAGATCATGGTCCCCTATGTCGTGCAGGAACTCACCGGTGCTGATGGCACGAGCTATCAGATCACCAAGGAGCGTCTCTGGCGCCAGGCCATGAGACTGAGCAGCGCTGATGTCCTTCGGGCGGCGATGGTTGAGGTTGCCGTCAACGGCACAGCCCGCAACATGGCGGTCGATGGACTGATGGTTGGCGGAAAGACCGGGACTGCCCAACTGGGCACGGATCCGCCGAATTCGCATGCTTGGATCATCGGATTCGCGGGGACCGGAGACGGGGTTCCTGAGCTCGCGATCGCTGTGATTGTGGAGGCCCAGGAGGGTGCGAGTGAACAAACAGGCGGCGCAGTGGCCGCGCCGATCGCCCGTGCGGTGATCGAGGCGTATTTCAGTTGAAGAAGTTCCCTGACCGGGCTTGCATCGGTCACCGACTGACCTGCCGTTAGACTTCGACGCTATGTCCGAACAGGGGCCCACCGTTTTCAACGGTCGCTACGAGTTGCTTCGTCACATCGCCCGCGGGGGTATGGCTGACGTCTATCTCGCGCGCGACGAACTACTCGATCGTGAAGTCGCGCTGAAGGTTCTCTTCCCCGAGTTCGCCAACGACCCAAGCTTTGTCGAGCGCTTCCGTCGCGAAGCCCAGGCGGCGGCCAATCTCAACCACCCCAACATCGTGGGGATCTACGACTGGGGCCAGGAGCGCGGCACCTACTACATCGTGATGGAACACGTATCGGGCCGATCGATGTCCGATGTGTTGCGCAGCACGGGTCCGCTTTCGCCGGATCGTGCCGCAGAGATCGCGTCGGACGTCGCCGATGGACTTAGCGTGGCCCACGCCGCGGGGCTCGTTCATCGTGACGTGAAGCTCGGCAACATCTTGGTGTCTGATGGCGGTGATGTGAAGGTTGCCGACTTCGGGATCGCCACTGCGCTGCATGGCGGCACCGACGCCGGGCTGACCCAGCACGGCTCGGTAATGGGCACCGCCACCTACTTCTCTCCCGAGCAGGCTCAAGGCAAGGCGGTTGACGGCCGTAGCGACCTTTACTCCCTCGGGGTTGTGCTCTACGAGATGCTGGCAGGTGTTCCGCCCTTCCAGGCCGAGACGCCTGTCGCTGTGGCATACAAGCACGTACAGGAGAAGCCGCGGGGGCTTCGTGAACGTGGCGTGAATGTTGCGCAGTCGCTCGAAGCCATCACGATGAAGTTGCTCGCAAAGAGCCCGGCCAACCGATATCCGGCGGCCGACGATCTCCGCAACGATCTGCGCCGCTATCTCGCTGGCGCTCACAAGATTCCCGGCAAGGCTGCCGCCGGCGCCGCCGCTGCCGGAGGAGCATCTGCTGCTGCTGCCACTCAGGCCCCTCGGCCTTCGACTCCGCCTTCGGCGTTGGTTGATGCCACTACGGCTCAGCCGGTCACCGCCGCGGCCCAACCGGCCATGCAGCCGGGAGCCGTTCCGGTGGGGATGGTGGCTGATCCTGCTGCCGCGGCTATGGCGGCCCAGTACCCGGGCGGCTACTACTACGAAGAAGCTCCACGCCGCGGTGGCGGTGTTTGGCGCACTGCCGGATTGCTTTCCGCTCTCGCGATTCTTGTCGTCATCCTCGGCTATCTCTTTGTGGAATTTTTAGGTGCTCTGGGCGGCGGCGACGACAACCAGGTCGACGATGGCGACCCCGCTATTCAACTGGTCGATGTCCCCAGCGTTCTCGGCAACGATGTGCAGGACGCACAGGCCACACTTCTCGAAGCCAATTTGGCGATTTCGATCGAGTATCAGACCAACGGCGAGGTCCCCGGCGATCAAGTCTTCGGTCAAGATCCGCCCCCCGGCGAGAAAGTTGAGCCTGGTGGAACTGTCACGCTTCAGGTCAGTTCCGGCACGCAAACGGTTGTGCCGAATGTGATCGGCGAGGATGTTGCAGCTGCGACGGCGGCACTCCAGCAGCAGGGGTATTCCGTGTTGCAGACGCCGGCCACAAGCCCGCTCGACCCAGGCACCGTTATCGACCAGGCGCCAGGTGCAGGTGTTGCATTGGCATCCGGCGAGGAAGTTGAAATTGTCGTCTCCAGTGGGCCCGAGGTCGTGGCTGTGCCTGACATCGAGGGCCTTACGGTTATTGCCTCAGTTGATCTGCTTCGCAACGCTGGCCTCACCGTCTCAACCGAGCAGCTCGAAGAGGCCTCAGAGGAGATCGAGGAGGGCAAGGTCATCCGTACTGAGCCGTCGGCCAACGCGCTTGTTCCGAATGGTTCGCAGGTCAGCATCATGGTCTCCACTGGCTTCCCGCAGGTTGTGGTGCCCCAGCTTGATGGTTTGTTTGCCGATACGGCTATCACGACACTGCGAAATGCTGGACTCGATCCGATTCCGGTCTTTGAGCCGGTGCCTGTCGGTTCGCCTCAGGTTGGACGAGTGATTGCGCAGTCGCCGGCGGCGTTCGAGGAAGTGGATCAGGATTCGCCGATCACCATCACCATCGGTGAGGCGACGGTAGAAACCACGACAACCACCACGACCACCACGACGACGACAACAACAACCACGGTCCCGTAGGCGTTTAGCTGCGGCAGCGGCGCAAGAAGTTTTCGATGAGGTCGTGTCCGGCCACGGTCAGCACCGACTCTGGGTGAAACTGCACGCCTTCGACGTCATGGTCGCGGTGGCGGATGCCCATAAGCAGGCCATCGTCGGTCTCGGCTGTGATCTCGAATGCCTCAGGCAGGGTTTCGCGGTCGACGATCAGTGAGTGGTAGCGCGTTGCCGTGAGCGGTGCGGGAAGCCCCGCGAACACGCCGGTGCCGTGGTGGATGACCAGCGACGTTTTGCCGTGCATGACCTGTGGCGCTCGAATGATGTCACCGCCGAACGCCTGCCCCATGCATTGCATTCCGAGGCACACGCCGAAGATCGGGACCGTGCCGGCAAGCTCGGTCAGGATCTCCATCGAAACGCCGGCGTCGTCAGGCGTGCCTGGCCCGGGGGAGATGAGGATCCCATCGGGCGAGAGTTCCCGGATGCCGTCGAGATCGATCTCGTCGTGGCGATGAACGACCGGCGTAGCGCCGAGCTCACCCAGATACTGGACGAGGATGTAGACGAACGAGTCGTAGTTGTCGATGACAAGGATCGTCGGGCTCTCAGCGGGCACGCCCGTGAGACTATCCGCCCAACCGTGGCGCCCCCGCCAAGTGACGAGAGCGACCAATTCCAGCGTTGCCTAGTCGGTCGCATTGGACCCATGGCCTCCTGTGACCGTTACTCTGCAGCAGCCACGCTGGCCTCGCCGGCCTCAATGGCTTCGAGTACGTGCATGGCGATGTCAGCGACGCGGACCTCGCTTTCTTCCTTGCCCGCGGCTTTCACCCCGTCGTCCATCATCACGTAACAGAACGGACACGCGGTGGCGACTCGCGCCGCGCCAGTGTCGATGAGTTCTTGTGCTCGAACGTCGTTGACCTTCTCGCCGATGGTCTCTTCCATCCACATGCGAGCTCCGCCAGCGCCACAGCACATGCCTTGTGTGCCGTTGCGTTCGGCTTCGACGATTTCGATACCGCCGAGTTTGCCGAGCTCCTTGCGGGGCGCCATATAGATGTCGTTGTGGCGACCGAGGTAACAGGAGTCGTGGTACACCACCCGCTCTTCGAGCTTCGCTTCACTGAGGTCGAGGCGACCTTGGTCGACGAGCCACTCCAAGAACTGGGAGTGGTGCACGACCTCGTAGTGGCCGCCGAGTTGGGGGTACTCGTTGGCGAGCGTGTTGAAGCAGTGGGGGCACTGGGTGACGATCTTTTTCACGCCCATGGTGTTGAGCGTCTCGATGTTTTGGCTGGCGAGCATCTGAAACAGGTATTCGTTGCCGGAACGGCGTGCGGAGTCACCGGTGCAGTTTTCGGCCGGGCCGAGGATGGCGAAGTCGACCCCCGCGCGCTGCATGAGTTTGGCCATGGCCTGGGTGACCTTGCGGTTCTTGTCATCGAAGGCGCCGGCGCAGCCCACCCAGTAGAGATATTCCGACTCGATTGGATCGCCGCCGTCGATGAGGTTGATGCCGTCCATGCCGTTGGCCCAGTCGCCTCGTTCGCTCTGGCTCATGCCCCACGGGTTGCCGGAGTTTTCCATTGACCGGTAGGCCTGGCCGAGTTCGGCTGGGAAGTTGCTTTCCATCAAGGTGAGGTAGCGCCGCATGTCGAGGATCTTGTCGAGGATCTCGATGTTGACGGGGCAGATCTCGTCGCATGCCCGACAGGATGTGCAGCTCCATAGTTCTTCCGTAGAGATCCGGTCAAACATCCAGTTGGCGGGAACGGTGATTCCGTCGTCGACGCCAATGGGAGGCGAGACGGCGGGGTCGCCAGTTCGGGCCATGACTTCGCCAGTTTTCAAGACGATTTCGCGAGGATCGAGGGGCTTGCCGGTGAGGTGCGCCGGGCACACGGCGGTGCAGCGTCCGCACATGGTGCACGCATCGGTGTCGAGCAGTTGTTTCCAGGTGAAGTCTTCAACGACTGACGCGCCGAAGGTCTCGAGTTCGGTTTCGCCGCTGACAAGGTTTGGCATGGGTTTCATGGCGCCCTTGGGACGGTCTTTGTCTTTCAGGTACATGTTCAGCGGTGATGTGAACATGTGGCGCAGCATCGTGGTCGGAAGGATGATCAGGAAGGCGATGAAACTGATGACGTGGGCCGACCACCAGA
>JAACCU010000125.1 GCA_009937405.1 Actinomycetota bacterium
CCAAGGGCAGTGTTTCCAAGGGCAGTGTTTCCAAGGGCAGTGTCGAGGTCATAGAGGATGTCATCGAGGTCTTCAAGACCGACAGAGATCCGCACCATCTCAGGCGTCACGCCGCCGGCCTGAAGTTGCTCGTCAGACAGTTGAGAATGGGTGGTCGAGGCGGGATGGAGAATGAGGGTTTTGGCGTCGCCAATGTTGGCGAGATGGCTGATCATTTCCAGCGACTCGATGAATCGGGTGCCGGCGTCGCGACCGCCGGTGAGTCCGAAGGTGAAAACAGCTCCCGGGCCGTTCGGCAAATAACGCTGCGACATCTCATGGTGAGGTGAGTCAGGGAGGCCGGCGTACTTGACCCAACTGATCCGCTGGTCAGCGTCGAGCCATTCGGCGACCGCCTGGGCATTCGCTACGTGACCGGCCATGCGGTAGTCCAGCGTCTCGAGGCCTTGGAGGAAGAGAAACGCATTGAGTGGTGCAAGGCTGGCACCAATATCGCGGAGGCCGTCGCTGCGGAGCTTCGTGCAGTAGGCGTACTCACCGAAGTTGTCCCACCAGCGCAGACCGTGGTAGGTCGGCACCGGTTCGGTCATTTCGGGGAAACGGCCCGAACCCCAGTCGAAGGTTCCCGCCTCGACCACCACACCGCCAAGGGAGGTGCCGTGGCCGCCGATGAACTTCGTCGCCGAATGTACGACGATGTCAGCCCCGTGCTCTATCGGCCGGCAGAGGGCCGGTGTAGCGAAGGTGGAATCGACGATAAGCGGCACGTTGTGAGCATGGGCTACATCGGCCAATGCGGCAATGTCTGCGATCGCGCCAGATGGGTTGCCGATGGTTTCGGTGAACATCAACTTGGTTTCCGGCCTGATGGCTGCTGCGAACGCATCGACGTCGGTCGGGTCTACAAATGTTGTCTCGATCCCGAACCGGGTCAGCGTGTTGGAAAACATGGTGATGGTGCCGCCGTAGAGATGGCTGCTCGACACGATGTGGTCGCCGGCGCTGGCGAGCGCAGGGACACTTAGGAATTCGGCGGCATGACCCGAGGATGCTGCTACAGCACCGATTCCGCCCTCGAGGCTCGCCATCCGTTCTTCGAATGCCGAGACTGTGGGGTTACCGAGGCGGCTGTAGACCATCCCAAACTTCTGGAGCGCGAACAGGTCAGCGGCATCGTCGGCGTCTTCAAACACGTACGAACTTGTCTGGAAGATTGGTGTGGCTCGGGCCCCAGTAGTCGGGTCGGGACGAGCGCCTGCATGGAGCGCTCGGGTCCGAAACCCCCACTGATGATCGGCGTCGGGCTCTTCAGGCATCCTCGGCCTCTACGGGTGATGGCACTGAGGCCGTAGTCTCACTGTCATGTTCGCAACACGTATCGATCGGGCTCGGGCCCGAATGGAATCTGACGGGGTCGACGCTCTACTCCTCTCGGTCGGCAGTGACCTCCCGTACTTCTGTGGATACGAGGCGATGCCGCTTGAACGGATCACGATGCTCGTGGTGCCTCGCGAAGGCGATGCCACGCTGGTGGTCCCTGAGCTAGAAGTGCCACGCGTCGAGGAACGTCCCGATATCTTCTCGATCCAGGGATGGGGTGAAACCCAGGACCCCATCGCCCTGATCGCGGAGTTGGCCGGGCCGGCATCCACCGCCGCAGTGGGTGACCACATGTGGGCCGGTTTCCTGGTGGACCTTACGAGCGCGATGCCTTCGACGTCGTTCCGGCGAGCAAGCACGATCACCAGTCCGATTCGCTCGGTGAAAGACTTGGCTGAGGTTGAGCGCCTCAGAGCAGCATCAGCGGCCGTCGATCGAATAGCCGCTCGTTTGCAGGCCGGCGAGATTGCGTTGGTCGGAAAGACTGAGGCTGCGGTTTCAGCTGAACTCAGCCGCCAGATCATCGATGAGGGTCATCAGCGCGTGAACTTTGCCATTGTTGCCGCGGGCGAGAATGCTGCCAGCCCGCATCATCACGCCGGTGATCGGGTGATTCGATCGGGCGAGGGGGTCCTTTGTGATTTTGGCGGCACCATGATCGGAGACGACGGCATCGGCTACTGCTCAGATATCACCCGCTGTGTCTGGACCGACGGCCGTCCCGACCGTGAGTTCCTCGAGGCCTACGCCGTACTACACGAAGCCCAGGCCGAAGGGGTTCGCTCAGCCAGCGTCGGCACTCCCGCCCAAGACGTCGATCGAGCGACGCGCCGCAAGATTGTCGCCGGCGGGTTTGGCAGTTACTTCATCCATCGTACGGGCCACGGAATCGGTGTTGAAGCCCACGAGGATCCTTACATCGTTGAAGGGAACACCACGCCCCTCAAGCACGGTAACGCCTTCTCTATCGAGCCGGGTATTTACATCCCCGGCAAGTGGGGCATGCGCCTCGAAGACATCATGGTGGCTAGCGATGCGGGGCCCGATCCGCTCAATACTGTTGATCATCAACTCGCTGTTCTGGGCTGATCGATGATTGGTCTCGACGGGGCAACCGTTCTCCTTCAATGGGCCGCGGGCGGCTGGCTGTTCCTCTGGGTGACGACGCGTCACCGCGAGGTCGGTCTCGGCTACGGCTGGCTCCAACGCTGCGCCTTTCTGGTGCTGGCGGCCGGATCGCTGGCGGCCGCATTCGTTACCACGCCTACCTGGACTCGAGAGATCGCCACGATGGCCTTTATCGCCGCTGGCGGCGTAGCGCTGTGGGTCTCGATCGATCGCAAGGCAGCCGGTGTTGCCGGCCAGCGTGACATTGTGGAGCGGCGCAGCGAGCGCGTGGCCGCAATGACCGGGATCGATCGCGATGAGCAGCGGTTCGACAAGGACAGTTCTGAGTTTCCGCCGGTACTTGATCTCATCGCCGCCGGTATTGGACTCATCGCCGTGGTCATCGCCTCGCTCGAAGCGGGGGGACCGGCAGCACTTTCGGTATTCCGAGGGTTGACGAGTGCGCTTTTCCTCGGCGTGGTTTCTGATGCGATGCTGCTCGGTCATTGGTACCTGGTTCAGCCGGGTCTGGCTCGCTCGCCTATCCTTGAGTTGGTCCGTTGGACCGCGATCCTGTGGGTGCCGGAGACGATCGCGATGCTGCTCCCGACGGGAATGGTTTCGGTGGTGAACGGCAACATTGACGATGCCTACAACGGCCTTCTC
>JAACCU010000126.1 GCA_009937405.1 Actinomycetota bacterium
ACGAGCGACTGCCGCTTCCCCAAACGAACGGCACCTTAACCATTGTGCAATGGGCGTCACAAGCCGCAGAGGCCTTTATTTTGGCGAAAATTCGCATTCCATGAGGAGCGCTACTCGGTATCAGCCACTGGAACGAAGCCGATCTCGCCGGTCATCAAACCTATGAGCGGTTCGACTCGGAGTGTGAGGCTGACACGCTCGGAGGGTTGTTCGGGTCTGGTGGCGGACAGCGTGCGCGCATCAATCCAGAGGAAGAACGCACTGTCGGGTGACCATGTTGCGGAACCATTCGGGACGACATCTTCGCCTGTCGGCACGCTGGTTTGCTCGGCAATGTCATAGATCGACCAATGGCCGCTACCTCCGCTGAGCACCCAACGGCCGTCCGGGGAGATCCGAACCACTGCCGTCGTCAGTGCATCGATGGGGATCGGTGTGACCAGGTCGTCATCCCAGCTGCGGATATTTCCCGTGCAGCGCATGAGGTCGTCGCAGACCACCTCGGCGAACCAGTCAGCGTTCGCCGCGACGATGCGGCCATCGGAGACCAGCATTGGCGACGTCTCCTGGATGAGATACGACCCTCCACTCAGTGGGCTGATGATCACACCGAGTTTCTGGACTAAATCTGCTTCTGAGCCCGCCGGAACCAACGCGAGGGTCCGGACCGATCGCCCATCGAAGAATCCGCCAAAGACGGTCGTGACGCCGGAGATCTCGGCGAGCACGGCGGTTCGGGTGGGATTCTCGAGCACAGCAATTTGCGATTCTGGAGCGAGTCGCAGGGCGCGGGACAGATCATTGGGATCAACGACCCAAGAGCCACGTTCGCTTGCCAAGTATATGAAGCCCGCTGTTTCGGTCCCATTGGGCACACCCCAGTCCATGAGCTCTGATGAGCCGAGGCGAAAGTCGACCACTGCGAGTGAGTCATTCGATCGGAAGAACATCAAGTAATCGCCGGCCTCTGGCAGCGCCTCGAGAAAAGAGGCTGTCTGGTCGGCACGAAGCTCAGATGGATCTTGCTCAGTCACATCGGGGTCGGGAAGAGCGACAGCCGGGGGCTCGACATCGTCAGGTTCGCCGAGCCCGGTGAACACGATTACGACAATCACGAGCGTTGCGATGATGCCGAACACGACTGCCGACGTGGAGTTGAAGCGGCTGAGGAGATTCGGTTCGCTGATGACGTCGGCGGAGAGTGGGTTCAGCTCGAAGTCGATTGGTTCGACATTTGTCAGCTGAACATCATGGTCTCTGCCCGGCGCCCAAACGCCGTCGTCATCGGCAGACATGTTCCTCCTAGAGGTAGTGCTTCGTCGCTTTGTGTGTTGCCGTTTCGACCCACGCTCTGGGCACGCCAGCTTTGCCGATCCCCCCTGAGCTTCGCAACTGTGAGGGAGACACCATTTTCAGCGGAGAATTCCAGTGCGCCGTTGGCCGTAGGGCTTACCACCTGCGCAACGCGTACCCGCGGGCACCCTGAGTTATGAGGAGTGGCCATGATGAGATGCGTTTGGTGCGCGCGTCGTGTCGGACCGGCTTTTCTCGGCGTAGTGTTCGCGAATGATCGAACCTGAGTTCCTGCGTTTTGACACGCTGAGTCTTCACGCAGGTCAGCAACCAGACCCCACTACCGGGGCTCGCGCCGTGCCGCTGTACTTCACGACGTCGTACGTCTTCGATGACAGCGACCACGCCGCTGGGCTTTTTAATCTTGAGGTCCCCGGGCATCTCTATACGCGGCTGACCAACCCGACGGTCGCTGTGCTCGAGGAACGCCTCGCCGCGCTCGAGGGTGGTGTCGGTGCGGTTTGTACCGCCAGCGGCCAGGCTGCGTTTCATCTCGCTGTCGTCACCCTTATGGGACAGGGTGGGCACATCGTGGCCAGCCGCAACATCTACGGCGGTACCCACCAGATGCTGAATGTGACGCTCCCGCGCTTTGGGATTACGTGCACGTTCGTCGACCCCCGCAACCCCGACGAGTTCGCTGCTGCGATCAGGCCAGAGACACGGCTTGTGTTTGCCGAGACGCTCGGCAATCCGGGCATCGAAGTGCTCGACATCGAAGCTGTTGCAGCGGTTGCGCATGACGCTGGTTTGCCGTTGATGGTCGACTCGACCTTCGCCACCCCCTACTTGGTTCGCCCGATTGAACACGGCGCCGACATCGTGATGCACTCAGTCACCAAGTTCCTCGGCGGCCATGGTGTCGCCCTCGGTGGTGCCCTGATCGACGGCGGCCGGTTTGATTGGGAGGCCAGCGGCCGCTTCGACACGATGACCGAGCCATATGCCGGCTACCACGGCATCTCGTTCGCCGATGAATTCGGTCCCGCGGCATTCATCACCCGTGCTCGTGCTGAGGGCCTCCGGGATTTTGGCGCGTCCATGTCGCCCGCCAACGCCTTCCAGCTCTTGCAAGGTGTCGAGACGTTGCCGCTTCGGATGCAGAAGCACACCTCGAACGCTTGTGCGGTGGCAGACATGCTCGTGGCCCACGATGCGGTGGAGTGGGTGAAGTACCCCACGGTGCCAGGCCACCCCGATCGCGAGCTCGCCGAGCGCCTCTATCCCAAGGGCACGGGGGCCATGCTGAGTTTTGGAATCAAAGGCGGTCGTGAGGCAGGCAAGAAGTTCATCGAGTCGGTGAAGCTCGCCTCACATCTCGCCAACGTGGGTGATGCCAAAACGCTGGTACTGCATCCTGCGAGCACCACTCATCAGCAGCTGTCGGCTGACGATCTGGATGCTGCTGGAATTTCCGAGGATCTCATTCGTGTCTCCGTCGGGATCGAAGACGAACGTGACATCGTCGATGACTTCCAGGCCGCACTCAAGGCATCGCAGCGCTAGGAGAATCTGATGAAGTTCGAATTCAACGGCACGACCGTTCGTTACGCCAACGGCGGACGAGACCACAACCCCGACGAACCCGCCGTCGTGTTGATTCACGGCGCGGGCATGAACCGCACGGTGTGGCAAATGCAGACTCGGTTCCTCGCCCACCACGGCTTCCGTGTGGCGGCCATCGACCTTCCCGGTCACGGCGGCACCGACGGACCCGCCATGGATTCGATCCCTGAGTTGGGCGGTTGGGTAGCTGACGTTGTTGACGCACTCGACCTTGGCCCCGCTCATTTGGTTGGTCACTCGATGGGCACCTACATCGGGATCGAAGCCGCGGTGCAGCGGCCCGAAATGGTCGCCTCGCTCGTCCTCATCGGCACCGCCTCAGCGATGCCGGTGCATCCTGAATTGCTGGACGCGGCCGCTAACAACGTCCCTCATGCAAGCAATTTGATGTCATCGTGGTCGTTCGGAGCTGAGGCCCACATCGGCAGGCACGCAACGCCGGGGATGTGGAGCATCGGCGCCTCACGTGCGCTTCTCGACACGTCGCGGCCAGACTCTCTAGGTATCGACATGGCGGCGTCCAACGCCTACGGCACCTCACTCGACGCGGCAGCGAAGATCACCTGTCCGGTGACATTCGTGCTCGGTTCGCTCGACAAAATGACCCCGATGAAACGGGCCAAGGATCTGATTGCCGCGTTGTCGTGCGAGCCATCTGTTGTTGTCGTTGATGGCGCCGGCCACATGATCATGATTGAGGCGCCCGACGACACCCGCCGAGCGATCTTCAACGCGTTACAACGTGTCTGACATCGTTCAGGATCCTGAGGCGGCCCTCGAGGGCGGCCCATGGATTGAAGAGAACCCCACCAACGCAGCGCGGGCGCTATTTTTCGGGATCTTGCTGCTTATGGCGGGCAATGGCTTGCAGGGGTCGTTGATCGGCATCCGCTCAGAGGCCGAAGGCTTCTCCGCCACCGTCGCCGGGTTCGTTATGGCGGCCTACTTCGGTGGCTTTCTTGCAGGGTCTCGCTACTCCGAATACATGCTTGCTCGGGTCGGGCACATCCGCGTATTCGCCGGCCTTGCATCGATGGCGTCCAGCGCGGTGCTCATCCATGCCCTCTTCATCAATCCGTTGACATGGGGCGCCATGCGGTTTGTCACCGGGATGTGTATGGCGGGGCTGTACGTGGTCGCTGAGTCCTGGCTGAATGATCTCGCCACCAACAAGACTCGAGGACGGCTGCTGTCGATCTACATGGTCGTCACCATGGGTGGCATGACGGCCGGGCAATTCCTCCTCGATGCCGCCGACCCGGACGGTGTAAAGCTCTTCTTGCTGGCCTCGGTGCTCGTCTCTGCATCGCTCGTGCCTGTGGCCCTGTCGGCGTCGAGCAACCCGCCACTGGCCGTGCCGGAGCCAATGTCGCTGAAGGAACTGTTCGGCATCATCCCCACTGGCATTATCAGTTCGTTCTGGAACGGTGCCGCGACCGGCATCCTCATCGGCCTGGGCGCGGTCTACGCAGTGGCCGTCGACGTGCCGAGCTCCAGAATCCCCGTGTTCTTGGCTGCACCGCTATTCGGCTCGATGCTGCTGCAGTGGCCGATCGGATACATCTCGGATCGGTTACCCCGTCGCGGCGTCATGTTTGTTGTGGCCGCGATTGCATCAGGACTCTGTGTTGCTCTTGCCTTCACTCCAGCCGGGAGTTGGGCGGCGATCGCGCTGATGACGGCTCTCGGCGCCGCGGCGTTCCCGGTCTACTCCCTCACGATTGCCTATACCGCTGACTGGCTTCCTACCAAAAACTTGACGGCCGGCTCCGCCGCGCTCGTTCGGGTCAATGGTGTCGGAGCACTCTTCGGCCCGCTCGCGGCCACTGCCGTGATTGCCTTCACGTCGCCGACGATGTACTTCTGGTCAATGGCCGCCGGCAACGGTGCCATCGCCGGCTACCTCGCGTGGCGAATTGTCGTCGCCGATGCCCCGGATGCTGCCAACAAGCGTCGCTTTGTCGCCTTCCCGGCTCGGGCATCGGGAGCGGCCATGGGCCTTATGCGTGGCCAGCGAGACCGGCTTGAGGAATAGGGGCCCTAGTTCGTGACTTCCCACGGGGCTGTCCAGTCGCCGTCCATGCGGAAAGAGAGCTGGGCATCGTCCTCGAGTCGCTTGGCAACGTGGAGCTCGCCGACGTCGCGCCCATAGCGCTCTGCGGCATTCTCAAAGACGCCGTGGGCGGCATCGGTCATGATGAGGTCGGCGCTGACGTTGTCGCCGAGCTCGCGGAGCAGACCGAGGTCTTTGAGGCAGAGATCGATGGTGAACGAGGGGTCGTAGTGGCCGGCGAAGATCGATGGGCCGTCGTGGCGGGCCACGAAAGAATCACCGACCGAGTCACAGATGGCGTCGTAGAGCACGGGAAGTTCGACCCCATTTGCCATGCCGAGAGCGAACCCCTCACCGATCGATGCCGCGTGGATGAACCAGAGCTGGTTGGTCACGAGCTTGACAACGTTGCCTGTGCCAAGGCCGCCACAGCGGATCACCCGTCCCATATTCTCGAGAATGGGGACGACGCGATCAAGATCAGCGTCGGTTCCGCCGGCGAATAAGGTGAGGCGGCCAGTGCGGGCGCCATCGACGGCGCCGGTGACGGGCGAGTCGACGACGGTGACGCCAGCGGGCGCCTCACCGGCCAACTCGGCCACAAACTCGCGACGGTTGGTGGTCAAATCAGCCCATAGCGAACCGGGTCGTAGCGCGGCGAGTGCGCCGCCGTCGCGCATCACCGAAGCGACATGGTCGGGGCGTGGAAGCGAGGTGAGAAGGATGTCGGCCCGGGCCGCGACGTCGGCTGCATCGGCTCCACGCTGAGCGCCGGCGGAAACCGCCTCGTCGACTGGTTCTGAGCGAAGGTCAAACGCGATGACGTCGAGCCCAGCGTCGATGAGGTTGAGACACATGGGCAGTCCCATATTTCCTAGCCCAATGAACCCAATGGTGTCAGTCACGGCGTCTCCTAATAGAGGGCATCCGGCATTTCCGATTTACGGCGGTTGATGAAGTCTTGGAGTTCGGCATCGATGGCATCGTCGAGCGGCGGGGCTTCGTAGTCGCGTAGCATTTGCTTCCACTGGACATTGGCTCGCTGAGCGGCGGTGAGGCTGCCCTCATCGGTCCATTGCTCGAAGCTCCCGTTGTCGGCGACCGTGGAGCGATAAAACGCTGTCTCGAAGTTGGCGAGTGTGTGGGCATTGCCGAGGAAGTGATCGCCATGAGCGTTGGTGCGGAAGGCATCCAGGGCCTGGCCGTTCTCGCTCATGTCGATGCCGCGGGCGTAGACCTCCATCATGCCGAGTTGGTCAGCATCCATGATGAGCTTCTCGTAGCCCAAGGCGAGGCCACCCTCCTGCCAGCCAGCGGCGTGGAGAACGAAATTCACCCCCGCGTTGATGGTGGGAAGAAGTGTGGAGGCCGACTCGTAGGCGGCTTGGGCATCGGGATACTTCGAGGACGTGAATTGGCCGCCAGAGCGGAAGGGCACACCGACCCTGCGGGCCAGCGATGCCATGACGTTGATGGCCTGGCCGGCCTCCGGCGTGCCAAAGGTGGGTGCACCAGTGGCCATCGACATCGACGAAGCGAACGTGCCGAAGATAACGGGGGCTCCCGGCCGCACGAGCTGGTAGTAGGCCATTCCCGAGAGCGCTTCGGCCAATGCCTGGGCGCAAAGGCCAGCCACGGTCACAGGTGACATCGCTCCAGCGAGGATGAACGGGGACAAGATTGCGGCCTGGTTGGCCCGGGCGTATTCGGTGGCGGCGCCGAGCATGGTGGCGTCCCACCGGAGGGGAGATGATGCGTTGATGAGCGAGGTCATCACCGTGCGATCCTGGAGATCGCCGCCGAAAGCGATGCGACTCAATTCGATCGAGTCGGCCGCACGCTCGGGGGCGGTGACTGAACCCATGTAGGGCTTGTCGCTGTATTTGATGTGTGAATACACCATGTCGAGGTGGCGTTTGTTGACCGGCGAATCGACCGGCTCGCACACGGTGCCACCGCTGTGGTGCAAATGAGGGAGTCCGTAGACGAGCTTGACGATGTTCTGGAAGTCCTTGACGCTGCCGTAGCGGCGGCCGTTGTCGAGATCCATGACGAACGGAGAGCCGTAGTTGGGCGCAAAGACGGTGCTGTTGTCACCGATCTTCACACTGCGCTCGGGATTGCGAGCATGCTGGGTGAACACTTTAGGAGCGTTCTGCTGCACGATTTCGCGGCACATGCCCTTCGGAAACTTGACAAGATCACCCTCGACACTTGCGCCGGCCTGCCGCCAGAGATCGAGTGCCTCAGGCGTTTCCTGGAAGGCGATGCCCACCTCAGCGAGAATCGTTTCGGCGTTCGCTTCGATCTGGCTGAGCGCGGCATCGTCGAGCATCTCGAAGGGCGGCAGGTTTCGCACCAGGTACGGGCTGGTCACGGCAGTACTCGCTGCTCGGGCGGCCTGCCGACCAGCGCGACCTCCGCTACGGCGTCCGCGGGGTGCTTCAGAGACGGGCTCTTCGCTCATGGGCTGCTCTCCTGGTTCGTGGAGCGGCGGCGGCGTCGACCGCGGCCTCCTGATGTTTCGGATTCAATGCGCTCAGGAAGGGTGATGATCTGAGCGAGATGGGGACTCGGCACCGTTGCGTGCGGGAAGGCCATGGCTGAGACGAACAAGTCTTGGAAGCGAGGCTCGGTGGCTGTCTCGATCTTCTCAATGTCGATGACTGCCTGAGCGACCTCTTCGCGCTGCTGGGCGCTGAGCAACATTCGAACCGCTCCTGCTCCGGCCGAGTTGCCGACGGCGCGCACCGAATCAACCGGGCAGTCGGGGACTAGGCCGAGTACGAGGGCGTAGACCGGGTCGATGTGGGCGCCGAAGGCCCCAGCGAGGCGAACGTCGTGCACCTCGGTGACCCCGGCGTGCTCCATAAGAAGATCGATGCCAGCGCGCAGAGCGGAGCCGGCGAGCTGGATTTGGCGGACATCGTTTTGGGTTATGGCGAGCCGGGGATCGTCGGCGGTCGCCTCACGGATCACGTATGTGAACGTGCGCTTGTCGGCCACCACGCGTTCGGTTCGCTCGACAAGGGAACCCTGGACGACACCGTTGTGGTCGATCACGCCAGCGAGGTACATCTCGCCGATGATCTCGATGATGGCTGAGCCGCAGAGGCCGGCGATATCGAGTTCATCGGTGGCCTCCGAGAATCCGGGATCGTTGCTCCACATGTCCGCGCCGATCACCTTGAAACGGGGCTCGAAGGTGTCTCGATCGATGCGAATGCGCTCGATGGCCCCGGCGGTTGCTCGCATGCCACAGGAGATCTGAGCGCCTTCGAACGCTGGTCCCGTGGGTGATGATGCGGCATAGGTGCGATCGGCGGTGCCAAGCACGATCTCGGCATTGGTGCCTACGTCGACCATGAGTTGTGGTTCGCTGGTGCGGTGGGTGCCCTCGTTGAGTGTTGCTGCGGCGGCGTCGGCGCCGACGTGGCCAGCGATGCATGGGCCGATGTGGGCCCGGGCGTAGGGGAGATCAATGTCGAGCTCATCGGCTCGCATGTCGATAGGTCTGCCGACCGTCAGGGTGAAGGGTGCGGCTCCGAGGGGTGTGGGGTCGATGCCGAGGAAGAGGTGGTGCATGACTGGATTTCCGACCAGCACCAGGTCGTGGACATGGTCTCGCTGATCGGTCAGGTCGTCGATCAGCTCATTGAGCGCGCTCCGAACCGTGGCGGTGAGCTCATGTTCGCCACCCGGGTTCATCATCACGTAGCTGACGCGGCTCATGAGATCTTCGCCGAAGCGGATCTGGGGATTCATGGTGCCGGCGGTGGCGACGACGTCGCCGGTCGCAAGGTCGATCAGATAGCCGGCGATAGTGGTGGAACCGACATCGATCGCTACGCCATAGATGTCCTCATCGAACCCGGGCCGAACGGCTATGACGGTGCCGTCGACATGAACGACAGCGGTGATGGCACGCTGACCGGTGACGATGGCGGGGTGAAGGTTAGGTAGTACTCGAGCGTCAACGGTGGCGCCCTCGATACCCCAGTCGGTGGCGAGTGCTTCGCGCAGGAGCTCTGCGTCGGCGCGTTCGTCGCCCAGTTCCAGCTCAGGCAGTTCGACGTATCGGGCAACGAGTAACGGATCGAGCGTGAGCCCGTCCAGATCGATCTTCTTGCGGACGACGGGGCGGTGGACTTGGCTGGCCGCAGGTACGTCAACCACAACATCGGTGACCACTTTGGCCTGGCAGCCGAGTCGGTTTCCCGCGGTGATCTGGCGTCGACCTTTGTACGCCGATTCCGTTGACGTCCATGGTGAGACGGCATCTTCGGTTGAGGTGATACTCCATTTGGCGAACTCGCCGACTGACGGCGTGATCTGGCAGCGCCCGCACAGGCCGCGGCCACCACATGTGGAGTCGATGTCGACGCCGACCCGGCGGGCGGCATCGAGCACTGTGGTGCCGGGCGCGACGCTGGCCTGCACCCCAGATGGGGTGAACACCACCTTTGCGTCTTCGTCCGGCACGAGGAGATCAGCTTCGACTCAGACCGAGGCGGGGCGACGGCGTCCGCCGCGGCGTCGAGCGCCACCCGCTCCGGTGCCGGCGTTGGGGTCACGGTTCTCGGTGATCCAGGCGGCGCAGTTGGTGTCGTTGCCGGCCAGCACGTCGGCCGCCATGATCGCCGTTTTCACCTCGGCGTGCATCGGGTTCATGATCGCTGAGGTCATGCCCGCGCCCATTGCCATGGCGAGGAACGTGCCGGTGACGGCGTGGCGGTTGGGAAGACCGAAGCTCACGTTGGACGCGCCACAGGTTGTATTGACGCCGAGTTCATCACGGAGGCGTCGCACAAGTGCGAACACCTGCTGGCCGGCGGTGCCCATGGCGCCGATCGGCATGACGAGTGGGTCGACGATCACATCATGGGCGGGGATGCCGTAGTCGGCGGCGGCGAGCACGATTTTTTTGGCGACCTCAAAGCGAACGTTGGGATCTTCACTAATGCCGGTCTCGTCGTTCGAGATGGCAACAACGGCAGCGCCAGCCTTGGCTACGAGGGGAAGCACCCGCTCCATGACCTCGTTCTCACCAGTGACCGAATTGATCAGCGGCTTCCCTTGGTAGGCCTCGATGCCGGCCTCGAGGGCCTCGATGATTGACGAATCGATGGAGAGCGGCACGTCGGTGACCGACTGCACGAGCCTGATCGCCTGAGCGAGCAGCGCCGGCTCATCGGCGAGTGGGATGCCGGCGTTGACGTCGAGCATCTGGGCGCCAGCGGCAACCTGGGCGAGCGCGTCGGCCTCGACTCGGCTGAAGTCGCCGTTCTTCATCTCTGCGGCTAGCAGCTTGCGGCCGGTGGGGTTGATGCGCTCGCCGATCATGACGAACGGACGACCGAAGCCGATCACGACCTCTTTGGTTGCGCTACTGATCACGGTTTCGGTCATTGGGATTCTCCTGGGGGGTCAGGGTCGAGCCCGCCGTTGGCCACTAGGGCCTCCAGTCGCTCGCGGGGGATGTTGTTTTCGAATGCTTCAGCGATGGCATGAGCCTCAGCAAGAGGGTCGCCGGCAGGTGTGGTTGCCACGCGGCGCCACTCGTTTAGGTAGTCGTCGGTTTGGGTCAGCCCCGCCACGGCAGCGGCACGATCAATGGCGTGCTGAAACCGATCATGGAGCAGTACCTGCTCTTTGGAACCGTCGTCGGTCGTTGCGGTGACCTGGGCTGGAATGTCTCGCCAGAAGATTGTGACGATTCCGGGGCCGCCTCGCACTCTTCGTCTACTCATGAGGCCCGCCGGGAGATTTGGAGAAGGGCTGGTTCGAGGTCGCCGTAGGTGGTGGCAACTCGTTCGTAGGTGAGGCCGAGGCGTTCGGCTGCGGCCTTGGCTGCGGCGTCGATCTCGGGATCATCGGTCTGGGCGAGGTAGATGACCTTCGTGTAGTTTCCGAAGTACATGGCCTGAAGCTCGGGATGGGCCCCGATGCCGAGTCCGTCGATGATGATCCGGTCGAAGTGCTTGGCCAGATAGTCGGTGAGGTAGAAGGCGGTGGGGTCGTTGTGATGCATGCCCTGCCATGTGTCGCCGCGGGCGAAGAACTCGTAGCAATGGTCTCCGGGCAGCATCTCGATGCCTCGCTCCTCGCAGATGTCGGCCAGCTCACCTGTGGTTCCACAGTCTGCGTAGCCGAGCAGGATCCGGTCGTACTTGTGCGCGTCGCGGTCAAGGCGTTCGCGCACTGCGTCGGGGATGTCGGTGGGGCGGTTGTGTAACACGGCAGGCAGACAGTCGAGGGTCACGTTGTCTAGCTCGTTGAGTCGCGTGATGTCGCGGATCTCGCGAGCGAGGGCACCGCAGGCCAAGATCAGCACCTGTGGCGTAGTCACGGCTTCAGCTCACGCTGCGGCGCGCCTGGCCTGAACCAGAGCGGACGCAGTTTCTGACGCGACGGCGGCATCGCGGCAGTAGGCATCGGCGCCGATGGCATCACCGAATTCTTCGTTGAGCGGCGCACCGCCGACGAGGACGATGTAGTCGTCGCGCATGCCCTTCTCTTCAAGGGTGTCGATGACGACCTTCATGTACGGCATTGTGGTGGTGAGCAGGGCTGACATGCCGAGGACGTCGGGCTTGTGCTCGGCCAGCGCTGCGAGGAACTGGTCGACATCAGTGTTGATGCCGAGGTCGTGGACTTCAAAGCCAGCGCCTTCGAGCATCATGCCGACAAGGTTCTTGCCGATGTCGTGGATGTCGCCCTTGACGGTGCCGATTACGACCGTGCCGATGGACTCGGCACCTGTCTCGGCGAGGATCGGACGCAGGATGGCCATGCCGGCCTTCATGGCGTTTGCGGCGAGAAGTACCTCGGGTACGAAAAGAATGCCGTCGCGAAAGTCGATGCCGACAATGCGCATGCCCTCGACGAGTGCCTCGTTGAGTGTCCGGCTGGCGCTCCAGCCCCGGCTCAACAAGATGTTGGTGCCTTCGTGGATTTCGTCGGCCAGACCGTCATACAGGTCGTCGTGCATTTGGGCGGTGAGGTCTTCATCGCTTAATGCGCTGAGGTCGATCTCTTCGTCCATCTCGTCAGACATTCGGGAACTCCTGGAAATCAAGAACGGGTTAGCCGTTGCTGGTTAAGGCAGGCAATGGGGTCAGTCAAAGCTGTTCCGCATCGTGGAACTGTACCGTATCATGAAACTCCCCAGGAACAGAAGCTCGGGCGCGTAACCTGTGGCGGTGTCCGAAACCCCTACTGCACGCGCTGCAGACGCTGCCCCGAGTTACCGCTACGACGCCGCTCGGGCCGATGAGATCGAAACCCGCTGGCAGGCCCACTGGCGTGAGGCTGGCACATACCACGCGCCGAACCCGTCAGGCCCGCTGAGCGCTGACCCCTTCGGCGTTGCCGACGCGCCGAAGCTCTTCATCATGGACATGTTTCCGTATCCCTCAGGTGCAGGTCTCCACGTGGGCCATCCCCTGGGCTACATCTCCACCGACGTCTACGCCCGCTTCAAACGCATGACCGGCTTCAACGTCTTACACACGATGGGATTCGATGCGTTCGGTTTGCCAGCCGAAGAGCACGCTCGCCAGACCGGTGTCCACCCTCGTGAGAACACGGAGGCGAATATCGCCAACATGACCCGCCAGCTTGATCGGCTGGGTGTGGGTCATGACGATCGCCGCTCGATCGCCACCACTGACGAGGCGTACTACCGCTGGACCCAGTGGATCTTCGGCCAGATTTTCAATTCGTGGTTCGATGAACACCGGCAAAAGGCTCGCCCAATCGCCGAACTCGAAGCCGAATTTGCTGACGGCAGCCGAGCGACACCGGATGGTCGCTCCTGGGCTGGCTTGTCACTGAGCGAGCAGCGCTCGATCCTGCACGGGTATCGCTTGGCGTACGTGTCAGAGGCCCCCGTCAACTGGTGCCCGGGCTTGGGCACGGTGCTGGCCAATGAGGAGGTCACCGCCGATGGTCGCAGCGATCGCGGCAACTTCCCCGTCTTCCGTCGCCCTCTCAAGCAGTGGATGATGCGGATAACCGCCTACGCCGACCGCTTGCTCGCCGACCTCGATCTGCTCGACTGGACTGACAGTATCAAGTCGATGCAGCGAAACTGGATCGGTCGCTCTGAGGGTGCCGAGGTCGAGTTTGTTGCCGGTGAGCATCTGATCCGAGTGTTCACCACCCGCCCCGACACCTTGTTTGGAGCCACCTACATGGTGCTGGCGCCCGAACACGACCTGGTCGACGGGTTGGTGGCCGCCGCCTGGCCCGAAGGTACAAAGGATATGTGGATGGGTGGCGCGCCAACGCCCGCCGAGGCTGTTGCCGCCTACCGCGACGCCACGACGCAGAAGACCGACATGGATCGTCAAGAAAACAAGACGAAAACTGGTGTCTTCACCGGCTCCTTCGCCACCAACCCGGTCAATGGTGAATCGATCCCGGTGTTCATCGCCGACTACGTGCTGATGGGTTACGGCACTGGTGCCATCATGGCTGTGCCCGGTCAAGACGAACGAGATTGGGAGTTCGCCGAAGCATTCGATCTCGACATCATTCGCACCGTGCAGCCCCCGGCTGACTTTGAGGGGGGCGCGTACGTTGGTGATGGCCCCGCCATCAATTCGGGATTCCTCGACGGTATGCGGATCGCCGAAGCAAAGTCGGCGATGATCGCTCAGCTCGAAGAAACCGGCGCCGGAGGGGGCACGGTTACCACCAAGTTGCGCGACTGGTTGTTTGCTCGTCAGCGTTACTGGGGTGAGCCGATTCCAATCGTGTTCGACGAAGACGGCAACCCGATCTCCATTCCCGACGAGCACCTGCCGGTGAACTTGCCTGAGCTGATCGACTGGGCGCCTCGCGAACTCGCCGAGGATTCCGAGCCCGAACCGCCATTAGGTCGCGCTACCGAGTGGACCACGGTCAAACTCGACTTGGGCGACGGCATGAAGAGCTACCGGCGTGACCTCAACGTCATGCCCCAGTGGGCCGGGTCGTGTTGGTACTACTTGCGTTACATCGATCCTGTGAGCGACGACATGGTTGTTGATCCCGCCGCAGAGAAGTACTGGATGGGTGGTGACAACCCGACCGAGGGTGGGGTTGACCTCTATGTCGGTGGCGTCGAGCACGCGGTGCTGCACCTGCTCTACAGCCGGTTCTGGCACAAGGTGTTGTTTGACCTTGGCGTCGTCAGCACGGCCGAGCCGTTCAAGCGACTAATCAACCAGGGCTATATCCAGGCAGCCGCGTTCCAAGACAGCCGCGGCATCTATGTCGAGGCCGAAGAGGTCCAGGGCGATGCTCAATCTGGCTTCACCTTTGAGGGGCAACCGGTCGACCGAAACTTCGGCAAGATGGGCAAGTCGTTGAAGAACGCGGTCACCCCTGACGACATGTACGAGGCTTACGGCGCCGACACGCTCCGTTTGTACGAGATGGCAATGGGTCCAATCGATCAGGACCGTCCCTGGGAGACGCGTTCGGTCGTTGGTTCACAGCGCCTACTGCAGCGCGTCTGGCGAAACATCGTTGACGAGGACACCGGTGAACTCGTGGTCGGCGACGATGCTCCAAGCGAAGAACTTGTTCGCACCATGCATCGCACAATTGAGGGCGTGCGAGCCGACATGGACAACCTGCGGTTCAATACTGCGATTGCGAAGATCACCGAACTGAACAACGAGATCACCAAGCTCGACGGCCCGACCCCACGGGTGGTCGCCGAGACGATGGTCACGATGTTGTCACCGCTTGTGCCTCATGTGGCCGAGGAGTTGTGGTCGATGCTGGGGGGCGAGGGCACGATC
>JAACCU010000127.1 GCA_009937405.1 Actinomycetota bacterium
CGATGGCGTCGATGGTCGACACCATCCCGGCGCGGGCGTAGCGGGTTGGAGCGTGCAGTCGGGCGGTCATCCCCGCAGCCTGCCCGCTGTGGCGCGGCCACGCCACATGCTCGTGAAGCGTGGGTACCCTCAGCGGCGATGAACGACCCTGACGAAACCCTGAATCCAGTGGCTGAGCCCACCGACGCTGCGGTGGATACAGACGTTGAGGTCGACGCCGAGTCCGCTTCGGTGAGTGAAGCAGAGAACGATATTGAGCTGGATCAGCTTGAGTCGGATCTGGAGAGTGTCGATGCTGCTCTGCGAGCGCTCGACTCCGACGAAATCGACCAGGCCGAGGCGTTGGCCGCGGCTCTTATCGACGAAGCTCCGGCTGAAGACTGACATGCGGAGCAGCGGACGGCTGCTGCTCCTTGTTTTCGTTGGCGGCGCGATGGTTGTCTGGCGGCGGGTGCGCTCGGGCCCGGTGCAGGACAGTCCAATTGCCCACGTCAGTCGTTTGCAGCGCACGACGGCGATGGCTTGGCTGGCCGCGTGTCGCGCCACGGACCGAACGTGGACGAAAACCCGCCAGCGCCTCGCTTCGGACGAGACGCGCCGTCGGCTCCAAGCTGATCTCGAACGCCGTGATGCCGAGGATGTTGTGGCTGCCCTTGGGAACATGAAGGGCGCGATGATGAAGCTCGGACAGATGGCCAGCTATCTCGACGACGGCATGCCCAAGCCGATGCGCGAAGCGCTGGCCGGTCTTCGCAGCGATGCGCCGCCGATGCCCGGTGACCTTGCGCTCAGTGAGATCGAACGGTCCCTGGGCGCACCCCTGCATGAGCTGTTCCGCGAGATCGACTCCGAGCCGATGGCGTCAGCCTCGATCGGTCAGGTCCACCGAGCCGTTACTGCGGACGGGCGCAAGGTCGCGGTGAAGGTGCAGTACCCGGGGATTGCTGGCGCTATTGCCGCGGATCTCGACAACTCTGAAGCACTGGCAATGATGCTGTCGATGGTCTTCCCTGGGCTCGACCCCAACGAGCTTGTCGCAGAGCTGCGGGCTCGAATCTCCGAGGAACTCGACTACCTAAACGAAGCCTCAAACGTTCGAGTGTTCGCCGACTACTACCGCGGTCACCCCCACATCTGGATTCCCGATGTGATCGAGGAACTCAGCACCGGCGACGTCCTCACGACGGAACTGGTCGAAGGCAGTCGATTCGAAGAGATATATGAGCGGTCTCAGCAGGAGCGTGACCGGGTCGGCGAGATCCTCTACCGGTTCGTGTTTCGGAGCCTGAACCGTCAGCACGTCTTCAACGCTGATCCGCATCCGGGCAACTATCTGCTGGCCGACGACGGAAGGGTGGCATTCATCGATTTTGGTCTGGTGAAGCACTTCCAAGAGGACGAGGTCGAACAGTTCACTCGTCTCATCCGCGCCATGCTCGATCGTGATGCCATCAAGTTCCGTCGCACTGCCGAAGAGGCGAAGGTGCTCCGACCGGGGGCACCGTTCAGTGATGAGGAGATCTTCGACTGGTTCGCCGCCTACTACGAACTGATCCTCGAGAACGAGCCGCTGACCGTGACTCCGGAATACAGCGCCCGCTTGCTGTTCAAGATGTTCGATGCTCGCACGAACGCCATTCTCAAGCACGCAAACGTCCCGCCGACCTTCGCACTTATCCAGCGCATCAATCTTGGCTTGTTTTCGCTCATGGGCAAGCTCGAAGCCACTGCCAACTGGCGGGCCATCTCTGAGGAGCTGTGGGTCTGGACTGACGCCGGTCCGTCGACGCCGATAGGCGAAGATGAAGCAGCGTGGGTAGCCAGCGGTGTCAGCGGGGCCGGTCGCTGACCGCCAACAGATAGCCGGTGGCTCGTTCGGCCAGCGGGTAGCGATCCACGAGGGCATCGAACTCGGGTCCGTGATGGGGAATGAGTAGGTGAGCGAGTTCGTGGACGATCACATAATCGAGAACCCACGGTGGAACGTCGACCAGACGATCTGAGATGCGAATGTCTCGCGAGTCGATGGTGCATGAGCCCCAGCGTTGACGCTGCACCTTCGACCAGGTGATCGACTCCGGCTCGGGCAACGCGAACTCGTGGGCGAGTGTGCGGGCCCGACCGGCGAGGTTGACGGCTGCGGACTTGCGCTCACGTTCGATGCGCTCGACCACATCGTCGACAAAGTGGGCTTCATCGGCCGTGGTCATCCACCCCGGGATGCGGACGCGAATGACGCCGTCGACGATCTTGGCTGACACCGTCTTGTTGCGCTTGTCACTGCGGATCACCTCAACCGGGTAGCGCGTGGACATGCGGCGACCGGCGACCGATGGGTGTGACGGGTCATGTCCGTGTTCAGAGGCGTTCGCATTCTCGATTGCCATCAGACCGCGTCCCGATCAGTGTCGAGGGTGATGTCATCGGGTGCGAGCTCGATCCGTTCGCCGAGCTTCCAGCGTTTGCCGTCGTGGTGGATCCAGCAACCGCCGAGGTTGGGGATGCGGCCGCGGTTTTCGCCGAGATGCTCCTCGATCGCATAGATAAGCCCGCCGTGAGTAACGATCAGAACCTCGCCAGAACCTGCTGTGCGGAGGTAAATCTCGTCGATCGCTTCACGGGCGCGAGCGACCAGATCGTCGTCGGACTCCCACCCGGGGGGCCAGATCCTGGCCGCCAGGTTGCCCGGCCAGCGGCCTTCGATTTCGTCTTTCGTGAGGCCCTGGTATTCGCCGGCCTGGCGCTCCATGAGGCGCTCATCGACGAGTACGGGGCCAACGCCGGTGGCTTCGCTGATGACGGTGGCGGTGTTGCGGGCACGTTCGAGGGTGCTGGCCATAATCGCGTCGAACACGCCAGCGTTGAGGCCAGCGGCTCGAGCCTGGGCCCAGCCGAGCTCGGACAGGGGTGGGTCGGATTGTCCCTGCCAGCGGCCGAGGGCATTCCATTCACTTTGTGCATGACGTGCGAGGAGGAGATTCAGCATGCGCGGCCGACCGTACCGTTGCCTTGTGACAGTGAAGCGGATGGGCCCAGATCAACCCGGTTGTTTATTGCCGAGCCGCCGGAGTGCCGCTTCGATTACGGGATACCAGCCCTTGCAGATAACGTGACGCCATGGCCCGTCTTCGACTGTTCGCGAGCGCCCGAGAGGCGGCGGGGACGGGGTCCGACGAGTTTCCAGGCGGGACTGTCGGTGAAATACTTGACCAGGCCGGGGAGCGCTATGGCGGACATTTCGTGCGTCTGCTCGACACCTGTAAGGTGTGGTGCAATGGCGAACCCGTCGACCGTGATCACGTGGTCGCGGACAGTGACGAGGTAGCGGTCCTTCCCCCGATTTCTGGCGGCTGCTCGCAAGACCAGTAGACTGGAAGCCGATGATCCCTGACCTGTTACACGCTCTTGTGCCGACCTACCTGTCTGGTTTGGCCGATGCGTCGACCGAGCGTGTTCGCGAGATGCGGTGTGAATGCACCGATCTGGAGAACGGCTTCTCCTACGTGCGCCGTGTTGCGCAGGGTCGATTCGATCTCCTGACCAAGGAAACCGAGAGCCGAGCCGGCGGCGGCGGCGGCGATCTGCGCAACCTCGTCGAGCAGCTGCCCGAGATGTTGAGTGGCGGCGCTCGTGCTGGCGCCGGTGGCCGCGTCGAGCAAGAACTTGACCCCCCGGACCATGTTGTAGACCCCCTTACCGAAAAGCTCGATGGCGTTGTGGGCCCCAGCGTGATCACCTCTGTGGCTGAGCTCCAGGACAGTGTTTTGGCAGCCGCCATGATTGCCCTGTCCAGCTTCGAAGAGGAATTGTCGACTGCTCGACGCTCGCTCCATACCGTGATCGACTCCATCAATGACGAGCTCGCCCGCCGCATCACTGGCGGTAAATCGCCAGTGGATTCAACCTGATCATGACGACGGCTTCGCTCTATTCGGAATGCCACGGACGTCAGATCGGTTGAGTACGCCGTGCACCGAGTAGCCGTTCTTTCCTTGCACACGGCCCCCCTGGTCCAGCCCGGGGGTGGCGACGCGGGCGGAATGAACGTTTACGTCCGTGAGCTGGTGTCGTCATTGGCTCAGGCCGGAACGGAATGCACGGTGTACGTGCGGCGATGGACCGGGGGTCTCGCTGATGTTATTGAGATCGAACCTGGTTTTCGAGTGCGTCATGTTGATGCCGGACCTGTCGATCTGGCCAAGGAAAATCTGCCATCGGTTGTGGACGAGTTCACGAATCGGGTTCGTGACGATTTGCTTAAAAACCCGGCCGATGTGATCCACGCCAATTACTGGCTGAGTGGTGTCGCTGGTCATCGGCTCAAGCACGAGCTGGAGCTGCCGCTTGTGTCAACGTTTCACACTCTCGCTCGGGTGAAGGCCGAAACCGGCGATCTTGAGCCCAAGGCTCGCATTGAAGCCGAGGCTGATGTCGTTGCATGCAGCGATGTGATCACGGCCAATTCGGTCACCGAACTGCATGAGCTCGTCACCCACTACGGCGCTGACCCTGATCGTATCGAGGTCGTGCCGCCAGGCGTTGATCACGCGTTCTTCTCTCCTGGCACTCGCAGCGGTGCCCGTCATGGGCTCGGCTGGGGGCAGGAGCTGGTGCTCTTGTTCGTTGGCCGTATCCAACCGCTCAAGGGCGTCGACGTTGCGGTTGAAGCACTTGACCTGATTGAGCGCCGCGATGCGCGACTGGTCATCGTCGGGGGTTCGAGTGGTCTCGACGGTGACGACGAGGTTCGTCGTGTCGAAAAGATTGTCCATGAACGCGGTCTTGGAGGCCGGGTCACCATGGTCCCGCCGCAGCCCCACCACGTGTTGTCGACCTACTACCGCGCCGCCGATCTCTGCCTCGTGCCGAGTCGGTCTGAGTCGTTCGGTCTGGTCGCGCTCGAAGCCGCCGCCTGTGGCACCCCGGTTGTGGCCTCCGATGTTGGTGGCCTGCGCACGCTGGTCGATCACGGCCGTACCGGTCTGCGGGTCAGTGGACGCAACCCGGCCGACTTCGCGGCTGCCGTCGACCGCATCCTTGGCGATCCGGTGTTGGCTGACCGGCTCGCGATGCGTGCTGCTGAAGCTGCGGCCGCCTACACCTGGACCTCGATGGCTGCTCGCCTGCGTCGCGTCTACGACGACCTCGCGGTTCGGGCCCTCGTCGACTGTCTGGCCTAGTGCAGTCGCCTCCTGCGTCGCCTGAAGAACTGGTTGCGCTCGAAGCCCAAATCGATGGTTGGTTCGAACGCGAGTTGGCTGAGAACTCAGCGATCGATGCAGTCGAGCGAGACATCGGTGACCTGGTGCGCTGGTACGTGCGTCTTCTCGGCGAAGAAAAGGACGTCTGGACAGCGTGGTTCACGTTGGGCCAGCGGACGCTGCGCTATGAGACATATGTGATGCCGGCGCCTGAGGAGAACGAGGGGGAGTTTTACGCCCATCTCCTTCGTCGTAATCGCAAACTCACCGGCCTCAATCTGGAGATCGGCGAAGAGGAGGCGATCTTCTTGGCGGGCTCCGTTTCGTTCGCTGCGGTGACTGATCGCGAACTTGATCGGATTCTTGGCTCGATGTGGGCTGCTGTCGAGTTGGTGTTCAAGCCCGCCATGAGAATCGGTTTTGCTTCGCGCTTCAACGGGTAGCCGCCCGCCGTGAGCCGGGCAGTCGATAGTGGCAGCGGGGATAAGGGCATGACGATTTCGTCACGCCGTCGGTACCAGGGAGGGCACGCCGGTCGGATTTGTAAGTATCGGTGATGTCGTGAATACCGGCGTATGTGAGCTCGAGACGGATGCTGGGCAACTCAATTGTGAGTTGTGCGACAATAAATTATTGTGTTTCATGTTGTTTCATGTAATATAAACACTTGACGGGCGACGGCCCACTCGGGGAAGTGTGGAAGCCGTCGCCCGTCGCCCCTATCACGGCATCCTTGGCGACCGAATACGGTGCGGGCGTGACAAAACTTCAGATGATCGGTGGCGGCAAGATGGCCGAGGCACTCCTTGGAGGCCTGGTTGAGCGGGGCTGGGCGAGCCCCGACGAGCTGCACGTAGTGGCACCGTCCGAAGAGCGCCACGGTGTGCTCAAAGCCGCCTACCCCGGCATCTCGGTGAGCAACGTGCCAGTCCCCGGCGTCGATGCGATCATCGCAGTCAAGCCCCACATCGTTGAGCTCGTTCTTCCGGTGCTCAGCGAAGCGGGCGTGGATCGGGTCCTCTCGATTGCCGCTGGAGTGCGCACCGCAGCGATGGAGGCGGGTCTTCCTGCAGGCACGAGGGTCGTCCGTTGTATGCCCAACACGCCGGCCCTTGTCGGCCAGGGGGCGGCTGCGATCGCTGGTGGATGGGCGGCCACTGAGGTCGATCTCGACTGGGCGGCTGAAATTCTTGCCGCAGTCGGCACGGTCGTCATTGTGGAAGAACCCGATATCGACGCGGTCACCGGTGTTTCTGGTTCCGGACCGGCCTACGTCTTCCATCTCGCGGAGGCTATGACCGCGGCGGGGATCGCCGAAGGCCTGACCCCTGAGACCGCAGATGCACTCACCCGCCAGACACTGCTCGGTGCCGCCACGCTGCTGAGCG
>JAACCU010000128.1 GCA_009937405.1 Actinomycetota bacterium
GCCCTCGTCGAAGGCAACCGCCTTCGCACCGCTGAAGGTTGTTCGCCAGACTGCGTCACTGACTTGTGCTCGGATGCTTGCGGCGCATGTCGTCCATAGGCCGTCAGCGTCGCCAGACTCGTCGTGGCTGTCCAAAATAGAGCTGTCCAATTGAGTCGTCTCTCCACAGGCGTGTCCACAGATGTGGACAACGGGTTACGTTCATGAAATTGGTTAGTCTGCGGAAGGTCCTGAAAAGACCCACTTTCGGTCCGCAGCCCGTCCGGTAGGGCGGCGAACTTACCAATATCTTCTCCCGCTGCAAGTTGGACTTATAAAAGTGGGTATAAGTCCTGTTCAGAGCGTGTTTTGGGTGAACGAATTACATGGTTGGAAGATTAAATGACAGGAGTGGCATTCCTGCCCTTTGGGGACGTTGCGACAAATTTATAAAAATTTATGGACAAGCCCGATATCTACGAGTGGTTGTCGCGCGGTCTTGACGACCGTACCGTTGTGAGCTGACGTCACTCGGCTTCCCTTCTCTGAAGCCGTTCTTTCTGCATCGCCCGACTCCGCGACGCAGCCTCTGGGAGTACAACAATGAAGCGCACATATCAGCCAAACGTTCGTAAGCGAGCCAAGAAGCACGGCTTTCGTTCCCGGATGAGCACTCGCGGTGGGCGTGCCGTACTGCGTTCTCGTCGCCACAAGGGCCGCGCCCGCTTGTCGGCGTGATCGAGCGGCTCTCGAGCCGCCGTGCGTTTAGTCGGCTTCACGCTGACGGTGCACGGAGTGGTCGAGGGCCTGTTCGGTTGGTGAAACGACCAGATCCGATGTCTCCACCACGGTTTGCGTTTGCAATCCCACGTTCTGTGGGAAACGCGGTGGAACGGAACCGGATTCGTCGGCGAATCCGTGCCATTCTCAGCGATCTGGCTGCATCGAACCCTCGACAGGTAGAGGGTGGCGATCACCTGATTCGAGTAACAGCATTGATCGATCACTGGTCACACGACACGTTGCACTCCGTTATGACCGAGCTACTTGCCCCGGTTGGCGCCTCGGGAGAGGCTGAATGACTCCGGCGGCGCGCGTCCTCGCTTGGTTCGTCAGGCTTTATCAAAAAGTCGCCTGTGGCCGGCCTTCGCCGTGTCGATACGTACCATCATGTTCGCACTATGCCCTTGAGGCAGTAGAGGCGCATGGCGCCACGCGTGGCGGATGGCTGGCTACGAAACGTCTTTCTCGATGTCATCCGTGGGGATCCTGCGGCTTTGACCCAGTACCCGCACTCCGTACTCCTGAAACCAAAGGGAAGCACCCATGTTCGATCTGATCGCGTCCGTTCCGGCGTGGTTCTACTCCCTGGTCCCTTCCTACGGGTTCGCCGTAGGAATGTTGACAATCACTGTGATGGTGGTTGTGACCCCGTTGACGCTGAAGAGCACACGGTCGATGCTGCAAATGCAGCGCCTCCAACCGGAACTCAAGGCGATCCAAGCGGAATACAAAGAAGACCGCCAGAAGATGAACGAGCAACTTATGGCGTTCTACCAAGAGAACGGCATTAACCCGCTTGGCGGCTGTCTGCCGATCCTGGTGCAATTGCCCGTTTTCCTGGTGCTTTTCCGTGTCGTCCAGGGAATCACCCAACGTGTGTCCAGCTTTGGAGAGCAGTCTGGTTGGTCTATGGGCCGGATCGGGGCAGGAGGGATGAGCGAAGTTAGTCCACTTTCTGCGACCGAACGTCCGTTCGATCCAGAGAACCTTCCCATCGATAGCGAGATGTACATTGATCTCGTAGGCAAGGGTATGGAGTTCGCGGATCGGCCGACTGAAATGCTTTCGTTGGGCCTCGACCTCTCTCGATCGGCCCAAAATTCGCTCAGTGACGGAATTATTGGTTCCCTCCCCTATCTCGGTCTCATAGTGATTGTTTTGATCTCGTCGTTGTACCAGCAGCGTCAGATCCGGGGCCGAAATACCGGTGCCCAGGTGAATCCGCAGCAGGAAATGATCATGAAGATCCTGCCGTTCATGCTTCCGGTTTTCAGCTTCACTATGCCGACTGCGCTGGTGATCTACTTTGTGGTCTCGAACCTGTATCGGATTGGTCAACAGGGCTACATCACTCGTTCGCTTTATCGCGGTGAAGACAGCCTCGGAGAGCAAGCGAGGAAGTCGCGTGAGGCGAGTCTCAGCGCAAAGCAGTCTGGGAACGTCAGAGGTGGAGGCCGGGTTACACCGAAGAAGGACCAACCCACACCGAAGCGCGGGGAGGCCGCTGCAAAGGGTGGCAAGGCTTCCAAAGGTTCGAAAGCACAGAGCTCTAAAGCAAATGGTAAGAATCGTTCAACGGGGTCTGGGGCTGGGCGCACAGGTAAGGCGCCCAGCCGTCATCATGGGTCAGGTGGACGTACCACCGACCCGGGTAGTCCCCAACATAAGAAGCGCAAGCGCTAGCGATCCGCTGGCGCGCTTGCGCCCCGAGATGGCACCACGTTGACGTGAGTGCCAAGTGAGGAGCCCTTCATGGAATGGGTAGTTACTGCAGGAAAGACGGTCGAGGAGGCAAAGGATGTCGCTCTTGATCGTCTTGGTGTTCATGGAGATGATGCTGAATTTGAGGTGTTGTCCGAAGTAAAGACTGGCCTCTTTGGCCGGGTCAAGGAAGATGCTCGTGTTCGTGCGAGGGTTCGCCCCAGCACGCCGCGCTCAAAGGATGAGCGACGGGGCCGAGGCCGTACTAACAAGGGACGTGATCGTAGCCGGCCTGCAAAGGGCGAAGGTGGTCAGGGTCAGCATGGTCAGGGGCAGCGTGGTCAAGGCCAGCGTGGTCAGGGTCAGCGTGGTCAGGGTCAGGGCCGAGGTGATGCGCAGTCGTCTGAAAAGAAAAGCCGACGTGACGAGGGCGCCAATAAGCGCCAAGATGTCAACGGCCGCCCCGCCAAACAGTCGAATGAGAACAAAGTGAAGGAGAAGCCCATGAGTGACGAACCAATGATGCCACTCCCCCAGCAAGCTGATATTGCAGAGGAGTTCATGTCTGGTCTTGCGGAACGCTTTGGCGTTACCGTCGAGATGGCCCGCGAAGATGTTGCCGACGATGAGATTCGTATCACGGTGAGCGGCGACGACATGGGACGGATGATCGGGCGACGCGGCGCTACCGCGATGGCCATTGACGACCTGGTGCGTACGGTGCTTCAGCGCCAGGCCGGTAGCAGCCGAGACGGCCGTATCCGGGTTGATGTTGGTGGCGTTCGCACCCGTCGGGCGAAAGCGCTGGCGAGCTTCTGTCGTTCGCAGGCCGTTGAGGTGCGTGAGTCCGGGGTTGCGCGGTCTCTTGAGCCCATGGGTGGTGCGGATCGCAAGGTCGTGCACGACACCATAGCTGACGAGGATGGCGTCGACACGATTTCTGAAGGTGAAGATCCCAACCGGCGCGTGGTGATTGTCCCGGCTGAGGATGCGGCCTAACTTCCCTACAGAGGCGCTTGAGCGGGCCTGGCGGCCGGCTCGCGTCGCCGGTGTCGTTGGTTCGGCGTCGGTGGATGAAATTCGTGAACACACGGTCGGCTTTCTGCAGGCCGTGTGTTCAGTTTTTGCCGAGCCCATAGTTTTGCGGTGTTTGGATGTTGGGTCCGGGGCAGGTATCCCGGGCCTGTTCTTGGCCTGGGAACTTCCACAGAGTTCGTGGACGTTGTTGGATTCATCCCTTCGTCGCTGTGAGTTCGCAAGCGATGCAGTGGAAGCGCTTGACGTCTCGGACAATGTACGAGTTGTGCATGGTAGGTCAGACGAACAGTTGATAGATGTTCCACGTGGAACCATGGATGTCGTAACGGCTCGAATGTTGGGGAATCCCGCTGAAACGCTTGAGATGTGTGCCCCCTATTGCCGACCAGGGGGTCTGCTTGTGGTTTCGATCGCCTCCCGGTACCGGACTGTGTGGGAGTCTGCCGTAGATGTCCCTGGCGTTGATTCTGTGTCTCTTTCTGATGAGAACGGCAATGCGTTTGCGGCCATGATGATTGGTGAGGGTCTGGATCCTGCCTTGCCGCGGCGGCCAAAGGCACGAGCTCGGCGTCCTCTTCTCGTCCTTTGATCCTGTATTTAGGTGTGCCATAGCCGGGAAGCATGACGTTTTATGGGGAACCAATAGCGAGGGTCCTTGACCCGGATGCCTCCTTCGGGGAGGATGAGGGTCGCTCACACGAATGGAGAGCACCCAGTGGTAGCTCCCGACGAAGCCGTGCCCGCCTCCGGGGATACTCGTATCTTTGCTGTCGCCAATCAGAAGGGCGGCGTTGGTAAGACGACGACTACGGTGAATCTTGGTGCCTGCTTCGCTGAGCTCGGACAGCGTGTGCTGATTGTGGATCTTGATCCGCAAGCGAATGCGAGTACTGGCCTTGGGCTGGATCCCAGGCAACTCGAACATTCGCTGTATGACGTTCTTCTACGAGACGTGGCGATGGAGGATGTCATCGAGCCTGTCTCGGTGAAGAATCTCTTTGTAGCTCCCGCCAGCTTGGATTTGGCCGGGGCGGAAATTGAGCTTGTTCCCACGTTTAGTCGGGAGCGGAAGCTGAAAGAGGCTATTGATTCAGTGATTGACGATTATGACATTGTGCTCATTGATTGTCCCCCTTCACTCGGCCTCCTGACTATCAATGGTCTTACGGCGGCGACAGAGGTTCTGGTGCCCGTGCAGACGGAGTACTACGCGCTGGAGGGTCTTGGCCAACTGATTCGCAATGTGGATCTCGTTACCCGGAATCTCAATCCAACGTTGGTACTAAGCACGATTGTTCTGGTGATGTTTGACGCGCGAACAAAGTTGTCGGGCCAAGTTGCGGATGAAGTACGAGAGCATTTTGGGGACAAGGTTTGTCGTCATGTGATCCCAAGGACGGTGAGATTGAGTGAGGCGCCGAGTTTCGGCCAGCCCATCACCGCATTTGATCCTGTTTCACGTGGAGCAATTGCCTACACGAATCTGGCGAAGGAGATCCTCGATGTCGAATAGGCGCAGCGGGCTGGGCAAGGGATTAAGTTCGCTCATACCAGGTGACCTGGATGCGGGCGTTGCCATCTACCGAGAGATCGGGATCAATGATGTCATCCCACATCAATATCAGCCAAGAAGTCACTTTGACGAAGAAACCCTCGCGTCACTAAGCGCCTCAATCGCTGAAGTCGGTGTGATACAGCCCATTGTGGTGCGCGAAGTCGATGAAGGTGGCTATGAACTGATCGCCGGGGAGCGGCGTTGGCGAGCGGCAAAGCGGGCCGGTTTGCCTTCAATTCCTGCCCTTGTTCGAGGGCATGATGATCGCGCAAGTCTTGAAACTGCGGTTGTTGAAAATCTGCATCGGCAGGATCTCAACGCGTTAGAAGAGGCGGCCGCATATCAACAACTGATTGAAGATTTTGAGCTGACGCAGGAGGAAGTTGCAACGCGGGTCGGCCGCTCTCGATCGGCAGTGGCGAACACTATCCGCCTTCTTCAATTACCACCCACTGTCCAACGCCTAGTAATCGAAGGTCAGATCAGCGCCGGCCATGCTCGTGCCCTGCTCAGTTCGCCCGACCGAGCAGCCCAGGAGGCGATAGCGCAGCAGATCATTGTTGAGCACCTAACGGTGCGAGACGTCGAACAGTTGATGCGGGGTGATGGTGAAGCTGACAGTGACTCTGATGGGGTTGATTCTCACAAGCCGACGTCTAGTGGTGGGGGAGAGCGGGCTCGCTCAACGTCAGTCGCCGAGCCCGGGGTCCTTGAACTTGAGGAGCTTCTGGCTACTCGTCTCGATACTCGAGTACGCGTCCAGTTGGGGAAAGGTCCGGGAAAACTGGTGATCGAATTCGCTGATCTGGATGATCTGGAGCGCATCTACCACGTGATCACGCCGCCGGGCACCCTCAATTAGCCTGAAAAATCAGGGCAAACAAGATCTATCTCCAGATAGTCGACCTTTGGTTGCCGCTATGTGTAATCGAGGTGACACACATGCCTTACCCTGGGGATAACTTGGGGATAAGGGTCAACGGTCAGAGTCATCCAGCGGTCGTCCGCACCATCGTGTGATCGCTCGCTGGAGGGCTTCGGCCACGCGTGGTGCTGTTTCCACAACTCGGGGGGGTGGGCCGATTCTGCACCACACTGCTGGCATTCGAGTCTCCCGAAGGATTGGGATACGCAAACCGGTGGCCGGAATATCGACGCCGAGCGAGGATGAGAGTTGTGACTCACATCGTCCAGCGAGACGCTTGCCTCCCGCTGAGACAAACCCGTCAGTGGAGAAGTAGGCGACAGACCAGTCGTCGGTGGCAAGGGTCAACCCGACGTAGACAGAGCCCTCCCACTCATTGGCGGTGCGCGCCTGCGTCGAGAGGTCGGGGTGGTGGAGGGTGAGAACCTCGGCGCCATCAAGGCGCAGACGCTTAGCAAGGCCGTCAACGACTGTAGGGAGCCCTCCAGCTTCGCCAATGACCAGGCGACGCCCTGCGACCCCTGGAGACGCACTTCGCAATCGCTCAATCTCGCGCACCTCGGTCACCGTCTTCTGGCCTGATCGACGGCCTGAAAGTCGCCCGAGGGCGAGGACAGTGTCTGGACCGACCACTCCGTCTGCAGTGACAGCCTGATTGTGCTGGAAGTTCCGCAGAGCTGCTTCGGTGTAAGGCCCGAATATGCCATCGACATACCCGGCGTCGAACCCAAGGCCTCCAAGGCGCTGCTGAAGGTCAGTGACGTCGTCGCCCCGCGTCATCGGGGCACGAAGGTAAAGCATGCGATCACCTAGTCGATGATCAGCCTCGATCAATGCCGCCCATGTCTGGCGGGCACAGACCCCGTCCTCAACGAGCCGGCGTGAGGCCTGAAAGCCTCGAATTGCCCGTTCAGTATCAGAGTCGAAGCTCTCGAGTTCACCAACGTCTGAGAATCCGGCCGCCACCAGGCGACGATGAAGGTCGCGAATAGCGGACCCCTCATCGCCATGGCGCAGTGGTAGTCCCGGTGTGGTCATCTAGGCGAGCGTATCGGGGGACATGCTCTGGGTCATGACGGCACAAAGGACACAGTATTTAAAAAGCACGACCTTCAAAAAGTGAGGCCCCCAACCGCCGGGGCCTGCCACTGGTTCCCTCGAGAACGAGAGGGCTAAATAAATTCGGCGATGTCGTCGAGGAGTGCCTGCTTGGGCTTGGCGCCCACGATGCGCTTCACGGGTTCGCCGTCCTTAAACAGGATAAGTGTGGAGATACTCATGACTTCGAAGCGGCGGGCGACGTCGCCCGCCTCATCGACGTTGAGCTTGGCGACCTTCAGGGCAGCTCCCTGCTCGTCGGCGATCTCCTCGAGCATGGGTGCGATCATCTTGCAAGGCCCGCACCATTCAGCCCAGAAATCGACGAGTACTGGCGTGCTTGAGCCCGCGATCTCCTCGTCGAAAGTGGCCTCAGACAGCGTATTGACAGCTCCAGCCATGTAGCGGCGTCCTTTCACACGTCTCATAGTGAGACAACATTTCACTTTTGGACAAAATTACTTACGAGCCGAAAAGGGCTCGGTAACAGACGGTTCAACCCGTCCGATTGGTGGTCTATTCCCTTACAGGGTCGACCAGGGTCGACCAGGGTCGACTCTAGTCGTGTTGAGCCTCGAGCCAGCGCTCTGCATCGAGAGCACCCTGGCAGCCTGATCCCGCCGCGGTGACGGCCTGTCGGTACAGATCGTCTTGCACATCGCCAACGGCAAAAACCCCGTCGACATCGGTGCGAGTTGAGCCGGGTTCAGTGACGACGTAGCCGCTGTCCTTCATTGCTACTTGACCCTTGAAGACGTCGGTGTTGGGCTTGTGCCCAATAGCGATGAACAGGCCAGTGACGGGCAGTTCGGAAATCTCGTCGGTCTTGAGATTCTGGACCTTGACACCGGCCAGCGAGCTTTCTCCGAGGTATTCGACCACTGTCGAATCCCAGAGAAACTCGATTTTGGGGTTGTTCATTGCGCGGTCTTGCATGATTTTTGACGCCCGCAACTCGTCGCGGCGATGGATGACCGTGACTTTGCTCGCGAAGCGTGACAAGAAGTGTGCCTCTTCGAGGGCTGAATCGCCGCCGCCAACGACAGCGATCTCGTGATCTCGGAAAAAGAAACCGTCGCAGGTAGCACAGGTCGAGAGGCCGTGACCGATCAGGTCATTTTCGTGTTCGAGTCCAAGCATCAGCGATTGGGCGCCTGTAGCAATGATGATGGCGTGAGCCTGATGCGTAGGCTCCGCCACATCAGGATCACCGACCCAAACGCTGTAGGGCTTGGCTGACAGATCGACCTTTGAGACCTTCACCGTTTGGATTTCGGCACCGAACCGCATGGCCTGGGTGCGGAAGTTCATCATGAGCTCTGGGCCCATGATTCCTTCGGGAAAGCCGGGGAAATTCTCTACATCAGTGGTGAGCATCAGTTGGCCCCCTGGCTGATCACTGGTGCTGCTTGGCTCGCCTTCGAGCACCAGCGGCAACAGGTTGGCGCGGGCGGTATAGACGGCGGCAGTAAGGCCGGCAGGGCCGGAGCCGATGATGATGACGTCGCGTACGTCTGACACGAGGAACCTCGATTACTACGGGGATGTACTCAGAAGAGAACTAGGTGAAAGCCTGGATGCTTCCATAAACGGCTATGGCGATGATCACCAGGCCATCAAAGATTGCAGCCATGATCAGCGGCTTTGGTGAGCCTTCGCCGCGGCGAGACATCCAGGCACCGAGGCCGAGCACGCTGATCAGGCCACCGATGAAGGCATGGGCTGCCCAGACTGCGTCGCCAACCCCAGAGCCGATGGGAAGATAGGCATCGGCCATTCGGACAAGGACAGTGATCAGGATGATCACCGAGGCGATAACGAGGACGGAAATCACGAGTCCGTACACGACGGCGCGGGCGATCATCACCACGTTGTCGGTGGTGCGGCTCTTGACTGTGTCGATCAGGTCGACCAGTTGGCCGGCTTTCTCATCAGACCAGTCCGGGCTTGCACCCTTCGAGTTGTCGACATCAACACTGTCGCTCGTCGCCATAGCCACAGAGCCTATCGGAGCCTCGCTCCCGGCCTCTCAGCGCGATGGGTTGTCTGGCGGTCAGGGTGAGACGAACAGCTCGATTGTCGGGCTGCAGGTGTTACTTGGAGCGATCCGCCCAACGGACTCAGCGGTGTCGAAGAGGCGCCCCACCACAATCGTGTAGACGGTTGCATCAAACACGGCTTCTGCGGTGTCAAACTCGAATGCCACGTCGCCGGCGAGTGCCACTGCGAGAGTTTCCTCGCAGGTCGTTAGCGGCTGGAACTTTGCCGGAGCATCCTCTGCCTCGTCGCCGACGGCCATCTCGTTGACCATAGTCTCGACCGCGACGGCAAGCTCCTCTACCGAGGTGTAGACACCGAGGTTGTCGGGCAGGGGATCGAACGAGGAATTCTTCTGAAGGCGACTTGCGGGCGCGTCCTCCTCAGTGGCGGCACTGTCGCTTGAGTCGTCGGCGGATTCATCGGCATCCGAGTCCATGTCGACTCCGGCCGTCATCTCAGCCTCTGCCGCCTCAGTGCCCGCGGTGGAGGCGCTGTCGTTGGAAGTGCTGTCGTTGGAGGTGCTGTCGTTGGAATCGGTCATGGTGCTGAAGCTCGACTCTTCACCATCGCTATCGTCGGAACCCCCGTCACTGAGGCCGGCGTCGGCCGAATCGTCGCCTTCGCCGGTCCCGAGAAATCCAATACCGCCGATGAGCCCGCCGAATAAGAGAACGGCCGCCGCGACGGCGAGGATGCGGTTGCGGCGTTCGAGTCGTTTGACCCGAGCGGTGGCCATATCAACCACCGGAGCTGTGGATGCCGACGTCTCTGAGCCGACTGCCGCCACTGCGGTGGCTCGGATGCGATCCAGGGCGGCTTCCGGAAGTGGTGGGGGAGTGGCGACGAAGGCGATGGCGGCGCGCATCTCCCTGACCCGGGCCATGAGGCGAGGGTCGCCCTCGACACGCGCGACTTCTCCAGGGGTCACCTCGTTATCAAGGTAGGACGAGACCAACTCGTCGTCGGATGGAGAAATGTCAGTCATCTAGGGATAGGACGTTGGTTGGGGTCGGTTTGGTTCCCGGCTAATGCGTCGGCGAGTCGAGCACGCCCACGGGCGATGCGTGATCGGACGGTGCCGGGGGCAATATCGAGAAGTTCGGCGATGTCGGCATAGTCGAACCCGGCGATGTCGCGAAGTACTACAGGAGCCCGAAACTCTTCGGGCAATGCAGCCAGCCCCGCATCAACATCGAGTTGGGCGGAGACGGTCTCGCCGGGATCCCGAGGCGTGCTACCGCCGACGTACGCGTCGTCGGCGTGCTCGTATTCGGGTAGGCCCGGGTTGGGGCGGCGGCTCCGGCGGCGGAGCTCATCAAGACAGGCGTCAGTGGCCACGCGGTATGACCAGGTGGTAAATGCAGCCCGTCCGTCGAATTTCTCAATTCCTCGCACGACGGCGAGCATGGCCTCTTGCGTGGCGTCAAGGGCATCGGCGTCATTGCCAGCCAGCCGTCGACAGATGGCGTAGATCCGGGCCTGGTGCTTTCTCAGCAGAGCATCCAGGGCGCGAGCATCGCCGTTCTGAGCCGCGGCAATGAGCCGCTGGTCTTCGGGGTCAGGGGCGATGGCGAAATGTTACTCGGGAACTTGAAACGCATAGCCGACTACCCGGGGTCCGCCGTGTGTACCGACGACAGGACCGATCTTCTCGATACGAACATTGGAAACATCGGTAACTTCGCTGAGCAGAGTGATGAACTGGTCGATGTCTGGAGCTTCGCCATGCATGATCGCCAAGTTTTCGACGGTGTCGAAGTCGGCGAGTTTGTCGCGGAGCCAGGCCAGAGACTTTTTGCGGGTTCGTTGTTTCCCTGCCTCTTCGACGGCCCCCGATGAGATGTCGATGATGGGCTTTATTGAGAGCATCGAACCCAGAAGGGCTTGGGCATTGCCGATCCGGCCTCCCTTTTGGAGATTCTCGAGCGTGTCGAGGGCACCAAAAACGTGGGTCCGTTCACTCATGGACTCGGCGGCAGCCACTACCTCATCGGCGGAGGCACCTGCGGCTGCGAGACGGGCGGCACCGAGAACAATGGAGCCCTGGCCTGCGGTGATCGACTTGGAGTCGACGATGCGGATGTCGGCCTCGAACTCACCGGCAGCGGTGATGGCCGACTGCATCGTGGCGGAGATCGCCGAGCTGAGATTGATACACACGATAGCTGTTGCCCCGGCATCAAGATGACGCTGGAACGCCTCCGCGAAACGTCCTGGCGACGGCGCTGCGGTCTCGGGCAGGGCATCGGACTCGGCAAGTAGGCGGTAAAACTCAGTCACGTCGAGCTGTTCGCGGTCGGTGTACTCGTCGTCGCCGAAACGGATCGACAGTGGCACAACTTCGATGTTCAGCTCATCGACTTCGTCGCCGCGAAGATCGCACGCGCTATCAGTCACAATTCGAACGTTCATGGTTATCCCCCGGAATCGTCTTCGGACTCAGCGACGCTAGCAGCCCGGTGCTGGCGCCGAACACGCAGGATCGTTCTTGCCCACCACATCCCGAGGATCACAAAGGCAATGATTGTGATTACCAGTCCGAGGCCAGACACTGCGGTGGAACGGATATCGACGGTGCCAGTTGTGAGATCAAGGTGTCCGTCAGGCGATGTGAGGGTGATGGTGATGCGGGCATCGCCAGACGCTGCCGTCTTCACCGGGATAATCAGCTCGGTAAGTCCCGGTTCGAGCACAAGCTGCTGCTGCTCGCCATCGGGAAACTGCAGCTTGTCGCTGAACACTCGGAAGTGGACGGTGATCGGCCTCGGCTGAGCATTGAGGATCGAGATGGGCACGTTGGCGCTGCGGGAGGCGAGCGTGATACGGCTGGTGTCGAGCACTTCAAAGCCGGCGATTCCCGCAGCGATCGTGTCGAATACCCGTGAGGTGTAGCGGGCCCGCCCCTCGGCATCGAGTTCACGTGCTCCAGCGGCGAGGAGCAAGTCCCGCAGCGGGGTCACGGGGGCTGTCGCTGGTGCCACCATGGTTGCGTACGAGTTGACGACTGCCTCGGTGAGCCGAAGATCGCTAGCTCCGATGATCGCCGCACTGGGTTCGGCCAGGAGTTCGCCTTGGATGATGGTTCCGCTGGCCGTCCGCGCCGACGGCCGCGATAGCAGTTCGCTGATCGTGGTGAAGCCGTAGGTGTTGTCGAGCGCCATCTCACTGAGAAGGGCATCGAGACCGGTTCGGTTGACCTGGTCGAGATCGAGAACGTAGGTGCGGGGCTTATCGATGATGGTGCTCTCGAGCGCGAACTCCGCCATCAACTGTGTCGTTGCGAGCACCAGGTCGTCCGAGTCGAGGCGTTGATGCAGCCACTCGGCAGGGGCGACGACAGGCATGGCCACACCGTTGTCATCGAGGACTTGAATAGGTTGGCTAGCGGCTTGAGCGACACTGTCGCGCGGTAGCCGTTCGATGCTGGTGACGGCGCCGGAAACCCCAGCGGTGCGCAAAACGCTGAGCGTGCGTGCATCGGTGTTGGGATCGAGCCTGGCAATAGTGGTGGCTTGTCGGCCGAGATGGCGTTCGAGTTGGCTCTGGCCGAGGGCGTAGTAGTCGAGAACCAACTGGTTTTCGTTGGCGGCGCGCCACGCCTCCTCGTCAAGATCGACCCACGGTGCCGCAAACAGGTCATGAGATTCAAGGGTTGCCACGATCCCTTTGATGGTTTCCTCGCCACCGATTTGAGGACTGGCCATGGCGGTAAGAGTCTCGGGGGTGAATGTCACCGTTGTGCTGTACGGAACTTCAGCCAAGACGTCTTCGATGGTGGTCACGACCATGTTCGGATCGATCGAGATGGTCTCGTCATCGAGATGGGCGAGAGGGAACTGGAGATTGGCGATGAAGGCAAGATCGATCGACTGGCGCCGCGCTCTTGGATCCGCCACAAGCAAGGCAGTGACGATGGTGTCGACAACTTCGCCGTATTCGATCAGATCGATCACCACTGGAAGGGCGCCCGGCGCTCGGCGAATCACCTCGCCGATTTCCTCGTCGGGAAGAGTGATTGAGATGATCGAACCGGCCCCGATCGTGAGGTCGTCAAGGTTGGTGATCGAGAACTGGCTGATCACGTCCTCGGTTGGAGGATTCGTGAACGCTCGCTGAAGGGCAGCAGGGGTAATGACGGGAGCGTGAATCCGGATCTCGAGGAGCCGATCATCAACGGCACTACGTACGCGAAGGTCGAATACAGCAGGGTCAGAGCCGATCCAACGGGTTTGGGCGACGAGTTCGATCTGCCCGCTGATCTGGGCGGCCGCGGGGCGTGCCACGACCGAGCCGAGAGGCGCAATCAGTAAAAGGGCAAGCATCACGGGGGCAAATGAGCGTCGCATCACAGGTACCGGTGCAGCACGGTGAGACGGTGGGCGGCAGGTTTGAAACCGAGTCGTTCGTAGAGCCGAAGCGCTGACGCGTTGGCTTCCTGAGTGTTGACCCACGCGACGCTCGCACCGCGGCGTCGGAGCCAGTGGAGCGTGTCAGACACCAGACCTTCACCCAGCCCTGACCCCTGGGCTGAACCCGAGACGGCAAGGCGTTGGAGGTAGCCGTTGTCGCCGGATCGACCAGAGACGGAGTAGCCGACGATTTTTGAGTCGTCGCCGCGGATGATCCGGAGACGACTGATCGGGGTGGCGGCAATGGCTTCACGCAGACCCTCCTGGTCGAGCTGCCAGAACTCGTCAAAGGTTGCGTGGTCGACGGCGAGCACCTCTTCGTAGTCGCGGCGTGTTCCGCGCCGGATTCGGTTGGCCTGTGCAGGCACCACCGGGAGATTCGTGGCCAGGTCGCGGTGGAGCAGGTGGAGTTGTTCATGGTCGGTGAATCCATCAGCGGTGAACATGTCGCGCTGACAGGGGCCGACGGCGGCGGTGACGACCTCGCTGAATCCGTCGCGCCGAAGGCGGTCACGGATGCCGGCGAGTGTGCTGGTGGTCAGCGTGGCAGCCCCGGTGAGGGGCACGAGGTAGGCCAAGTCGTCGCGGCCGCGCCAACTTCCGGCGCGCACGCAGGCGCAGCCAACGGAGAACCGAATCAGAGCCATCGAAGTGTCACGATACGCCCTCCACGCGGAGGGGTACGCTCCGACCCGTGCTACTTGTTGTGACCGACGAACGTTGTGGTGGGCATGAAGCTGGGACAAACCATCCCGAACGCCCGGATCGGCTTGTCGCGGCCACGGCCGGTTTGACGGAATCCGGAGTGTCCGACGCGCTGGTTTATGAGGTTCCACGCTTGGTCACAAAGGCTGAGTTGCTGCGTGTGCACGAACCGGCCTTGGTCGATCATGTTGTGGCCGTCGGTGAGGCCGGCGGTGGGCGTCTCGACCCTGACACGGTCATGAACGCGGCATCGTTGGAGGCAGCGTGCCTGGCTGCCGGCAGCGTGCTCACAGCCGTTGATCGACTTGCCGTTGACGGGGGGACGTTCGCCGCCGCTTACTGCATTGTTCGTCCACCCGGTCACCACGCCACCCAGTCGCAGTCGATGGGTTTTTGCCTGTTCAACTCGGTGGCCGTCGCGGCAGCTGCGTTGGCCGAAGCGGGCGAACGCGTCGCCATCATCGATATTGACGCCCACCATGGCAACGGCACGCAAGACATCTTTTTCGCCAATCCAGACGTGCTGTTCGCATCGATTCATCAGTCGCCCCTTTATCCGGGCACTGGTCGACTCCACGATGTTGGAGCAGGTGCAGGCACCGGGACCACGATCAATGTTCCCCTTCCGCCCGGGGCTACCGGTGACGTAGCGCGCGCGGCAATCGATCGTGTGATCGGTCCGGCGATCGAACGCTTCGGGGCCACGTGGATCCTGATCTCTGCTGGCTACGACGGTCACCGGAACGACCCGATTACCGATCTCGGATACACCTCAACTGACATCGCCGATCTTGTGGGCGCGGTCACCGCGCTGGTTGGCCGGGGTCGGGTGGTCACCGTTCTTGAAGGGGGCTACGACCTCGATGCGATCCGGCTGTCATCTGCCGCGGTCACTGCGCAACTTGTTGGTGAGAGCTTTCGCCCTGAGCCTGCGACGGATGGAGGCCCCGGCATGGGCATCGTCGACGCGGCGGCCGAGATTCATGGGCCTCATGAGTAGGGCGGTCTGATGAGTACAGAATTCTCTGCGCCGTTGCTGCGCATCATCGACGACATGGCGCCACTGACGGAGCGGTTTGCTGCCGCCGGTTACCGCTTGTATCTGGTTGGCGGCGTTGTTCGTGATCATCTCCTCGGGCTTGAACGAGGTGACAGCGATCTCGATGCCACCACCGACGCCCGTCCGGCGGAGATCAAGGCATTGGTTTCGAATCTGGCTGAAGCGGTTTGGTCACAGGGCGAACGGTTTGGAACGATCGGTGCCCAGATCAACGGCAAGCCCTATGAGATCACCACCCACCGAGCCGAGGTGTATGCGGACTCGTCGCGCAAGCCGACGGTGGAGTTCGGCACCGACATTCGTGCCGATCTCGAACGCCGCGATTTCACGGTGAACGCCATGGCGATCGATCTTCATGAGCAGACTCTGGTTGATCCGTTCGGCGGGCGCGCTGACCTTGCTGACAATGTGTTGCGCACGCCTATGGCTCCCAATGTGTCGTTCTCCGACGACCCCTTACGGATGCTGCGTGCCGCGCGATTCCATGCTGGCTATGACCTCGTTCCCGATCCGGGGCTGCTCGAAGCAATCGAGTCGATGGGGGAGCGGATGGTGATTGTCTCCGCTGAGCGGATTCGTGACGAGCTCCAAAAGCTGCTCCTTCTTCCCCATGCGGCGGCGGGGATCCGGCTTCTGACCGAGACGCGCCTGCTGGCGAATGTTTTGCCCACACTTGCCCGATTGGATTCCGAACTGATCGAGTTAGCCGGCGCGCGGATCGAAGGTGTTGGGGCCGGTGTGGCGGAGCGTTGGGCTGCGCTCTTGCTGGACGTCAGCGATGTTCGGGGCACCATCAGCGGGCTCAAACCCGCCGGCGCGTTGACCAATGATGTTGTTTGGTTGGCTAATCCGGATGTGATTCGCCGGAGCGAAGCGTGGTCTGACGAGGATTTACGACGTGGCGCCGCTGCCACGCCCGGCGATCATCGAATCGACGAACTACTTCAGTTTGCGGTTGCGGTCGCGGCAGTCGAGAAGCGTTCGACTGCGGTCGCACTTGCCGCGTTGGCGAGAGTCTCGGACCTGCGTGCGGCCGAGCCTGATCTCGATGACCCGCAGCCCCCGCTCCGCGGTGACGAAGTGGCGGAGTTCCTCGGGGTCGAACCAGGTCCGGCTATTGGCGAAGCGATGCGTTTAATCGGCGAACATCGGTTTGTGAACGGCCCGATGACGGCCGACGAGGCCCGGGCGCTGCTTATCTGAGCGGTTGGTCTAGATCCCGACCTTGCGAGCGCGAACGATGAGCGAGGCTGGCATCGGGCCGCCAGCATGGCGCTCGAGGAGTAAATCAACGGTGAAGTTCGTGCGGCTCAGCGCGGTTACGACATCTTCGGCGGTGTGCACGTAGCGCTCACCGATCGGGTCACGGCTGCGCCAGCTCTGAACATTGCGCGAGGGATCGACGGGATCGGCACAAAGGGAAGCTGGATGGGGGAGCGAGAGCACCAGATGGCCCCCAGACCGCATGACGCGGTGGAGTTGGCGAAGCACGCGGTCGAGATCGTCGGTTAATGAAAGCGACCACACGCTGACCACGAGGTCGACCTGGTCGGCTCGGATAAAGGCGAGCTCGGCAGGGTTGGCCTGGTGGAACTCGACGCGAATATCGTTTTTGGTTGCGAGCGCACGGGCCGAGAAGAGCTGCCCGGGGTCAGGATCGGTAGCGAGCACACGCGCTCCGCGCAAGGCAAGCCCGACGCCGGTGTGGCCGGCCCCGCAGCCGAGATCGAGAACTCGTTTACCGCGGATGTCGCCGATCAATCGCCGATCGAGGGCGTCGCCCAAACCGGGTCCTAGCTCGACGTGGGTGAGCGGTCGCTGGGTTGGGGTGCGCGGGGCGTATATCGACATGAGGCCAGTCTGGCCGCGACCACTCAACATGGTGGGGAGGGCTACGGTTGGGGCCTGTGAAGCTTGGACTCAATGCCGCGATCATCGGCACGTCAGCGGGAGTCGACTATCGGCTCGCTCGCGAAGCGACGCTCCAAGCCTGGCGGGGCGGCGAGCTGAGTCGTGAGCAGGTCTGTGATGCGCAGCGCGAACTTCAACGCAACGCGGAGTTCTGTGGCTCTGAGACCAGTCGTCCTTGTCCGGTGTGTGAGCGGGTCGACCTTGTTGAGGTCACCTATGTGTTTGGCCCTTGGTTGCCCAAGCACGGTCGATGCGTGACGACCGCCAAGGAGATGGCGAGGCTGGCCGAACGCAAGTCCGCAAGCCAGGGTTATGTGGTCGAGGTGTGCAACGAATGCGGATGGAACCACCTCACCCGATCGCGGGCTATCGGCGGATGATTAGGCCAGCAGCCAGAGGCTGAATACAAGACCGGCAGTGATGCTCACGATCATTGTGATCTTGGCGCCGCGGCTCATACCACCGTCGTTGCCTCTGGGAATGCGGTTTCGCACAAAGCCGAGCAGACGGTCGGCCCACGCCACGTCACGGGCAAGGATGGCGAGCCCGAACGCCATGATTGGCAGACCCGGTCCAGGCAGCGGCATCATTA
>JAACCU010000129.1 GCA_009937405.1 Actinomycetota bacterium
CAGGGTGGCGCTCAGCCCGAACCCGTGGTGGAACCCCAATCGAGCAAAGTTGGCGGCGAAACGCGCTTCAGGTGCGGCGACTCGAAAGTCGGCAAAGCACGCCACCCCAAGCCCACCGCCGACCGCGGCGCCTTGCACAGCGGCAACAACCGGAGTTTTCGTCGCGAACAAATCCACTGCGGCATCGTAGAGATGACGCGGTGAACCGTTGGCGTTGCGCGCTTCTGGGCCGCTGTCGCCATCGCCGCCGAAGTCGGCGCCGGCACAGAAATGCTTGCCCTCTGAGCACAGCACGATCGCCCGGCACGTCGGGTCGTCGTCGATGGCCTGAAACGCATCGACCATCGAGTCGATCAATGCCGGCGAGAAAAAATTGTTGGGAGGCCGGCGGATTTCGGCGGTGACGACAAAGTCGTCGTCAACGGTGACGTGTAAATCCCCAAACGTTCCGAAGTCCGTGCTCATGACTGCGCCGTCTCGTTGTCCCGCCACGTGCCACCATCAGCACGCGGTTCTTTGGGTAACCCAAGCACTCGTTCCCCGATGATCCCCTTCTGCACCTCGCTGGTCCCGGCGTAGATCGTGCCGGGACGAGCAATCAAGAATCCGCTCACCCAGTTCGCCACCGTGTTGGGGGTGCCAAGCTCGGCTGCACCGAGGCCGCTGCGAGTCTCCTCACCAAAACCAACCATGCCGTCCGCTCCTGCGATGTTCAAGGCTGCCTCGGTGATGCGATGGTGATAGGTGCTCCACCAGAGCTTGCCGATCGACGATTCCGGACCCGGCGCAGCGCCGGCGAGGAAGCCGGTGAGAACCTGATAGCCGCGATACCGCATGATCTCGACGGTGGTGTGGAAGCGGGCGATGTCTTGGCGAACGTTTGGATCATCGAGTTTCCCGTAGCGCCGGGCAAGATCGATAAAGTTTTGCAGCTCCTCACTGAAGCGCAACGCGGCTGTCGTGGCGCCGACGCCGCGTTCGAAACCGAGCAAGGTGTTGGCCACAGCCCAGCCACCGTTGACTTCACCGAGCACATTTCCCTTCGCGGTGCGAGCGTCTTGGTAGAACACTTCGTTGACGTGTTCATGGTTGGCCATGTCGAGGATCGGGCGGACTTCGATGCCGGGCTGATCCATGGACACCAGCAAAAACGAGATGCCCTTGTGCTTGGATGAGTCAGGGTCGGTGCGACACAGCGAGAAGATCATGTTGGCGTTGGTGGCCGACGAGGTCCACGTCTTCTGCCCGTTCAGTACCCACTCGTCCCCGTCGAGCACGGCGCGAAGGCCCAGGTTGGCAAGATCAGAACCCGAGTTTGGCTCGCTGTAGCCCTGACACCAGACATCAGTGCCATCAAGGATGCGGGGGATGTAGTACTCCTTCTGTTCGTCAGAACCCCAGTGAAGGATGGTGTTGCCAACCATTCCAATGCTGCAACCATCATTGACGCCGGAGGTAGGTACGCCCCGCTTGGCGAACTCCTCGTTCAGCACCACGTGCTCAAGATGGGTCAGACCACCGCCGCCGTATTCCGCAGGCCAGTTGGCGGCCAGCATCTGGGCGTCACGAAGCGTCTGGCGCCATTCCGCCTGCCACGAGTGACGGTCCTCGGGGGCAAGGGCGCCAAAGCCAGCCCAGTTGCTTGGCAGGTGCTCGTCGAGAAACGAGCCGATCTTCTCGCGAAACGCGACGGACTCTTCAGGATAAGTCAGGTCCATAAATGCAGCTTTGGCGGCTCGGAACCGAATGTCAATTCCGGACTAGAGGGCTGTTCGGCTCGGGAAGATCACAGGAAGGTGGCGCGGCCCTCGGACCTGTCCGCCCGCCCACGTAACGCTGTCAGGGTCGGCGAGTTCGAACTCGGGGACCATCTTCAAGAACTCCTCGATGCCCACGTTCATCTCCATACGAGCCAGGTTGGAGCCGGCACAGCGGTGAATGCCCGACCCGAATGCGACATGGCGGTTCCGCTGGCGATCGATGATCACCTCTTCGGGGTTCTCGAACATCTCGGGATCGCGATTCGCGGCGGGGAACGTGAGCATGATTCGCTCGCCCTCCTTGACTTAGCGGTCGCCAAGCATGGTGTCCTCGGCGGCAGTGGGAATCAGTTCTGGTTCGTCGAGCATCAGACCCACGTTGCCTCGGATGACTGGCATCGGCACGGGTTCGCCGTCGATCTCCGCCTCCAAGAGAAACGAGATCAGGTCGTCGCTGGGGTTTTCCATGCGGTCCTTGATCTCGCCCACAAAGAAGTTTCGGATGATGTCGGCGTAATGCTCGCGAATCTCGGGGTCCTGGAGCCCCAGCTCAAGGGCGCCTTGCACCCAGGTGGTGAAGTCATCGACCCGGTCTGGATCAATCCCGAGAATCGCTGCGATGATGCGAGGCGGGATTTGCCGCGCATAGTTTTCGGCAATGTCGGCCTGGCCGTCCTCGATGAACTCACGGATCAACTGACGGCACAGTTCCTGGGTGTGCTCACGGCACTTCTCCACTGCACGGGGAGCGAAGAACGGCAGCATAAGCCGTCGTTCCGGTGTGTGATCGGGCTGATCAGAGTTGATGATCGACCGGATACGGATCGTTAACGAACCCCGGATCAAAGATCTCGAAGTCTTCGGCCCAATCCTCAACTGGCTCGACTGCGGTCATACATCCGCCCTCTGCCCTTGCGAACCCGTGACCTGCGTCCCCACCTTCAAGTCACGGAACGGTAGATCTTTATCCACGGACGGTTCGCGCGGCAATCCAAGTACTCGCTCACCGATGATGTTGCGCTGGATCTGGTCGGTGCCGCCGGCGATTCCGCTGGCGAATGTGCCGAGCGCTTCGGTGGCCCAGCGGTTGTTGGACTCCCACGCAACACCCTCGACACCGACCACACCCAACGAAAGACCCCGGTAGGTGGCAGCGATGTTGGCCCCGGCCAGCTTCCCGAGCGAACCGCCCGGGCCTGGTGTCTTGCCCGCCTGAAGCGCCGCTCGCGTCTGCATGCCGAGGAGGCTCTGACAGACCTCGGCTGCGTAAAGCTTCATCAACTCTTGTCGCAAGACAGAGTCGTCAAGTTTGCCCCGACGCTTGGCCTCCTTGATGAGGAGGTCAGCCCGGTCATGGTTGATGCCCAGTGATTGGCCGCCACCGATTGCCACACGTTCATACATGAGCATGGCTGTGGCGAGGCGCCAGCCTTCGTTGATCGGTCCGATCTGATGATCAGCGGGAATCCGAACATCGGTAAAGAACACCTCGTTGAACCTCATGCCGCCATCAATCTGGTGGATCGGCCGGATCTCCACTCCTGGCGCGTTCATGTCAAGGATGAACATCGAGATGCCGCGATGCTTGGGTTGGTCGAGGTCGGTGCGAGCAATGATCAGGCCGCGCTCACACACATGGGCCAGCGTGGTCCACACCTTCTGACCATTGAGAATCCATTCGTCACCGTCAAGGACGGCTCGCGACTGGAGGCTCGCCACGTCGGAACCGGCGCCCGGTTCAGAAAACATTTGACACCAGACCTCTTCTGCTCCGATCACTTTCGCCTGGTACGTGCTCCGCTGTTCGTCAGAGCCGTACTCGTTCAGCATCGGCAATGCCATGCCGTGAGAGATCGAGAGCTGGCGAGTCATCACTGGGAACGTCCCGGCTTCCTCGCGCCAGACTCGTTCGTGTGCCCCAGAGAGTCCTTGGCCCCCGTACTTCGTCGGGTACGTCACCCCGGAGAGACCGGCTTCGACCAGTGCACCCTGAAACTGTTTGGCCGCGGCCAAAGCTTTTTCGGCCCGAGGGTCGTCGCCCTCGGAGACGTCGATCCGCGTGGCGTGCTCAGCTAGGAAGGTGCGGCAGCGCAGGCGGAAGTCGTCGAGGTCGGCGTCGCTCATTCGTTGCTCAGCCCAACTCCGAGCCAACAATCGCCGCGAAGCTCACGCATTCGCCTGGTCGACCGCCGAGGTTGTGGGTGAGGCCAAGCGTCTTGCCCTTGTCAACCGACAGGATCTGACGATCTTCGGGCGCCTCCTTACGGAGTTGGAGCCAACACTCGAACAACATCCGGAGCCCAGATGCACCGATCGGATGTCCGAAGCTCTTGAGACCGCCATCCGGATTGACTGGCAGTTCACCATCGAGGTCGAACGTGCCGGCCATGACATCTTCCCAACCCTCACCACGCTTTGAGAACTGGAGGTCCTCCATCAGCACCAACTCGGTGGGGGTGAAGCAGTCGTGCACCTCTGCCATGGCGATCTCCGCACGAGGATCAGTGACACCAGCCTGCTCGTAAGCATCGGCGGCACAGCGGGAGACTTCGTCGAACGTGGTGTAGTCGTAGCTCGGGTCGAGCGGACCGGCGCCGGGGCCTGCGGTGAATGCGAGGGCCTTCACAAAGAGCGGGTTGTCGGTGTACTTGTAGGCATCTTCGGCCCGGCACAGAATTGCGGCTGCTGAACCGTCGCTGACGCCCGAGCAGTCGAAGATGCCCAACTGGCCGGCGATGAGCGGCGCGTTGCGGATCGTCTCGATGCTGACTTCTCTTTGGAACTGAGCTCGAGGATTACGGGCCCCGTTGTAGTGGTTCTTCCACGCGATGCGTGTCATCACGTCTTTCATCTTGTCGGGCTCAACGCCGTACTTGTCGCCGTACGCGGGAGCGAGAAGCGAAAACGATGCGGGTGCCGTGATCTGCATCTTGGTGCCGTCGTCGGGAACCTGTGCTCCGACGAGACCGGACATGCCGTTGTCTTTGAGTTTCTCAGCACCGATCGCCATCACGACATCGAACGCACCCGATGCCACGGCGTAGGCCGCGTTACGGAAAGCCTCTGAGCCCGAAGCGCACATGTTTTCGACGCGGGTGACCGGCTTGTAGTCGATCTTCAGCGGCTTGCTGATGGTGAGCCCAGACGTGCCAGATCCAAGCGTGCCGAACCAGAACGCGTCGACGTCGTCTTGGCTGATGCCGGCTGAGTCGTAGGCCGCGTGCGCGGCATCGATGATCATGTCATCAAGTGACCGATCGAAGTGCTCGCCGAACTGGGTGCACCCCATACCGACGATCGCGACCTGATCTTTGATTCCTCGTGAACCCATTTTTTGCTCCTATCGAACGGGGATTGCTTTCCAGAAGTAGTTGTGAACGCCGTTGGCCGTCAAGACCTTACGGAAGGTCATTCGCACACGGAGACCAATGTGGACCTCGTCTGCATCGGCATCGGTGAGCTCTGTCATGAATCGTCCGCCGCCATCGAAGTCGACGACCACCGCAAGGGTGGGCGGGGACGGTGAGAAGGCCAGGTGATCGACAGTGAAGGTGGCGACGGTGCCTTCGATGTCGGCCATCGGCACCAGTTCGTAGTCATCGACCGCTCCACCCTCGAGGGCGACACGCTGCGGCGGGAGGTAGACGTTTCCGGTACTGCGATCACGCGAGCCGATCAGGGCGAACTTCCAGCCCGTGTTTCGTTCCGACGGCGGCCCAGCCGGCGACTCGGGGTCGGGGCGACGCGGTGGTTCGCGGTCGAGAAATCCGCGCCAGGTAAGAAACTTGGCGTACTCGAGACTGTCGTTGCCGTGCTCGACCTGTTGTGCGACAGAACGAGCGGGCGTGTAGCCGGAAATGGCATCCGTGGTGCGGAAAATACTGACATCGCAGCCATCGGCCAGATTGATCAGCATGAGCGTTTCGTTGGGCTCAGCCGTGTCGAGGGCCTGGGCAAGTGAGACAAGCCCGTGGGCGCTGCCCGTGTTACCGATTGTGGCGGTGAGATCCTGGGCCGATGGCACTGCCCCGACGCCTGCCGCGGCCGCTGCACTGCGCACTGCGCGAGCGTGCAATCCACTGATGACGACCGTGTCGATGTCGGCGGCAGAAAGCTCCGTTTCCTTGAACGCGGTCGTGGCAGCCTCGGCCACAAGCTTCTTGTAGACCGATTCGCCGAAACGCTCCTCCCATACGCGGGAGTAGTTCCAGCCCGGCTCACGCCAGCGGTCGAGGAACTCATGGGTGGCCGACGACGTGCCGATCCATTCGGCGATGACGGGGGCATCGTCATCCGAGCCGATCATCACAGCAGCAGCGGCATCGCCGAGTGCAGCTTCGTCGCCGCTTCCGGGACGGCCCGTGCGGACATCGGAGGAGGTGACCAGCACTGGCCGACGATCATTCAACGCAGCAGTGAGTGCCGCCGTGGTGGAGCGAGCCGACCCGACCATGTCGCCGGCGAACACCTCGGATGGGTAGTTGAGGGCGGCGTGGATCGCGTTGGCGTTGGTCTTGTCGAGATAGGGAGGCGGGCCAGTGGAAAAGTAGACGGCCGCCGGCGTCGGAGCATCAAATGACCGGAGGGCAGTTCGGGCTGCTTCGACCGACATCGACGTGGCGTCCTCGTCATAGGAGGCCACCGCCCGGGTGCCTTTGCCCCCGCCAGAGCCAAGCGTCTTGCCGATAGCGGCGCGCTGGAGCCGGTAGTAGGGGACATGAACGCCGTAGCCGAGAATGCCTCTGATCACTGGTGCCTACTCATGGTCTGGTTCATACGTTCTACGTTCGCGTCGCTCAAGCCGAGAACGTGATCCTAGTCGTCGTGCCAATTTGGAGTTAGCCGAATGCTTTCGGGTTAGGCAAAAAGGTCGAACAGTTCTCCGAACGCCTTCATTTGGCCACCACTGGCGGACGACGGAACGAGAATCGGCGTGGTGAGACCAGCCTCATACCAGGCTTCGAGGCCGTCACGGACCTCTGTAGCTGAGCCGTAGAGCGTGCAGTCGCTGAGCCACGCATCCGTCATCAAACCCGGTACCGCGTCGCGATCGCCGGCGGCGAGGGCGGCTTCGATGGCCTCCATCTCTTCCTGATAGCCCGAATCTTTCCAGTAATTGCGGTAATTCGGAAGGGCGACGTAGCCGGTGAGCGTTCGCCGGTTGACCGCGGCGGCGGCTTCTCGGTCATCGGAGATGCACGTCGGGATCATGCCGCCGATGAAGAAGTCGTCATGGTCGGGGTCGGGGCATCGTTCGAGCGTGCCGGCAAATGCGCTGCGGGCCGCGTTGGCGAACACCATGCCGTCGCCGATCTCGACGGAGAGCGCACACATGCGATCGCGCATGGCGGCCAGCACGATCGGCGGCAAATCGCCGATCCGCTTCTGGGCCCGGAGTTCTTCGACAAACGCCCTGGTGTCCGCCAGGGGTCGGCCCGCGGTGACGCCGATTCGGTCCAGGGCCGGTTCGTGCGACACGCCGATACCGAACCGGAATCGACCGTTCGACATCTCATGGATGAACGACGCCGTCTGGGCGTAGTCAGCGACGTGACGGGTGTACATGTTGGCGATAGAGGTACCGAACTCGATGCGCTCAGTTGACATGGCCAGCGCGAGGCACAGGCTCATCCCATCGCCGAACGATGGGCAGTAGAGGCCGGAGAAACCGCGCTGCTCGATCTCCTTTGCGAGTTCGAGGGTGGCGGCGCGGCGGCCGGGAACCGCAGCA
>JAACCU010000130.1 GCA_009937405.1 Actinomycetota bacterium
CATTCGGGTGAACAGTCAGTCCGGCAAAGGCGGGATCGCATACGTGCTGCTGCATGAGTACGGGTTGGATCTTCCGCGTGCGCTCCAAGTTGACTTCGCGAAGAAGATTCAGTCTGTCGCGGAAGACACCGGCACCGAGATCACGTCGTATGAAATCCAGCGCCGTTTCATGGCCGAGTACGTCGAGCCGGCGAAGCCGAAGGTAGAGATCATCGGGCACCGTTCGTCGAGCGACACGCTGGACACGGGCACGACCAGTCTTGAGGCAAAGCTGGTCGTGGATGGCCATGAACAGATGGTTGCCGGCGAAGGTAACGGTCCAATCGATGCGTTCATTCACGCGTTGACACATGCCGGACTTTTCAACGGCAAGATCGTCGACTACACCGAACACACGATGGGCGTAGGGTCCGATGCCACCGCGGTTGCCTATGTCGAGGTCGACACTGGAGCCCGTGACACCACGTGGGGTGTGGGCTTGCACGAATCGATCGTGTCAGCGAGCCTTCGCGCCATTGTCTCCGCTGTCAACACACTCCATCAGTAAGTCACGCCGGGAGACAAGCCGCCAATGTGACTTATGGGGCGGCGACCACCACGAGCCAGTCCAGAATCTTTACAGATTCGTCTCGTTCGGCGAAGCCTTCGACCTGCACGGCCAACACGTGGCCGGTGCCGGACGGGGCTTCATCGATGAGCGTGTGGCGAAACGACAACAGGTCACCCTCAAAGGCTGGCCCAACATGATCGCACTCGTGCCACGCGAGAACGGTCGCTAAACCGTTGACGACCCGCGAGAGCGATGCTTGTGCGAGGCCGAGTGGGTGACCGCCGTAAACGAGACGGGTCGGGTAGGGCGACATCGTTGCGTCGCGGTGGATCATGGCCAGATTGTGGGTCATGCGCACCAGACCAGTGGCGTTGTCGATCACATCACGCATTGGATCGACGATGGTCTCGCCGATAGCCCACGGCGTTGGTGTGCCGAGCGCGCTGAGGTCCCAGTCCGAGGGCACGAGCGGAAGATAGGCCGCTAGGTCCAGCGGCGACACGACCCCGAGGTCGTCGTTGTGGCCGAGGGGGCCGGCGGCATGGGAGGGAAGCATCGGGCATCGTTGATAGGTCAGCACGAGGTCGTCGCCGGATCGGGTTTCGACATCGACCAGAACCTTGCCGCGTTCTTGGCGCCCGGGTTTCGATGATCCGTCGGCCATCGCGGCGACGGTCACCGTGGTGGTGAGTGCTTCGCCAATCTCGACTGGGCGTAGAAACCGGAAATCTCGGTAGAAGAGGTTGGCGATCACCCGGCGGCTCACGGTGGTGCTTTGCCCGGTCGAGATTGCGGCGACCAGACCTGGGCTAGCCAACCGTTGACTCGTGCCGGTGACCGCTTCAGTGGCGGACGGATCGAGCGACATCGGGAGCCGTTCGCCAAAGATCGATTGGTAGAGGGCGGCTATCCCCGCGTCCACCACGAGGGCAGGCTGGACGGGGAGCGTCTGGCCGACGGAGAGGTCGTTGTAGAAAGGGCCGTCGAGTGGGATCACGGTGGCGAGTGTAGGCGCCAGCGCACGACCCGAGCCGCAGCGGCCCGTTGCCACGGGATTACACTTGCAACATGCGGAACTCTCCTCGGCCTCTGTTTTTTCGTGCTCTGGTGACGCTTGCAGCCCTCATTGTTTTGGCTGCGGGCTGCGGTTCTGGCGGCGAGTCTTCAGACGCGGACACCGGCAGCGAGACTGAGGTTTCGACTGAACCTGAAACGTCTCCCGATGACGCGGGTGATGATGATTCCGTCATTGACGAAGAGGAACCGGAGTCGGCGGCTGATAAGTCGGCGAGTATCGCGACCTACTGCGAGGCGAATGCGGCCAACGATGCCGCGTTCGAAAACATGAACCCGGCGGACCCTGAGTCGGTGAGGAATTTGGTCCTCAAGAGCCGAAATGGTCTTCGCGATGTCATTCCTCGAGCCCCCGAGGAGATCCGCGATGATCTGGCGACGGTGTTGGTCGGATTTGAAAAAGTCATCGAGATCCTCAGGACATATGAGTTTGATTTCTTTGCGGCATCTTCTGAGATCGAGGAGGTGAGCGATTCTCCAGTTGCGACTGCGGCCGAGGATCGACTCGATGCCTGGGAAGCCGCCAACTGCCCAACTGCGCCGGATGAAGATGGCGACGGCAGCGACTTTGAGGATGCTATGGAGAGCCCAGAGTTCTTCCTGGCGATGATCGAGACCGAGAGCGGCCGCGAGATGGTCCTTGACGGAATTACGGAAGACGGCGATTTGACTCGCGAACAGGCGACATGCCTGATCGATCATCCCGACTTCATTGAGTTCTTTACCTTGATGAGCGGTGGTGAGGAGCCGTCGGCTGAGATGATTCCGACGATTTTTGGGCTGCTCGATGAGTGTGATATCCCACTCGAGGCACTGGCTGACTTGGGGCCCGGTGACCCCGGTGAAGATAACTCTGAGGGTGGCAGCGACTTTGAGGATGCTATGGAGAGCCCAGAGTTCTTCCTGGCGATGATCGAGACCGAGAGCGGCCGCGAAATGGTCCTTGACGGAATGACGGAAGAGGGCGATTTGACTCGCGAACAGGCGACATGCCTGATCGATCATCCTGACTTCATTGAGTTTATTTCCCTGGCGAGCGGTGAGGAGCCGTCGGTTGAGATGATTCCGATGATTTTTGGGCTACTAGATGAGTGCGGGATCCCGCTGGAGGCGCTGGACGGCTGATGGCAGGTTGGATCCAGCTCAGCGAAGCCGCTGAACGATCCAGGGTGCAGCACATGCTGCAAGTATCTGACGCGATGTCAGATGCTAGATTTGGGAGGTTCTCAGATCTGAGGAGTTGGATGCCAGCTGAACGGTTCCCGGTCGACTCGACACCTAGGCCGTGAGCGACCACCGGCCTATCGCGTACGACGGCTTCGAGGGTGAGGTCGGCCGAATCTTCTCAACATCCACGCCGAGTTGGCCGAATCGTCCGTCGGCTCCGGCGGACGCCCCCAACGTCATCGTGATGCTTGTGGACGATCTCGGCTTCTCTGACCTTGGTTGTTATGGCAGCGAGATCCGCACACCAAATGTTGATGCGCTCGCCGAGAAGGGCGTTCGATTTGCCAACTTCCATGTCAACCCGATGTGTTCACCGACGCGGGCCTCGCTACTGACCGGATTGAACGCGCACATGGCGGGTGTGGGATTTGTTGCCCATTCCGACCCCGGCTTTCCGGGGTATGCGATGGAATTGCGCCCTGATGCGGTGACCATTGCCGATGCGTTCCGGGCTTCTGGGTGGGCGACGTTCGCGCTCGGTAAATGGCACCTCTGCAAGGACAGCGATCTGTCCGATGCGGGGTCGAAGCATTCCTGGCCGCTTCAGGCCGGTTTCGATCGTTACTACGGGGTGCTCGACGGGTTCACCAACCTGCACCAACCCCACCGGCTCTACCAGGACAACCATGTGGTCGAACCCGACGACTACCCAGATGACTACTACCTGTCGGACGATCTGACCGACAAGGCAATCGAGATGGTCACCCGCCTCCGGAGTTCACATCCCACCAAGCCATTCTTCATGTACTTCGCCCACTGCGCCGTGCACGCGCCGCTGCACGCCAAAGACAGCGACATCGAGCGGTACCGCGGGAGTTACGACTCGGGCTGGGATGAGATTCGGGCCCAACGTTTCGCCCGCCAACAGGATCTTGGGATAGTCCCGCCCAACGCTGTCCTTCCCGATCGTCCGACTGAAGCTGAGCACGAAGTTCGGGCCTGGGATGACCACTCCGAAGACGAGCGACTGCTATTTGCCCGATACAAAGAGACCTACGCCGCGATGGTCGACAACATCGACCAGAACCTTGGCCGACTCCGTGCTCATCTCGAGATGTTGGGGGAGTGGGACAACACGATTGTGCTCTTCACGTCGGACAACGGAGCATCTCGCGAAGGTCAGACGATGGGCACTGCCGCCTATTTCCGAACCCTGCTGGGTGCCGCCCGAAACGCCGACGAAGACTTCCATCAGGCCGACCTGGCACAGATCGATCAGATCGGTGGTCCCCAGACGATGCCGCACTATCCGCGGGGATGGGCGATGGCGTCGAACACGCCATTTCGGCTCTACAAGGTCAACGCCCATCACGGCGGTCACCAGGTTCCTATGGTGCTGTCGTGGCCGGACGGCAACGTCGAGCCGGGGATTCGCCACGTCTACCAGCACGTCACGGATGTGATGGCCACGCTGGTTGAACTCGCAGGAGCACAAATTCCTGATTCGAGAAATGGCATGGTGGGGCCGAAACCGGTGGGTGAGAGTTTCACCGGGACGATCTTCGACAAAAATGCCGACTCGACCCACGCCGAGCAGTACTACGAATCGTGGGGCCATCGCAGCTTCTATCGCGACGGTTGGACCGCCACGACCTGTCATCCCCAGACGGTTGCGTTCTCCGATGACCGTTGGGAACTTCACGATCTCGAAAATGACCCAAGCCAAACGACCGATCTTGGCGACCTGCATCCCGAACGGCTGGCCGAACTCGTGGAGGCCTGGGAAACCGCGGCATGGGCCAACCAGGTGTTTCCACTCGATGAGCGCTCGATGCTGAAGGAGACGACAAGACCGCCTTCCGAGAAGCCGATGACGGCGGGGCTGACCCTGTATCCGGGAACGCCAACCCTCGAGCGATACCGCAGCTATCAACTGATCCAGTACAGATCGTTCGGTGTTCGTGTTCGAGTGTCGTACTGCGCGGGCGACGAGGGAGTCCTGTTCGCGCATGGTGATCAAGGCGGCGGCTACTCGATGTACATCGATGACGGCCAACTCGTCGCCGCCCACAACGGCTACGGGCAGATGGCCCAACTGTTGGGTGGCCCGGTTTCTCCGGGTGAGCACGACGTTCTCTTTTCGGTTGAGGCGTTGGCTGGATAGAGATGCAACATCGCGCTCGAAATGGATGGCCAGTTGGTGGCGTCGGCCGAAGATCGGCCCTTGTTGATGGCGATGGCCCCGTTTCAAGGAATCGATATCGGGATCGACCGGCGCTCACCGGTGGTGTGGGATCTGTACCGCCGACGGGGAACGTTCGCCTACACAGGAACTCTTCGTGATGTGACGTGGGAACCAGGCCCGCCGTCACCGGAGGAACCAACGCAATTCGCGTCGTTGCTCCGCGAGGTTTATCAGAAGTACGAGTAGCGACTCCTGGGTTAGGAGTCGGATCGCTCGATGGCCCGCGTGTCTGTGCCCAGGTAGCTGGCAATGACGTTGGGGTTGTTGCGGACTTCGTCGGGCGTGCCTTGGGCGATTACTGCCCCCTGCTCGAGGCAGTAGACGCGATCTGAGATCGACATGATCAACGGCATGTCGTGTTCGACTATCAAGATGCTTGCATCGAGTTCGTCACGGATTCGCTTGAGCAGCGGCCCGAATGCCTCGGACTCGCGTTGGGCCACGCCAGCGGTCGGCTCATCGAGGCAGAGCATCCGTGCGTCCAGTGCCAGCAGGCCGGCAAGTTCGACGATTCGACGGGTGCCGGTCGAGAGTTCGGCGATGTAGGCATTTGCGTAGCGGCTGAGCCCGAGAAAGCTGATCAGTTCGTGGGCTTGGGCGAGCTTGGCGCGTTCGGCCTTGCGAGCGAACGGGGAGTGAAGGGCGGTCCCGGCCAGCCTGGTTCGATGCTGGGATTCGAGCGCCACTTGCACTGTTTCAACAACGGTCAACTCAGGGAACAGGGTGGCTGCTTGGAAGGTTCGTCCGAGTCCTCCACGGGCGCGTCGTTGCGATGACCGGCCGGCGACCATGGTGCCCAGTAGTTCGACGCTTCCCTCGCTCGGAACGAAGCCGCCGATCGAGTTCATCAGCGTCGACTTGCCGGCACCATTGGTGCCGATCAACCCAACGATCTCGCTGTCGTCCACGTGGAGGGTGGCGTTGTTGACCGCGGTGTTGCCGCCGAATCGCACGGTTATTCCCTCAACGGCCAGTGTTGCCGGTGTGCGATCCTCGCGCCGGGGTCGGCCCGGTACGGGTGCTGCGGTGTTCTTGATGGTCTGCACCGGTGGACGTCGCCGCTCGAGCCAGCTGAACAGGCTGTCTCGTATCGAAAAGCCGATCTGGACGAGGCCGCCAGGGAAATAAAGGAGAAGCAGCAGAAGCCCGATGCTTGATGTGAACAACGGGATCAGTTCGTTGTCGGGGAAGACCCCACGTAGTCCTTCAACCCATGCCGCTCCGAGGAGTGGGCCGACCACGGATCCCAGCCCACCGATCACTGCCATCGAAACGATCCGCAATGATTCAAAGGGCTGGAAGAACCGACCTTGAAGCGGAATTTGCTGGAGAAGGCCACCAAGCGCTCCGCCACCGAGGCCGGCGATGCCCCCCGAAAGAGCGAAGCCGAGTAGTCGGGTTCTGGTCGGGCTCACGGTGTATGCCGCGGCGGAGTCTGGGTTGTCGCGAACAGCGATGATCGTTCGTCCGATGCCGCTGCGGCGCAGCGCGGCAACCGTGACGAAGCACAGCACCAACAGCCCGAGCACGAACCAGTAGTACGCCCGTTCTGAGTTCAGGTCCCACCCGAAGAAGAAGCCTCGTTTGAATGGCACGGCGCCGCGGTTGCCGTCGGAGAGAAGTTCGATTCGGAAGAGATATTGGTTCGCGGCAAGCCCGAACGTGAATGTGGTGACCGCTAGGAACAACCCCCGGATCCGTAGCGCTCCCGCACCAACGACAGCTGCGATGGCGGCGGCGGCGACCGCTCCCGCCATCAAGGCCAAGACAAAGGGAATTCCGGCGCGGACGAATGCAGCCGAAGAGAATGCTCCCAGCCCGGCGAGGCCCATCTGTCCGAGTGAGAGCTGGCCTCCCCAGCCGGTGACGATGGTGACCGACAGCGCGCATATGGCATAGACAACGATGGTGGAGTAGATGATCAGCTTCGATGGCGTGTCCGACAGGAGCGGCACCGAGGCAGCCGCAATGAGCAGCACGATCGACGCAATCCTCTGGAGGTTCCGGACCCACCATGCATCTTTGAGAACGTCGGGAATCGGGCGCGCCTTTGGTGCGAAGGAGAATGTGGCCCGCTCTTCATCAGTTCGAGCTTGGAGGTAGACGGCGATTGCCACACCAACAAAGAGGAGAAAGTCGAAGAGCCCCGCCGTGTTCAGGAAGTTGAACTGGACCAGTGCCTGGATCACACCGATGAGCACGCCAGCGAGTAGGGCTCGCCGAAACGACACCATGCCGGCGAGCACGGCTGCCGCGAGCGCCCGAGCGAGGGTATTTGGGCCAAGGGAGCCGAAGCCCGCGAGCGAACCCTGCTGCCCCGACAGCAGGATCGCTGAGATCGTTGCGAGTAGTCCGCCGATTGTCCACACTGCCGTCGAGACCAGCTTGGGGCTGATACCCGAGGTGCGGGCAAGATTGGCGTTCGATGCCGACGCCTGCACTGCCTTGCCGAACATTGTGCGATTCATGAGCCAGCCCAGGAGCAGGCCGAGGACAGGAACGATGACGAGAATGGTGAGCTGGGCCCCGGACACGCGAAGACCGGCCAGGTCCTCCCATTGTTTGTCGAGCGGCACCGGATAGTCCGGTCGACCCTCCCCTTCGATGTCGGGATAAGACGACACGATCGCCTGCATCAGTTGAGCGACACCGATGGTGGCGACCAGCAAGATGACACGGGGCGCTTGGAAGAGTCGCCGCACGATCGCCAGTTCGATGAGGGCGCCGAGCAGGGTGCCGACGATGAGTGCGACGGGAAGTGCGATCCAGTAAGGGAAGCCGTAGTTCACGACCATCAACGCCAGCAGCACTGATGCTGGGAGGCCCATATTGCCGACGGCGAAGTTGATTACCCGCGTCGATCGATAGATGAGGACGATCCCCATCGCCAGCAGACCGAACACTAAGCCGGTGACCAGCCCATTGAAGATCAGTTGGCTGGTTCCGTTGACGCCGAAGAAATCGAATGAGAAGTCGAGCATCAGCCGCCCTCTGATCCAAGGAACACGGCGCGGGCGAGATCGTCACGCTCTGCGAGTTCTTGGGCGTCTCCCTCGAAGCGGACGCGGCCCTTTTCCACGACGACGGCGCGGTCGGCGACGGCCAGCGCGACGTTGAGCGACTGCTCGACGATGATCATGGTCATCCCCTCGCGCTTCAGTTCATCGATGATCACCAGAAGCCGCTGTACGACCGTGGGGGCGAGGCCGATCGAGAGCTCATCGATGATGAGGATTTCCGGATCGTGAATGAGTGTCATCGCCAACGCCAGCATCTGTTGTTGGCCGCCAGAGAGCAGATCGGCGCGTTCATTCGACCGCTCTTCGAGTTCGGGGAAGAGGCGCCAGGCTCGATCGACACGACGTTGCATTTCGGCCTTGTCGCTGCGATACGGCCATGCAGCCATGGTGATGTTGTCGGCGATAGTCATGTCGCTGAAGACGCCGTCGCCGCCTGCCAGCATGTGGATCCCTAGGCTGTTGCGGCGTTCGGCGGATGCAAAGGTGATTGTGCGACCGTTGAGACGAACGACGCCGCGTTCGGGTGTCGTGAGGCCGGCCACGAGGCGAAGGATCGTAGATTTTCCGGCGCCGTTTGTGCCCAGGAGCGCGAGGACTTCGCCGCGGCGCACCTCGAAGCTCACATCGAAGAGCACTTGGACGTCGCCGTAGGCGAAGTCGACTTCGTTCACTTGGATGACAGGAATGTCGTCGGGGTTCTCCGCCTGACGCTCAGTTTCCTCTTTTTCTTCGCGCAGCTCCGCTACCACCAATGACAGGTCGTCTTTGATGAACCGAGCGCCATTGAGAATCATCAGGCCGCCGATCAACATGGCGGGTACTGCGATGGTGACGACAGTGGTTCTTGGCCCGTAGGCATTGCTCATGAGGGCGGAGAGAAGACCTCCACCGGTGGCGCCGACGAAGAAGATGTACAGCGTCAACAGGGCCGTACCGAGACCACGAAGGCGATAGGGCACGATGCCTTGGATGATGGGGCCCACCATGGCGAATGCGGATCCCGACAGGAGGTTCACGAATACCCCGACGGCGGTGAAGAGCGCGACGTTGGGCATGTAGTACTGAATGGGGATGAGCACGCTGACCGGCAGCAACAGCATTCCGAGTGTGGCAAGGGCTTTGCTTGGATCAGCTCGGTAGAGCGTGTCGAACCGCTTGCCGACGAACGGTACCGCCACGATGATTCCCACGCCCGAGAGTGTTTCGACAACGCCGCGTCCGAACGCATCGAGTCCAAAGTGCTCTTCGAGGTACAGGTTTCTCAGGACGGGAGCGGTGAAGAGGGCGAAACCCATCGCCGCGAACGCCACCACCACGGTCTTCATCGTTCGGATCTTCCACAGCCGGGCAAATGCTGCTTCGATCGAGATCGGTACGGGATCAGGGTCCTCGTGTACCGCGCCGAGGACATCATCTTTTTCCCAGCGGCCCCGGACTGGTTCGGGGATCCGAAACGACAGTAAGGCAAAGATTCCGACGGGAATACCGAGAAGCAGGTACGACCAACGCCACCCTTCGACACCGCCGGCCAGGGCGGCGATGCCGCCGACCAGCACCGGGCTGGCAACACCGATGGCTCGTCCGACCATGGTGTTCAGCGCGCCCATACGGCCGCGGACTCCAATCGGATACGTGTCGGCAATGAGCGACGAGTGGACGGTGATGGTGTTCGACTTGGCGACACCGACGCCGAACCGAGTCCAGAACAACATGAATGCGTTCACTGCGAGCCCGGACATGAAGACGAAGAAGCCGAAAAACAGCGACGC
>JAACCU010000131.1 GCA_009937405.1 Actinomycetota bacterium
CAGATCAGTGCGGCTCCTGAGAGTTCCGCAACAGCGCGCGGAGAGAGATCGCCGAGGTTCCCGATGGGCGTCGCCACCAGGACGAGAGTGCCGGTCACTCGCGAATCTCAAGCAAATCGCCCACGTTCACGCCCCAGGAACGCAGGCTGCCGGCCTCGCATTCGAGGACGGCACGGGCCTTCAGCTGCCATGAACCGAGCCGCCATGGTGCCATTCGGGCGACACGTATGACCCGGAGCTCACGATCCAGATGGGCGACATCGATCACGAACCGCATCCTCATGGTGTGGACCGAACGCGCAGGTTGAAGCAGCAAGGCTCCCTCGATGCCATCTCTTCGGAGCAATCCAGCGCGCCGAGCCGACGGGCTATCCGCAATCTCCAGTGACGCCACCACGCGTCCGTCACGCACTAGCCAAGGCATGAGTGAGAACGTAGACGCTCAGGCGCCGTTGCGGGTGAGCGCTCACTCGAAGATCTCAGTGACGGGCGCGAGGTCACGCTCGACCGCGTCGCTGGTCGAGACAGCGTCAGGCGTTGGCCGGCTCGAGTTGGGCGGCCTTCTCTTGGCGCCGAGAGGCAATGCGGGCGCCGACCTTGCCGACGCGGGCGATGTGCTTCATCAATGCCGTACGGGCCTCTTCGGCCTCGCCGCTGAGCCCCTCGAGAGCATCGACCTTCCAGTCGCGGACAATCACCGGCTGGAGAATCTTGTCGTGGTGAATGGCCAGGTCGTAGATACCGGCATCGGCGATGGCCTTGGCATGGGCGCTGAAGCCGGGAATGCCGGTGCCGGGCATGGCGAAGTCGCGCACCTGGTTCCAGATCGCAATGACACCGTGTGACGGGTCAGCGTCGAGGATTGCCTGCATGGCGTCTCGATAGAAGAGGTAGTGCAGGTTCTCGTCGGCGGCGACACGTCGCATCACCGCACGACCCGTGGGGTCAGTGACCATGTTGCCCGTGTTGAAATGCGAGATACGGGTGGCGAGCTCCTGCAGCGAAACGTAAGCGAGACCCTCGGCAACGGTTGGTGGTTCGCGGGTCTCTCCGCTTTGGACCTGTGCCATACGTCCACGCTCAAGCTCGACCGGATCGATCGATCGAGTGGCCATCAAGTAGCCATTGAGAACGATGCCGTGGCGACCCTCCTCAGCGGTCCAGCGGCGAACCCATTCGCCCCATGCGCCGTCGCGGCCAAACATGCGCTCGATGTCGCGGAAGTAGTAGGGCAGATTGTCCTCAGTGAGAACGTTGACGAACAGGGAACTCCGCACGGCGGCGGGCAGGTTGACGTCGTCCGGCTCCCACTCGTAGTCGGCCTCATAGTCTTCGGCGTTACCCCAGGGGATGAGGGTGTGGGGAAACCACTCAACGGTAGTACTGAGGTGCCGTTCGAGCAGGCGTTCGCCAGTACTCGCAAGAGCTTCGAGGAGGTGTGCGTCTACCGGTGTAGCCATAGTGATAGACAGCCTACCTGCCGGTCGGCAGGGAGATCGAAAAACGTGGGAAACGGGCAGAAGTTGTCGTCACGAAACTCTGACTCTCACAACCGGCTTGGGTTACAGCGATACAACCCGGGCGCCGAGCCCTGCGCCGTCATCATTGAGATCAGGTGCCGTCGACTCCATACGCGGCAACTCAGACGTTGAAGCGGAACTCCATCACATCGCCGTCCTGGCCGATGTAATCCTTGCCCTCGGAACGCACCTTGCCCACGTCGCGCGCTGCTGACCACGAGCCGGCTTCGAGCAGTTCGTCCCACTGGATCGTCTCAGCCCGAATGAAGCCGCGCTGGAAATCGGTATGGATCACGCCAGCGCACTCGGGGGCGCTGGAGCCAGCACGGAACGTCCAGGCTCTGCTCTCTTTCTCACCAGTCGTGAGGAACGTACGTAAACCGAGCATGTGGTAGGCGCTCTTCAGAAAGCGGGGCACGGCACCATCGCCGAGGCCGAGAGCCTCGAGCATCTCGACCCGCTCGTCTACTTCCATCAGTGCAGCTTCGGCCTCAAGCTGCACTGACAGCACAACGACCTCAGCGCCATCGAGTTCTTCACGGACCGGCGCAGCGATCGCATCTTCATCGCCGATCTGGTCCTCGCCGATGTTGAGCACAGCCATGACCGGCTTGTTGGTGAGGAAGAAATACTCCTTGAGGTCAGCACGGTCGTCGGCGCGGAGGTTCGCTCGGTAGAGCGGCGTACCTTCGCTGAGGTGATCGACGCAGGTCTGCAGGAGCGCAGCCAACGGCTTGAGAGCCGCATCGCCCTTCATCGACCGTTGGGTCTTGTCAAGGGCCTTCTCGGCCGCAGCGAGATCGGCGAGCGCAAGCTCAATCTCGACGACACGCAGGTGCTCTAACGGATCAGATGGGCCCGGCACATCGTCATCGGGGAACGCCCTCAGCACAAAGACGATGGCGTCGACCTCACGGATGTGTGAGAGGAACGCGTTGCCCAGGCCCTCGCCCTGGCTTGCGCCTTCGACAAGACCGCCAATGTCAGTAAACTGCACCGCAGCGTGCACGACGTTCTTGCTCTCGCTCATCACTGCCAATTGGTCGAGCCGATGGTCTGGCACCTTGGCCACGCCAACGTTCGGGTCAGTCGTGGCGAAGGCATACGGCGCCGCGTGGGCACCGCCACCAGCCAGAGCGTTGTATAGCGAACTTTTGCCGGCATTGGGGAGACCGACGAACCCGAAGCGTTCCATAACCCGGTCGAGGCTATCGACGGACCTCCGACTACCGTTGAGGCGTGACTGAAGCAATGAAGACCCAGGACGAGGAGTCCTCGGTGGAAGCACGCGACATGGTCGAGGCGGAACGTGCGTTCTCGAAGTCCATCGCCGTCTCCGCCATTCGCTGCTCGCTCACCTACGTCCTGATCCCGTTCGTGTTCCCGCTCGTTGGATGGGGGGCCGGCCTCGGACCGTGGATTGGGCTTCCTGTCGGCATCGCCGCCATCATCGCCAACATCATGAGCATCCGCCGTTTCCAGCGCAGCTATCAAAAGTGGAAGCAGCCCATGACGGTGGTCAACGTCGGCATCATTAGCCTGCTCGTCGTTCTCGTCATCGTCGACGCCGCCGAACTCTTGGGCTAGCTGAACTGTCGGGCCAACGCCCGACCAAGTGAGTAGGTTCTCGACGTGACGAGCATCTATGACGTAAGTGACACAGCCGTTGACCGGTTCGCCGAGAACGATCCTCTTCTCGCTTCTGAGGCTGGCCTGGCCGGCCAGAATCACCGCTGGCCCGACCTTTCGCCCGAGGGCGCAGCAGTTGGCCGTGACCTCGCCGCAGCGATCAAAGCCGAAGCCCTGGCATGCCCAACCGATGACAGCGCAGCCATTATCACCCAACGGGTTCTGGTCGACGACTGCAACTCCATGATCGAGTCGTTCGACGCGCACGAACACCTCCGCGATCTCAACAACATCGTTTCGCCGCACCAAAACATTCGCCACGCGTTTGATGTCATGTCCACCGACACGGCCGAAGACTGGGAGTTGATTGCCCACCGGCTCGAGACAATCCACGAGCCGGTGGACGGCTACCGGGCCTCACTCGATCAAGGACTCCGTCAAGGCATGGCCGCGGCACGACGCCAGGTCGAGACCGCTATCGCCCAAGGCGAGATCGCGGCCGGCGAGAACTCCGCGTTTCTTCATCTCGCTAATGCCAATGTCGAACCGATGCTTGCCGAGAAACTCCGCGCCGGCATCAAACATGCTCGCCAAGTTTTTGGCGAACTCACCGATTATCTTCGCTCCTCATACCTGCCTGCAGCGCCCGACGATGACGCCGCTGGCCCTGAACGCCACGCCCGCTTCTGTCGACGGTGGCTGGGAACTGACGTTGATCTCGCCGAGACCTACGAGTGGGGCTGGACCGAGGTCGAGCGACTCTGGGTCGACCTCCAAGATGCCTGTCGGGAAGTCATCCCCGGTGCCGAACCAGGCGAAGTGATGGACCAACTTCAGACCGATCCTGAGTACGCGGCCAACTCGCTCGACGAATTCCTGGAGATCATGAGTGGACAGCAAGACATGGCGAGGGACGCCGTTGTCGGCACCCATTTCGACATACCAATCGAGCTTCAACCCATCGACGTGAAGATCGAGCCGGCCGGTGGCGCATCCGCCCCTCACTACGTTCCCGCCAGCGAGGACCTGAGTCGCAATGGCTGCGTCTGGTACCCGGTGGCGGGAAAGACGTTCTTCCCTCTCTTCGGCGAGATCACGACCGCCAACCATGAGGGCTACCCCGGCCATCATCTCCAGTTCGCAGCCCAACTAGCGCAAGGCGCCAAGCTTTCTCGCTACCAGCGCCTGGTTTCCTGGAATCCAGGCTCCGGCGAGGGCTGGGCTCTCTACGCGGAGCAACTCATGGACGAACTCGGGCTCCTCGAACGTCGCGAGCATCGGGTCGGCCTCCTCGCCAGCCAGATGTTTCGGGCCTGCCGAGTCGCCATAGACATCGGCATCCATCACCGTCTCTCAATCCCGGCAAATGCCACGTTTCACCCCGGCGAGCCGTGGACGGCGGATCTTGCCACCGAGTTGCTCACGACGAAGGCGATGTCTCCCCTCGAGTACTCGACCGACGAGGTTGTCCGGTACTGCGGTTGGCCCGGCCAAGCCATCTCCTACAAGGTCGGCGAACAGGCGATCCTCGACCTCCGCAAAGAAGCAAAGGCCCAGCCCGGCTTCGATCTCAAGGACTTCCACTCCAAAGTTCTTGCTCCCGGTGCCGTCGGCCTTGATGCCCTTCGCGACCAAGTCCGCGCCAAGTAGTTCGCTAGCCTCATCTCCATGAAGCCTGTTGTTTCCCTTAAGCGAGCGGTCGATTACCTTGACCGAGCGATGGTGCCAGCGCAGCGAACGCTGGCTTTCCCGCAGGCCGTCGACGTGGCGAACGACGACAGCACCAACGTCGGATGACTACACGTACCCGACGCCTGCTCATTGCTCTGACAGTCGCTATTGCTGTCGTGATAGCGCTCGCCCTGATCGTGCCCGCAGGAAACGGCAACCGGCCGAGCCTTGTCGACGACGACCCTTTCAGCGGCGACAACTATCCAACTGTCGTGCCCGCCACGCCACAAGTGACATACCCCGATACTGGAAGCTGACTCAGCTTTCGATTAAAGCGACGCCGGGGACTCGCGACGGCCGACTGAACACCTCGTCGAGCATCGGCCGGAACTCTTCGAGTTGCATCACCGGGTACTTCGGGTCGAAGCAGTTCTGATCGTAGTTTTGGCAGAAGTCAACGCAGCGGTCATAGAACGGCACGTCTTGGTATCGCTCTCGGGCATCACGGTCGCCGCCGAGATGATGGAAGTAGTAGTAGCCCTGGAAAATCCCGTGGTGCTTGATCACCCAATGGGTCTCGTCGTCTACATAGGGAGCAAGCACGGCAGCGGCCGCGTCGGAGTGATTTTCGGGGGCAAAGCCATCAGCGACGTCGTGCAGCAAGGCACCAATGATCATGTCGATGGACTCGCCGTTTCGCAGTGCACGAGTCCCCGACTGCAGGGAATGCGAGTAGCGATCAGTTTGATATCCGAGTTTGTCGCCTTTGAGCAGGCCAAGCATGTTGCAGAGATTGTCGACGAGATTCGACCGAGCGTGCTCCTCAAATGCCGGCGACAGCATTTCATAGTCGGCTTGATCGCCGTCCTTCATCTCGGTCCAGTTCACGGTACGCATGCCGCGTAGTGTAGGCCTTGGAGCGGTACCGTCGCCCACCATGGCGCCATCCACCCGCATCCTGATTGCCGGGGCTGGCGATGTTGGCCTCACACTCGGCGCAGTGCTCTCAGCCGCCGACATCGATGTCACCACGCTCAATCGCTCAGGGCGCATAGTGGATGACGTCAAGAGCATCACCGCTGACCTCACCAACGTGAACGCTTTACGGGCGGCGCTAGGCATGATCGAACCGTTCGATGTCGTGGTCTTCACGACCGCTCCCGACGACCGCAATGAACTCGCATACAAAGCCGCGTATGTTGACGCTCCCCGCACACTGCTCGCTGCGCTCGCCCACCATCCCACTCGAGCGGTGCTCACATCAACGACAGGCGTTTACGGCGACGACGACGGGCGTTGGATCACGGCCTCGTCGCCGGCGGTGCCAGCCAGACCGACTGCAACGATCGTGCTCGAAGGCGAACGGGCGCTTGCAGGCCAGGTCCCCACGGTGAGTATCCGCGCCAGCGGCATCTACGGCCCCGGCCGCACCTCCTTGATCAACCGGGTCCGCCGCGGCGGGGTCGTCACGTCGCCCGCCAGCGCACCCCATTGGACGAATCGCATACACCGAGACGACCTCGTGGCCGCGCTCGCCATCGCCGCCATCCACCCATCGCCCCCGGCAGTTGCGATCGCCGTCGACGACGAACCAGTACCCATGTCAACAGTTGCTGCGTGGTTGGCTGCCGAACTCGGTGTGACATTGCCGATCGACCCGGCGCCCGACAAACAGGCCACCGGTAAACGCTGCCGCAACAGCGAACTCAAAGACTTGGGTTGGGAACCCGCATACCCAACCTTTCGCGAGGGATACCGGTCGTTGCTCGCTAACATTTGAAGCCATGTCGAAGCGCACAAGTAAGAAAAAGGCGAAGGTTCGCCGCACCAAGGCCAACCACGGTCGCAAGCCCAACATGGGCCGCAACAGCTGATCCTTTGCTCAGATGATTGAGCCGTCACGCCGCTGGATTCGTCCTGCGGCGTTTCCGCGCCCAAGCCGATCTCATCAGCTGACAGTGGCCGCAACGTGACCGTGTGTTCCACGAACGGTTTGGGGTCTGATCCCGATGTCCGACCTGATGGGAGGCGGTTGATCTTTGATGGTGACTGCGGGTTTTGCACGAAGTCGGCTCAGTGGATCGGCGCCAGGCTCCCCTGCGATATCGACATCACGCCTTGGCAGGCGCTCAACCTTGACGAGTTCGGGCTCAGTGAGCGCCAGGTCATGGCGGCGGCATGGTGGATTGACGATGCCGGAAACGCTCATCGTGGGCACAAAGCGGTAGGCCGCTCGCTCATCGCCGCCGGGGGGGCATGGGCGCTACTCGGACGCTCGTTTCTCATCGCTCCGGGGAGTTGGCTAGCCCGACCGGGCTACGCCCTGATCGCTCGCTTTCGATACAAACTCCCGGGGTCTTCCGACGCGTGCCGCCTGCCCAAGTAGTGCAAGAGCCTCGGCGAGGCGTCCGGCCCCAGCCGCACGGCACGCAACATCTAGAGTTCAGCGATGGCCACTACTCCCCCTCCCCCGTATCTTGCGGTCCTGTTCACGAATCGGCGCGCTCCCGGCAACGATCAGGCCTACGACACAACCGCGGCCCGCATGCTCGAACTCGCCCAGACGATCGATGGCTTCCTCGGGATCGAATCGATTCGATCCGCAGACCAGACGGGCATCACCATTTCCTATTGGCGTGACCACGAATCAATTGAAACATGGCGAGCCCATCCTGAGCATCTCGACGCTCAGGTTGCCGGTAGAAGCGACTGGTACGCCTGGTACGAGCTCAGGATCGCCGAAGTCACTCGCGCTGCGTCGTACACGGCCTCAGATGCCTGACATCTTCGACCGCATCCGCACCTCCTGCGCCGCCGTTGCCGCCCAGAGCACGCACGTCACAATCGACGAGACACAGATCGCACCGTTCGCCGATCGACTAGACCTCGAGCTACCGCCGAACGACCCTGGCCAACGACCGCTGGGCCACGCAGAGTCCACCGCGGCATTCGTGATGTCGCTCGATGCCATCAACTTCGGTAGCGGCTACTTCCCGCACCTCCAGAAGCGTCCGGGCATGTCCGGCTATCACACCATCGCCGCCAGCCTCCGGGACTTCGTCGCGGACACAGGTGCAATCACGGCGGCACGACTTGGGGACCTCACCCTGGACGATGCGGCCGCCATCTTCAACCAGATCCTCGATGGCGGTCCTGCCCACGAGTTGATGGAACTCTTTATTACTGCTCTTCACGATCTGGCTGCATTTGTCGACAGGACCGGAGACGGGACCTTCTTGTCCGTGATTGAGGCCGCCGATGGCTCTGCCGCCGCTCTCGTGGAGATGCTCGACGAGATGCCCTTCTACCACGACGTGCACCAACACCCTGCGGGCACAGTCCTTCTCTACAAGCGGGCTCAAATTACGGTGCAAGATCTCGCCGTGACCTTCGAACATCAGGGGCCGGGCCGGTTCGACGATCTTCACCGGGTCACAATGTTCGCAGACAATCTCGTCCCTCACGTGTTGCGAGTGAACAACATTTTACAGTTCAGCCCGGAGCTCCTATCCAGGATCGAGGCAGTCGAGGACATCCCGATCGGCTCCGTCGAAGAGGTTGAGATCCGGGCTTGTGGCCTCCATGCGGTTGAACTTCTCACGGCTGAGGTTCGTGACCGAGGCGAGCCAATCACCACCGCAGCGCTCGACAACATTCTGTGGAACACCGGCGCACAGCCGATCTATAAGTCGATTCTGAGGCACCGGAGCCGCTGCGTCTTCTACTGACGTCAAACTCGATGTGACTTGCCGCCGATAACAGCACGGCGGTTCTCTACGCATATTGCGGACGAACAAGCTACGATCCGAGGTCTGTATCCGATGCTGACACGCGGCTCGGACAAACGATTACCCCACCCGATACCGGGTGTAACTGGAGGGTTCAATGCGTAAGCGTCTATTGCTCATATTGGCAATTTTGTTGTCATTTTCGCTCATTGCCGCCGCCTGCGGCGACGACGAAACCGATGCCGGCTCAGATGATGCCAGCTCAGATGATGCCGGCTCAGATGATGCCGGCTCAGACGACATGGCCGAAGACGACATGGCCGAAGACGACATGGCCGAAGACGACATGGCCGAAGACGACATGGCCGAAGACGAC
>JAACCU010000132.1 GCA_009937405.1 Actinomycetota bacterium
CTTGCACGATGCCACCGCCCCGGTGGCACGGGTGGCACGGATGCGTGCACCCAACCAGCCGGTTCTGGCAGAACACATCGTGACACACCGAGACGTGTTACGCCGTCCGATAGCTGCTCATTTCGCGGTCGAGTTCGAACTTCAGGGGTCGACGACTGTGCTGGCGGTATCGGCGTTGACCTCCATGGAGACAATCGATCTCATGAGGGCAGATCACGGCAGCGCACGTGTCCGCTCGGCCCTTGTTGACAGCCTCACCCGTCTCTTCTCCCCAAAGGACATCCAATGACCGAAGTTCTCCACTCCCGTTCTATTGCCGCCCCGGCTAGCGCGGTCTGGTCGGTGCTCGCCGACTTTGCTCGATTAGCCAACTGGGCACCCGTGATCACCCACAGCAGCGCGATGACGCAGACCAGTGAAGGGGTCGGCACGATGCGAAGGGTGGCGATTGGGCGCACCATCCTGCTCGAGCGGATCACAGAATGGGAACCCGAGAAGATACTTGCCTACGAACTCGAGGGACTTCCGCCGATCATCGCTTCCGCAGTCAACCGATGGGTCTTGGATGACCAGGGAGCATCGACCTCAGTCTCGCTCACCGCAGTCGTCGAGCCAGGACCGCGGCCACCGATGAAGGCTGCCGCTGCAGTGGCGGCGCGCCGGATTGGGGCCACGAACAGTTCTCTGCTCGACTGCCTCGCTGTCGAGGCCGAGAAGATCGGAGCCAAGCGATGAGCCGGCCCGATGTCATCGTGATCCTCACCGACGAAGAACGCGCTGCCCCTGGCTATGAGCCCGACGTGGTCACGGCCTGGCGCCGTGACCACCTTCCCGGTCGGCGCTGGTTCACAGACAATGGGGTCGACTTCAAACGCCACTATGTGGCGGCCACGGCGTGTGTGCCGAGTCGACCGTCGATGCTGACTGGCCACTACCCTGATGTTCATGGCGTGACCCAGACCAATGGTCTGGGCAAAATGCACGACGACACTCGCATGCGTTGGCTCCAACCCGATGGGGTGCCGACGATGGGCCACTGGTTTCGCGCTGCCGGATATGACACGCACTACGACGGCAAGTGGCACGCGAGTCATGCCGACCTGATGGTTGACGGTCAACGGCTAGCCACCAACACCGACGACGGTACGGTGATCCCGGAGGCGGTGCAGGTGTATCTCGATGCCAACCCGTTGGACGAGTTCGGGTTCTCGGGCTGGGTAGGCCCAGAGCCGCACGGTGGCCGTCAATCCGACTCCGGCTATGTCCGTGACCCTCTCATTGCCGACCGGGTCGTGGCCTGGCTCGCTGATCGCTATGAGCGGCGTGCTGCTGGCGATGGCGAGGCGGCAAAGCCGTTCCTACTCGTGTGCTCGTTCGTCAACCCTCATGACATCGTGCTGTGGCCGCTTTTCATGCGCCGTGGCAAGCCGTTCCCGCCGTCGGTCGCCGAACCACCGGCGATACCACCCGCTCCGACCGACGATGAGGAACTGAGGACAAAGCCCGCGGTTCAGAGTGCGTTTCGAGACGCCTACTACTCCGCCTATGGCCCTTCTCGGATCGTTCGCCGGGCCTATGAAAACAACCTCGACGACTATCGGCAGACCTACTACCGAATGCATCATGACGTCGACGGCCCGATCGACCGGGTGAGACAAGCCGTCACAACCGGGTCCGAGGATGCCGTCCTCGTTTTCAGTGCTGACCACGGCGACATGCTCGGCTCGCACGGTGGCATGCATCAAAAGTGGTACCAGCTCTATGACGAGGCGGTTCGTGTGCCGTTCATGATCGCCCGGATTGGTCCGGAGGCCACGACCGCCGCAACGGTCAAGGATGCGCCCACGAGCCATGTTGATCTTCTGCCCACGATGCTTGGCTTCGCCGGTGTCGATGTGAGTGCCGTGGCACGCGAGTTGGCCAGCCGTCATCGTGAGGTCCACCCGCTTCCCGGGCGCGATCTCAGCGGTGTCGTGGCCGACCCTTCTACTGCGGCCATTCACGACGGCGTCTACCTGATCACCCGAGACAACATAATGGAGGGCGACGGGTCCGCCTCGGGTATTGCTCGTCAGCGGGGTCAGCTCGAACCTCCATTCCCGCTTCAGATACGCATCCCGGCCCACGCTGCCACCAACATCGAAGCGCTTGTGGTCCGTCACGAGGGCGTGCTTTGGAAAGTTGGCCGCACCTTTGATGACCCGGCCACCTGGTCGGAGCCATGCGTGCGTCATCTCTCGGCTCGCACGCCGGGTGGACCCCGATATCGCAGTGAACCGATCCCAGACCAGTGGGAGCTCTACAACCTCGATGCCGATCCGTCGGAGGCCACGAACCTGGCTCTCTCGCCGGATCATGCCGGCACGCTGGCTGCGGTCGTTGACGCCATGGAAGCAAAGCGGGCCGCCAGCGTTCCGGATCGCAACGAGCCGTGGCCTTACGCAACCCGACCCGAACGGGCGACGCCGAAGCGAAAGAAGCCTCTGGCCCCGGTTCGGCGTTTACGCAAGCTGGTTCAGCGACTCGGCGTGCACCCGGATGATCCTGAAGCCACAGCGATCGACGCCACAGGTAGACGGGCATTGATCGTGGCCACGAACCACGGCACTCTCGAGCTCGGGAAGCCGACTGGGGTGTTTGCGTCAGAGTTGACGGCCCCGTACTACGTGTTCATCGATGCCGGAATTCGTGTGGATATCGCCTCACCTCGCGGTGGTGACATTCCCTTCGACCCCAAGTCATTCCGTCCGGTGATGCGAAGCGAGCACGACGATCGCTTCTTGGCCGACGATGAGGCCAAGGATCTTTGTCGCCAATCACTTGCTATCGGTGAGATCGATGTCGAGGGTTACGACATCGTCTTCTTCGCCGGCGGTTGGGGTGCGGCCTTCGATCTCGGAATTTCTGAGACGGTTGGTGCCCAGGTCTCTGCGGCAGCAGCCGCAGGCGCAGTGCTCGGTGGTGTGTGCCACGGCCCACTTGGGTTCCTCAAGGCTGTCGACGCCGATGGGCGCCCGTTTGTAGAAGGACGTCGGCTCACAGCCGTTACCGACAAGCAGGTCCGGGAGCTCGGCATAACGTCTACGCCGCAACATCCTGAGACCGAGTTGCGCCGCCTGGGTGCCAGGTTTGAGTCTGTGACCGGGCGCCGAGATGTGCTCGCCAACCATGTGGTGGAAGATGGTGATCTCATCACCGGGCAAAACCAGAACGCGGCGCCCATGGTGGCGCGATTGATGGTTCAACGGATACTTGCCAACGAAGCCAAACTAGAGGTCAGCGACTCATGAAGATCGTGCTGCTCGGGACCGGGTCGCCGATTCCTGATCCGAATCGGGCTGGCCCATCCACCTTGCTGAAAGTTGGCGACCTCGAACATGTTTTGGTGGATGCCGGGCGAGGTTGCATCATGCGGATGGCCGGGGCGGGTTCACTTCCCGGCTTCTTGGCCGGGATTCTGGTCACTCATCTCCACAGCGATCACGTCACCGATCTCAACGACGTGATCACAACGTACTGGATCATGTCGCAGGCCCCGACACCGCTGCGGATCTGGGGGCCCGTTGGGATCGCTGACTTTGTGCGCCACACGATGGCGGCCCTCGCTCCAGATATTGGTTACCGGATCGCCCACCACAAGGACCTCACCTGGGAACCAATGGTGGAGGTCGTCGAGTTGGAACCCGGTGATCGGTTCGAGGTCGGCACGTCCACCGTGAGTGTTCATCGAACTGCCCATGAGCCGGTGGAGCCGTCCATCGGCTATCGATTCGAGCATGGCGACTATGTCGTGGCATTGGCCGGCGACACCATTCCGTGTGCTGGTGTGGACGAAATGTGTGGTGGCGCTGACGCCTATGTCCAGACGGTGGTCCGTGACGACCTGGTGAAGCAAATTCCGAACCAGCGCTTCAACGACATCCTCGACTACCACTCGTCGGTCGTTGATGCAGCGCAGACCGCCGCCCGCACCCGGGTAGGTCGACTGGTGCTAACGCACATGGTCCCGGCACCCCGGCCCGACCAGTACCCGGAGTGGGTGTCGATGGCGGCCCAACATTTCGATGGTGAAATCATTATTGGCGACGACCTGACCACGATCGATCTGGTCGAACGAGACTAGTTTGCAGACTTCATGACTGAACCGCAAACATCGTTTCGTGTGGCCGACATCCCAGCCCAGGACGGCTACAAGTTGGCAACTGGACTTGTCGTGCCTCGTCCGATCGGGTGGATCGGATCGGTGTCAGCGGCAGGTGTCGACAATGTGGCCCCGTACTCGTTTTTCAATGTGATGAGCGGCGATCCTGTTCACGTTGTGTTTTCGCCGGGTGGCGGTAACCGCAAAGACACACTTGACAATGTGCGTGAGATCGCCGAATTCACGGTCAACATCGTTACCGCGGAGACGGTGGTGGCGATGAACGAAACGGCCGCCATGATCCCCGCCGATGAGGACGAGTTCGAGCACGCGGGCATCACCAAGCTGGCGTCCGTCGAGATCGGTCCTTGTCGGGTGGCAGAGGCAGCGGCCACCATGGAATGCCGAGTCATCGACATTGTGCACATTGGCACCGAGAACGCCGGCAACTACCTCGTCATCGGCGAAGCGGTCATGATCCATGTTGCTGATCGACTACTCGACGGGACTCGAATCGATCAGCGAGAACTCAACGCGATTGGCCGTCATGCCGGAAACTGGTACAGCAACGCCACCGACCTGTTCACCATTGATCGTCCGACCGAGAGCTAGTCGACTCCGAGCTCTGCGATCCGGTCGAGGACACGCTCGCGTTCATCGCTGATGACTGTGCTGTCGCCATGGCCGGTGTGCACGATCGTGTCGCCTGGCAGCGTGAGCAGCTGATCCCGGATCGAACGCAGAATTGTGGGCTCGTCGCTGTAGCTGCGTCCAGTCGCGCCGGGGCCGCCACAGAAAAGCGTGTCACCGCTCACTACTCGTCCTGCGGCCACGTCGTGGAAGCAGCAGCATCCGGGTGAGTGGCCTGGCGTGTGGATGATGCCGACCATGTGGCCGCCGGCACTGAGCGTGGTGCCGGGCACCACGTCGCCGTCGGGTGACGAGTTGGGATAGACGTCGTCCCAAAGCATTCGATCGTCGCGATGCATCAGGATCGGCGCGTCGACTACGTCGCGCAGCGCTACGGCTGCGTTGATGTGGTCGTTATGCCCGTGGGTCAGAACGATCGCCGTGACCCGTCGTCCGTTGACTGCGTCGACGATCGGCTGATGGTCGTGGGCGGCGTCGAAAATCATCACTTCGCTGTCGTTGCCGACGAGCCAGATGTTGTTGGTGACCTCCCACTCGCCGCCGTCGAGTGCGAAGAGACCATCGGTCGTGACGAGCTCAATACTCATCGGCGAATCACATTTCCACCACAGAGCGGAGCACTTCGCCGCGCTCCATCTTGTGGAAGGCCTCTTCGACACCGTCGAGCGCAATTGTCTCGCTGACGAACCCATCAAGGTCGAGACGGCCCTGGAGGTACAGATCGATCAGCATGGGGAAATCTCGGCTGGGCAGACAGTCGCCGTACCAACTCGACTTGAGGGCACCGCCGCGGCCGAAGACTTCGATGAACGGCAACTCGAGCACCATGTCGGGGTGGGGCACACCCACGAGGACGACGGTGCCGGCCAGATCGCGAGCCTCAAAGCACTGCTTGTAGACCTCGGGCAGGCCGATGGCGTCGATGGCCACATCCACGCCGTTGCCGCCGGTGAGCTCACGGATCTTTTCGACCGCGTTCTCATTCTTGGAGTTGATCGTGTGGGTGGCGCCGAAGCCTTTGGCCCATTCGAGCTTCTGGTCATCGAGGTCAACGGCAATGATGACCGAGGCGCCGGCCAGCCTTGAACCGGCGATCGCGGCATCGCCCACGCCACCGCAACCGAATACAGCGACCGAGTCTCCTCGGGTCACGCCGCCGGTGTTGATGGCCGCGCCGATGCCGGCCATCACGCCACAGCCGAGCAGGCCGGCTGCCGCCGGTGATGCGGATGGGTCGACCTTGGTGCACTGGCCGGCCGCGACGAGCGTCTTTTCGGCGAATGCGCCAATCCCGAGGGCCGGTGAGAGGACGGTGCCGTCTTCGAGGGTCATCTTCTGCTCGGCATTGTGGGTGGCAAAGCAGAACTGAGGTTTGCCTTTGAGGCATGAACGGCACTGGCCGCAGACGGCACGCCAGTTGAGGATCACGAAATCGCCAGGCTCAACATCGGTGACCCCCTCGCCCACGGACTCGACAAGCCCACTGGCCTCATGGCCGAGCAGGAACGGGAACTCATCGTTGATGCCGCCTTCACGGTAGTGAAGGTCGGTGTGGCACACGCCGCAGGCCTGGATGGCCACGACGGCTTCACCCGGCCCCGGGTCGGGAATGATCACGTTCTCGATGGTCACCGGAGCGCCTTTGGTCATGGCGACAACGCCCTTGACGGTCTGCGGCATGAGATTCTCCTGCTGTTGTGGCGTTACTCAATCAGAACGACGGGAGGTTAGACGACAAGATGGCTTCCGTCAGTGCCCACTCGCCGGGAATCAGCCCGAGAAGCTCAGTGCGATCGCCAAATTCCATGTCGGCGTAGGTGAGTTCGTCGATGGTGGCGACGATTTTGTCGTAGTGATCGTGCAAAACGGTGCTCCCCGGATCGAGACCGGTGACGATCGCAAGACCAGTGGGCTCCACGTCGACAGTGCTCACAGACAGGTCAGGCCGGTAGCGCCGCAGAGCGACGACGGTCTTCCACACATCGCCTGACCAGACGACCGTGGTGCGCTTTCGAGCGGATGTGATCTCGTCGATTGGGTTGCAGTCGTGAATCAGAATCGTGCCATCGGGAGAGGAGTGGCGTTCAAGATTGGCGACGTCACGCAAAGTCTGCTCCCACAGATGAAGTCCGTCGGCGAACGCGAGGCCGATCCGTTCACCGGCCAGCGCTCGAGGGTCGGCGAAGAAGTCATCACTGGTGGATGCCACGATCGTGCAATCGTTCGGCGGCTCGGCGACCTTGGGTTCGGGGTCGACGCCGATGGTTCGAGTCCCCGGCTGCACGAACGCAAGCGAGTGGCCCTCGTGCACTCCGATCTCGACATACAGCTTTGGTCGCAGATGTTTGTGAATCTTGGCGAGGAGGTCGTAGTACGTGTTCATGTGCGCCGCCAGTAGACGCCGGTCCAGTCGACCTTCACGATCTCGTCGGTGATCCCGTGGGCGCGTCGATAGTCATCGACCGCCTTGCGGCACGGTTCCCAGGCGCCATAGTCGTCGACGATGACGTACCCGCCAATCGACACCTTGGGATAGAGCGCATCGAGTGCGTCCATCGTCGATTCGTAGAGATCGCCGTCAAGGCGCAGCACGGCGAGGTGCTCGATCGGGGCGGTAGGCAGGGTGTCTCGAAACCAGCCTTCAAGAAACTGCACCTGATCATCGAGAAGGTCGTAGCGGGCAAAGTTGGCCTGCACCTGCTCGGCAGAAACCGCGAGGGTGGCGACGCCCGAGAGGTCGTGTCCCTCATCCGCCGGGAACGCTTCGGTATCGGGTGTTGGAAGACCCTGGAAGGAATCGGCGACCCAGACGCGCCGGTCGATATCACCCCAGGCGGCGAGGATCCCGCGCATCAGAATGGTGACACCGCCTCGCCACACGCCGGTCTCGATCAGGTCGCCGGGAACCTCGTCGCTGAGCACCGACTCGACGCAGGCTCGAACATTGGACAGTCGCTGGCGACCGACCATCGTTTCAGCCGTTGGCGGCCAGTCGTTCCCGGTGTCTCGTTTGTGGACGTCGCCCCCCAGACGGGTGATTCGCCAGTGCTTCTCCCGCATTGCGTCGCGGAGCCCGGAGCCAACGAGCGGTTCCCATTCCGAACGGGAGATGTCGTGAGTTTCCTCGTCGAGGAAGAGCTCCCGAGTCAGACACCCCTGAAGCAATGTCACGTAGCGTTCGCGGGAGTCGCTCACCGGGGGAGGCGCCAGATGCCGGATTTGCGAAGAACCCGCTGCCCTCGCCATACGGCGGTGCTGCGCCCGGCAACGTTTCGGTCAAACGAGTCGTCGATGTGTGGTGCTGCCATCACTTCAGACTCGCCGAAAGGACGGAGGATGAGCCGTTGGGTTTCGACTGTGGGGCACGTGAACATCTGCCTAGTCTCGCACTATGACTCAATCCTGAACGCGAGTGTTGCGCTCCTCGTCGAGCATCGACAACTTCGATCCCTGCATTGTGAAGGAGTTTGCGGTCCAGTACCAAACAGGAGCAATACGAGAGCAGCGCTCGGCTGGACCAGATGGTGGGGGATTGGGGTATTTCATTCATACGTCTACGTGAACTCTTTATTCAAAAAGGATCGAGCCACGGCAAGATGCACTCATGAAATTCGCACTGGGATTCGCCAACACTATGAAGTTTGCGTCAGGCGCTGGGGCCAAGGAGCTTGGCTTGGCAGCTGAGGCCGCCGGATTCGAGTCCGTCTGGACGGTGGAGCACATCGTTTACCCCGAGAGATACGAGTCGGAATACCCCTACGCCCCTGACGGCAAGATGCCTGGCTCGGGCGAGAACCCCATCCCAGATCCGCTTGTTTGGCTGAGCTGGGTCGGAGCGGTCACGACCAATCTCCGGCTAGCAACCGGCATCTCGTTGCTGCCCGAGCGTCACCCGCTCACCTATGCCAAGGAGGTAGCCACCCTCGATGCCATGTCAGGCGGCCGGGTAGAGCTTGGCATTGGCATCGGATGGTTGAAAGAAGAGTTCGATGCTCTCGATGTGTCATGGCCTCGGCGCGGCCCGCGCACCGAGGAGTACGCCGATGCGATGCGTCAGGTCTGGGCCGCTGACGACGTCACGTTCGACGGCGAGTTTGTGAACTTCGCCAATATTTCGTCGAACCCGAAGCCTGCTAATGGGAGCGTGCCGATTCATATCGGCGGTCATAGTCGTGCCGCGGCCGAACGCGCTGGTCGCATGGGCGACGGCTTCTACCCGGCCAACGGCAATATTTCTGAACTCTTCGACATCTGTCGCCAAACCGCAGTCGACAACGGGCGCGACCCGGAAGACATTGAGTTCACCAGCGGCCACCGTGACCTGTTCGGCGACGATCCCGATGCAGCCGTCGAAGAGGCCGCATCCTGGGGGATGGACCGGATGATGGTCCCCGCCTTCGTGCATCGCAAGGACACGCACGCCTCAATGGCCGCGTTCGGTGAGCAAGTCATCGCCAAACACGCCGACTAGCTAGAAATCGATTCCAGAATGGACTCGCACCTCATCGGGCCAGCTCGTACGTAGCGTTTCAGTGTTGCCGTCGATGCTCACGATTTCACCGTTCATGAACCGGGCCGCATCGGTGCACATGAATGCGGCCATGGCGGCGATGTCGGTTGCATCGATGAACGTGCGCATCGAGACCTGATCCTCATAGCCGGCTTTCACCACCGCCGTCGCCACATCGAGCGCCGCTGCTTCACGTTCCATTACGCCAGCCATACGCTCACCGGCGATCGTGCCCGGGGCAATGCAGTTAGTGCGAATGTTGAACCGCCCCATCTCCATGGCCCATGTTTTGGTGAGCCCCTCAATCGCCCACTTCGACGCGGCATAAGGGGAGCGAAACGGATAGCCGAAGTGTCCGGCCGTTGATGAAATATTGATGATGGACCCGCCTCCTGCGGCTCGCAGCCGAGGAACCGCATGGCGGGTGACGCGGAACGTTCCACCGATGTTCACTTGCACGCACTGGTCGAACTCGGCGGGGTTGAGCTCCTCGACCGGCCCGGTCGGCCCGGCGAGGCCCACATTGTTGACACAGATGTCGAGCCCGCCGAGATCCGCATCGAGTGTCGTGAACATGGCGGCAACAGCGGTGTCGTCGCTGATGTCGCAGATGAGGTCGGCTTCGCTGTCTGGGTTGGCGTCGCATGTCCGCACGTCCGCTCCGGCCGCCCGCATCGTTGCGGCAATAGCGGCGCCAATGCCCGAACCGCCGCCCGTAACCAGCGCCCGTCTACTGTCGAGTCGAGTGTCGTAGTGGTTCACGAACTGTCTCCATGGTGGCGATCCGCGATCAGGCTGATCATCTCAAACATCAGTGACATCGATCGATATGAGGTGATCTGGTTTGGCGAGTCGACAGTGGGCATGAGGCAGACCACGTCGCCGCCGATGATGTTCTTGCCGCGTACCGACCGCAGCAACTCCATCACCTGATCCATTCCGAACCCTTCGATGCCCGCCTCGATGTTCGCGACACCAGGAGCCACGGTCGGGTCGAGGCAGTCCAGGTCGAAGGTGATGTACAGCGGTCGATCGCCGATGCGTTCATCGATGATCTCCATCACCCGCTCGGCCCCCATCTCGTCATAGTCGGTTTTTCGTATGACTTCGTAGCCAAGCGAATATGACGGTTCGAGCCATTCAAGGCTCCGAGTGTTGCCCCGAATCCCGACCTGCACGCTGTGTTCGGCGTCGACATGACCGTCTTCGACGAGATAGCTCGCCCAGTGGGCGGCCGACTTCACCGCGCCCATGAAATGGGGGATGTTGTGGAATGCATCGGTGTGGGCATCGAAGTGCAGAAGGCACGCTTTCTCGCCGCCCGTGATCTGTGCGCCTGCGCCGCCGAGGGCCTGAAGGATCCCGCCAGTGATGGAGTGGTCGCCGCCGATTGAGACGGGGCGACACCCGGCCGCGTCGAGCGTCCGGTAATAATCGGTGATCATTTCGATCGACCGTTCGTTGTTGTTGCCTTCGCTCAGAGGCACATCGCCCAGATCATGGACCCGGCACATTTCCCACGGGTCAATACCGAAATGGTTGTGGACTCGGCGGCCGATGGCCGATACGTTGCGCACGGCTCTCGGGCCGAGGTGTTGATCTCGCTGGGTTGTGCCGTTGCCCGTCGAGTGGGGCACGCCCACCAAACCGATGTCGGCGTTGGCCGGGTCCGCATCCCACTCGCATCTAAACAGCGTCGGGATGCCATACCAATAGATGCCGTTCATTAGGCGTTGCTGATCGTCGATGTTGCTCATATCGCCTCCAGTGATCGCGGGACAGTAGCTCTTTCTTCGGATCGCTGACAGACTCCCGCCGATGTCGATCGTCTTTGGGCTCTGTTTCGCACTCGGCATCGGCACCAGCGATTTCCTGGGCGGCTTTGCGACGCGCCGACAACATGCGCTGACAGTGGTGTTGGGGATGTTGGTTGGTGGCGTGGTCATGGCCGCTCTGTTGCTCACCGTTGTACCGAGCGCTTTTCGGATTGAGGACGTCGGCCTCGGTGCGGCGTCGGGGTTGACCGTCGGGTTCGCGCTGATGGCAATGTTTCACGGCTTGGCGCACTCGTCGCCAGCCGTGGTCTCACCTCTGGCTGCCCTGGTCTCGACCTTGCTCCCGATCGGGTTCGATGTCCTCACCGGCGCTGAACTGCAGGGGCTCGTGATCGTTGGCGTCGTCGTCGGCCTAGTCGGAATCGTTCTGTCGTCGTTCTCGCCTGACCTCGGCTCGGCGGTGAAGGTCGGCCTGTTGTGGGGACTCATCGCCGGCGCGCTGTTTGGCTCGGCGCTCACCTTCCTCGCCGGCACCAGCGAGGCATCCGGTGTCTGGCCGGCTGTCTCCCAACGAAGCGTCGCGCTCGTCCTGCTCTTTGTCGTGGCTTCGCAACAAAATATCCCACGATTCCCCGTGCGCGGTGTGCGAATCGTGGCGCTTGCATCGGGGGTTTTCGGCAGTCTTGCGGTGGCGGCGTTCGCCGTTGGCACCCAGCGGGGTTCGATCACCCAGGTTGCA
>JAACCU010000133.1 GCA_009937405.1 Actinomycetota bacterium
GATCAATACAACACCGTTGACGCCGAGCTTCAGGAGGACGTGCTGACCTCGATGCTCAAGCGTGTCGACAATGCCGTGTTCGAGATCATTAAGGCTCACCTCGACGGCTCCTTTGGTCCCGGCGAGCAGCGTTACGATCTCTCGGTTGATGGCGTTGGCTACTCGACCACCGGTGGCTTCATCGATGACATCACTGACCAACTCGAAGAGTTCAAGGCTGGCATCATCTCTGGTTCCATCGTTGTGCCGACCGACCCGGCTGAGGCCTGATCAACTGAGCAGTACAAACGACACATGCGGTGAGCGGATCCAAATGATTCGCTCCTCCATGTGACGAGAGCAGCGAGGCCGGGATACATTCCCGGCCTCGCTGTCTTTTTCTCGAGCGGGTGTTGCAAGGGGGAGTTCTTCATGGCGCTGGCCATCGAGTTGACCGGGATCACCAAGCGGTTCCCCGGCGTTGTCGCCAACGATGATGTGAACCTGGCCGTCGATGCAGGTGAGATCCACGCGATTTGCGGCGAAAATGGTGCCGGCAAATCGACCCTCATGAAGATCCTGTACGGCATGCAGCCCGCCGATGAAGGCGAGATGAAGGTCAACGGTGCGGCTGTGAAATTTGCCAGCCCAGGCGAGGCCATCAACGCCGGGATCGGCATGGTGCACCAGCACTTCATGCTCGCCTCTCAGCTAACGGTGCTCGAAAATGTCATTCTCGGCGCCGAGCCGATGAAGAGCGGCAATCGGATCGATATCGCCGCCGGCAAAGAACACCTCCGCGAGGTCGGCGATGCCTACGGCCTCACCATCGACCCCGATGATCTGGTCGAAACCCTCGAAGTTGGCGAGCGTCAGCGAGTAGAGATCATCAAGGTTCTGTACCGAGGCGCCAAGATCCTGATCCTCGATGAGCCGACAGCGGTGCTCGTGCCTCAAGAAGTCGACGAACTCTTCCGTAATATGCGCGAGCTCAAAGCCGCCGGTACCACCATTCTCTTCATCGACCACAAGCTTGAAGAGGTGTTGGAGATCTCGGACACGATCACCATTCTTCGACAAGGCCGCACCGTCGCCACGGTAAAGCCAGGAGACGTCACCACCGCTGATCTGGCAGAACTCATGGTCGGATCCGAACTTCCCACGCCGGAAACCACCGAGTCGACGGTGACCGACGAGGTTGCTCTCAAGGTCCAATCCCTCACCGTGCTCGACGACGATCATCGCCCAGCCATCGACGACGTCTCGGTTGTTGTCCACCGCGGTGAGATCGTCGGTGTCGCAGGGGTCGAAGGCAACGGGCAGTCCGAGTTGGTCAATGCCGTCGTAGGCACTGACCGAGTACACGCAGGAACAATCTCCCTGCTTGGCAACGACATCACCCACGCCTCGGTGCGCCACCGCCGTGAAGCCGGCATCGGCTATGTACCCCAAGACCGCCATCATGAAGGCCTCCTGCTTGCTGCACCGCTCTGGGACAACGCTGCACTCGGGCATCAGACCAAGGCGCCGTTCTCCTCTGGTCCCTGGTTCAACCGCGCCGGCGCACGCGAGCGCATGGAGCACATTCGCGCACAGTTCGACGTCCGTACGCCCGACATCGACGTGAGTGCCCACGCTCTCTCCGGCGGCAACCAGCAAAAGCTGATCATCGGGCGGGAGATGAGTGCATCCCCCGAAGTGTTCATCGCCGCTCACCCGACCCGAGGCATCGACGTCGGCGCTCAGGCTGCCGTCTGGGATGAGATCCGCCACGCTCGCAGCGCCGGAATGGCGACACTGCTGATATCGGCGGATCTTGAAGAGCTGATCGGTCTTTCCGACACCATCATCGTCATGTACAAGGGCCGACTCGTAGCTGAAGTCGACCCAGCCGCCATCACGCCACGAGAGCTCGGGAGTTTCATGACAGGCGCGGCACTTGACGAGGAGGTGGGCTCATGACGGAGCAATCAACCACCCGGCGGCTGATGATGCAGTTCGCCGCCCCCGTCGGTGCTGTCGTGTTGTCAGTGATCGCCTCGGCATTCATCTTGATGATCGCCGGCAGCAACCCAATCACCGCCTATGGCGACATGCTCAAACATGCTGCGAAGCTTGAGACATCCGTCTCGATGATCAACCGCGCCACCCCGCTCTACATCTCAGGAGTAGCGGCCGCAGTCGGGTTCAAGATGAACATCTTCAACATCGGCGTTGAAGGCCAGTACCGAATGGCAGCGATCTTCGCCGCCTACGTTGGTGGCGCAGTCGCACTACCCACCGTGCTCCACATCGGCTTGATCTTGATCGTGGCGATGGCTGTGGGAGGCGCATGGGCCGGGGTCGCCGGTGCCCTCAACACAGAGCGCGGCGTGAACATCGTGATCTCCACGATCATGCTCAACGGCATCGCCCTTGGCATTATCGCCTGGCTGGTGCGCTCATGGCAGGCCGAGGGCGAGATCTCGGTAGTCGGCGTCGGCACCGAAGAGATCGACGATTCCGGCCTGATCCCCAACCTCAACTTCATCCCTGAGTTGTTTGGAGACATCCGCAGTGAAGAACTTACTGGGGTGCTCGTCATCGCCATCATTATCGGCGCCGCCTACCACGTACTTTTGAACCGAACCGTCTTCGGCTACGACCTCCGTTCCAGTGGACTCAACCCCCTGGCCGCTCGAGCCGGAGGCGTACCCCCGAAGCGAATGGTGATCATCGCGATGCTCATGAGCGGTGGCGTTGGCGGCCTCGTCGGCATAGCCGAGATCATGGACAAGGGGCGCTACGACCCGAACTTCGTGGGCTTTCTCGGGTTCAACGGAATCTCCGTTGCCCTGCTTAGTCGCAACCATCCGGCCGGCATCGCTGTTGGCGCCCTGCTTTGGGCGTTCCTCGATGCCTCATCGGACATTCTGCAAGTTACCGGCGCAGCTCCCAAGGAGATCGTGGACATCATGCGAGGCGTGATTCTGCTCACGGCAGTCATCGGTTACGAAATCGTTCGCCGAATTCGGGTGCGTGATGAAGCCGCACAAGCAGCAGCTCGACTGGCGGAGGTGGCAGCATGAACGACCTCAAGCGCACCTGGAACCGAGCCCCGGCATGGTTCACCTGGATGATCTACGCCGCGGTCGGGGTGTTCATTCTCACAGTGGTTCAGTCCCTCACCGATACGGAGCGACTCACCAGCGCCACCACCTCAAGCGCCATGCTCCGGTGGGCGGTACCGATCATGCTCGCCGGTCTCGGTGGTCTTTTCTCCGAGCGAGCCGGGGTCGTCAATATCGGGCTCGAGGGGATGCTCGTCCTCGGTATGTGGTTTGGCGCTTGGGGCACAATCAACTACGGCCCCTGGTGGGGCCTCGTCATCGGGATCCTCGGCGGTGGTCTCGGCGCACTCGTGCACGCTATTGCGACAGTGAGCTTTGGTGTTGACCACATCATCTCCGGTGTGGCGATCATCATCGCTGCGCCGGGAATCACCCGCTTCCTCTCATCGGAAATTTTCGCCAACTACGAGGGCGGTTCCATCACCCAGTCCCCGGGAGTAGACGGCGTCGGAAAGTTCACCTTCCCGTTCCTGTCGGGCGGCAACATTGGCGGCTGGACGTCACCGGATATTTTGGGATGGTTCATTGATAAGGGCTGGTGGTTCGTTGGCGACCTCGCCAGCGTGGCTCGGGGACTGACCTTCAACCTGAGCCAGATGACGGTCCTCGCCTATTTGCTCGTGCCGCTTTCAGCGTGGGTGCTGTGGCGGACACGATTCGGCCTTCGCTTGCGCATTGCCGGCGAGAATCCCCAGGCTGGCGAGAGCCAAGGCATCAACATCATTCGCTACAAATACATTGGCGTACTGCTCTCCGGTGCTCTGGCCGGCTTTGGCGGCGCCTTCATCTCCTCACCCGAACTCAACGGCATCTATCTCGAAGGCTCCACGCTTCAACGTGGTTTCATCGGGCTTGCCGCCTTGATCATTGGGAACTGGCGCCCCACGGGAGTGATGGCCGCGGCCCTGCTGTTCGGCTACCCCACTGCGCTCGGCAAACGTGATCTGGAAGGCACCGCCACGCATTCACTATTGCTCGTGGCCGTCATCGCCCTTGCCTTCATTGTGCTGTGGGCGTTATCACGACAAAAGACCAGCGACGCGATCCTCGCCGGCGTGCTCGCACTTCTCGCCGGCTACTGGTTCTTGTCCGCTGACACCGTGCCCAAATGGTGGACTGATATTCAGCCCCAAGTGTTCGTGATCCTGGTTCTGGTGTTCTTTGCCCAACGCCTGAGAATGCCAATGGCGGTGGGACAGCCGTATCGCAAGGGCGAGACCTGACGAAGTGGCACTGGGGACAGACCCCAGCGTGGCTTAGTTGTAGCTAGCGAGGCGGGGGCCCACTGCCGCGCGATCGATCTCTATGCCGAGTCCTGGGCCAGCTGGCGCTAGAACACCGCCATGGCGCAGGGTGACATCCATATTGCCGACTCGCGTGGTGACCATGTCGCGAACGTCGAGGATGCATCGCAGTTCACGTGCCGGTACCGATTGCCCCAGGTGAACGACCGCAGCGAACGAGAGATCCGAGCCCACCGTGTCCTGCACACTCATGGTCATCCCTGCAGCGAGGGCTATGTCGCGTTGACGGCGGCACTGCGTCAACCCACCGTTCTTGCTCACCTTTAGCGAGATGGCATCAGCGGCGCCACTGGCCACGGCCTGGATAGCCGCAACGTCGCTGTCGGCGAGCTCGTCGAGAACAAGGGGACGGTCGGTGAGTTGCCGAAGTCGCAGATGCTCCTGCCAAGTCGCGCACGGCGCCTCGAACACAAAATCGAGCCCGTCGGGGACCAGCTTGAGGAATCGGAGCGCTAGCTCAACCGTCATGCCTCCATTGGCATCGATAATGAAATACTCACCTTGCTGGGCGTCAGCGAGAGCAGCGCAGACCCGGTCGGCATCGAGCTGGGGCCCGCCGTCCCCGTCAAGCGTCCCGACCTTCACGGAATGCCCTCGGTAGCCCCGCTCCCGGTGGTTGGCCACACGTGCGCGCATGTCGTCTGGGTCGCCGCTGTAGATCGATGAGATGAGCGGCATACGCTCTCGTGTGTCTCGGCCGAGCAACTCACACACCCTCATGCCGGTTGCCTTGCCCAAAAGGTCCCAGCAAGCAACGTCGATCGCCGCCTTCGCTGAACGGTGACCAACCAGGGCCGCATCCATCCGGTCATTGATGCTGTCGACCAGGCGGGGGTCCTCGCCGATGAGCACCGGCGCGATCACCCCGATCGCGGCCCGCACCCCCTCAGCATGGGCGGCCACATAGGTTGGGCCGAACGGCGTTGACTCGCCCCAGCCGCTCAGACCGTTGTCGGCCAGCACCTCAACGATCGTGGCATCAAAGCTTGTGTAGTCGCGACCACCCGAGAGTCGATAGACGTCACCGTTGTATGGGAGTTCCACAGAATGAACGTGCATTTCGGTGATACGCATGGGCGCATCGTAGGCTCGACGGCATGTTGACCGCGGAGCAACTCAACAACTGGGAACGTGACGGTTTCCTGGCCCTTCCCAAATTCTACGACCGCACTGACTGCCACGGGTTGAAGGCTCACGTCGAGTCGATGCTGGCGGGAATCGATCCGCAAACCGATGGTGATGCGTCGGTGTTCTCCACCACAGAACAGAGCCATGCTCAAGACGACTGGTTCTTGGGATCCGGCGACACCATTCGCTGGTTCTTCGAAGATGGTGCGATCGTTGACGGCACGCTGACCCGCCCCATGTCATTGGCGGTGAACAAGCTAGGTCACGCCATGCATGACCTTGATCCGGTCTTCGGAGCGTTCACCCGCCGCCCAGAACTCGCAGAGGTCGTCGCCGATATCGGCATCACCGACCCGAAGTTGCTCCAGTCGATGTACATCTTCAAGCAACCGGGAATCGGCGGCGAGGTGACGTGCCACACCGACCACACGTTCCTCTGGACCGAGCCGCAATCGGTGATTGGTTTCTGGGTCGCCATCGAAGACGCCACCGTCGACAACGGCTGCATGTGGGCGATTCCCGGCGGTCATCACATCCCGGTCAAGTCCCGATTCCGTCTGACCGATGCCGGCGGCACCACCAACGACATCTTCGACGACACGCCATATCGGGCCAGCGATCTCGTTCCCCTCGAGGCTGAAGCCGGCACGCTCATCGTCCTGCATGGCACGCTCCCCCACTGGAGCGCACCCAACACCTCAAGCGTGAGCCGCCACGCCTACACGCTGCACGTAATCGACGGCGTGGCCGACTACCCGGCCACCAACTGGCTCCAACGGCGCCCAGATATGCCCCTACGAGGCTTCTGATCGCGGCATCGGTAGCCGGTAGACAAGCAATACCGACGCCAACGCAAGCACGACACCACCCCACCACACCGGGCCGTAGGTGCCCCAGATATCCACAATCCACCCGGCGAGGGGGCTAACGACTGTGACCCCTCCGAGGAACCCGAAGATCACAGGACCCGAGGCTCGGCCAGCGTCTTCACTCGGCATGCTGATCACGATGGCGAGATTGATCACGGCGTTCCAAGCCGTGTACCCCACGCCATACAGCAGCACCATCGGGGCAATCACCCACACGCCCACCGTGGTGGACAATGCCAGCATGACGCTAGAGCATGCCCCCATCAGCGCCAACTGGGCGAGCATTCGAGTCGGTCGGCCTCGCTCCGCCATGTGGGCGGCGGTGATTCTCGCCACCATCCCGATGAGGCCGGAGGCCGCCACGGTTCGACCCGCCCATAGGGCAGAAACCGACAACTCTTCTTCGAGAAACAGAGGCAGAAATCGGCCAATGGCACCGCTTGCCATCCCCATCAGCAGGGCGTAGATCGCGAGTCGACGGATGAACGGAGGAAGCGGCGACTTGTTCGCAGTCGAAGCGCCCGGACCATCGGGCCTTCTCTGGTCATCCAGACGAGGAAGGAGGCGCGTGGCCACGAGCGACAGGCCAACGAACACAAGACCAGCGACGAGGCATGCTCCTTGCCACGTCCAGGCGTTCTCAAGTGGCGGTAGCGCCAACCCCGA
>JAACCU010000134.1 GCA_009937405.1 Actinomycetota bacterium
GGGGGGGGCCCCCGGGGGGGGAACGGGGGGGTGGGGGGGGGGGGTAAGGGTTCCGGACCCGGGGGGCGTGGCCCGGGGGGCGGGCGGTTTTGGGGCGGGGGCGGGGGGGGTTGGGGTTGGGGTTGGGGTTGGGGGTGGGGGTTGGGGCGCGGAATCAGATCGGCGGCTGCGTTTGGGCCAAACCCATGACGCCAACAGTAGGCCCACGCCCACAATGCCGAGGGTGATCGACGGGACTAGCGTCTCGCGCAAAACTGCGGTGAGTAGAGCGGCTAACACCTCGACTTGATCTGGCGCCACTGCGCGCAACATGGCCGGCACGCCAAGGCCGAACAGCAGGTAGACGGCGGCAGCGCCGAGAGCCCAGCGGGCGGCCCTGGCCAAAACCGAGGGTCGATCGCTCGTCGTCAGGAACGCCATCGATACGAGCACCACCGATACCGCCGCCATCAACGGCACCGAAGTCTCGAGGAACGTCTTCACAGGTCTGGCGTTTGGGATTCTCTGCGTTGGCAACTCCACCACGAACTCCGACGACTCCGGGAGCGACTCCGCAGCCGTTGGCGAGACGACGGCAATCTGTTCTCTAGCCACAGCCATCACTGGTGCGAGGTCAAGTGACTGCGGGGCATCACCCTGGCCAAGGAATGCCCGGTGAGTTGATCCGAACGCCAGAAGGAAAAGGTCGGTGACCCGTTCGTCATCAAGCACCCGAAGGGCCGCGGCATCGATCTGTGCTTCGGTGAGGGTGACATCGTCAGGAAGTGCGGTTGAGATTGCCACACCGATGTTCTCGGCAAGTTGGGCCCACACTTCGTCGTTGCTGAGCAGTTCCTCCGCAACCTTTTCGGTCCTGTCTTCATCGAAGACGGAGCGCAGAGCAAGATAACCCGACCATGCCAAGGAACCGATGAAAAGTGCAGGGCCGAGAATTAGACCAGCAATGACGCGCCGAAACATGACCTGAATGTTGGCACACCAGCACCAATGCTTCGGGTCACCCGATCAGCGAACGAATCTGCTCCTCGGTGCTCCAGTCGTATTCGAAGCCTGCGTTGTCGCTCGACTGCCACCAGTCATAGGTGCGGGCAAGCATCGATTCTGTGGTCTCTGTGGGTTCCCACCCCACATCGGAACGCAGCCGGTCCGTGCTGAAGACAGTGTCCTGGTTCCACCAATGAATGTTGGGTGCCAACTGTTGGACCATGTTGAGACACAGCATGAAACGGGTACGCAGGATGGCGCGGGGGCTTGTTGGGTTAGGGGCCGTCGAGGTACGCGTATTGAGCCCCCCGCTCTGGGCTCCGATCTGCACCGCCATTTTTCCGGTCCAGAGCGCCTCCATGAGCTCGTCCGGCACCGAGATCACTACCGGCTCGCGTCCGATCACCCGGCCGACGGCAGCCACATAGTCGTTGCGACTGATGCCGGCGGCACCCGTGATGTTGTAGCGGCGACCGAACGTGACCTCCTTGCCCATCATCTGTTCCATGGCCCGCGCTTGGTCGGCTACGTCGCCGACCTGGAGAAGCGTCGAGCCGTCGCCGGGGACCAGGACCGGTCGGCCGTCGAGAATTCGACGAAACATGCGCTGCTCCCGATCAGTCAGAGCATTGTGAGGCCCGAGCACCATGGAGAACGGGACGGTCGAGGCCGGGAACCCTGACTCCGCGTGGGCGGCGAAGAGGAGGTCCTCGCAAAGCAACTTGTGTAGGCCGTACTCGATCTGGGTGTCTCCGCGCTCGTCAACGTCGTCTTCGCTGATGGGCCCGTTCTTCGACCCATAGACCACCGTCGAACTGGCGAAGATGTAATGCCCCACATGCCCGGACAGGATCTCGAGCATGATCTCGACGTCCTCAGGGTGGTAGGCGCTCACATCGTGGACACAATCCCAGTCTTGGCCACCGAGCACCCGGATCAACTGACCGTGATCGGTGCGGTCAGCGACGAGCCGATGCACCGAGTCGGGGATGTCGGATTCGGTACGTCCACGGTTACAGACCGTGACGTCGTGACCTTGGGCCACGAGCTCGTGAACGAGAGCGAGGCCGTTGAACTGGGTGCCACCCATGACGAGAACTTTCATGGAAAGCGACAGTATCTGACCCGCAGCGTCCTGCGACCTACAGTGCCACCCATGAGTCGTGTAACCGTGTCAGAGATTGAGTCCGTTGCTCGCGCCGCGCTTGTTGCTGCCGGGGCCGCGCCAAACGTCGCAAAGCATGTCGCCCATGCGACCGCGGTGGCTGAATCCAATGGAAATCGGATTTGCGGGCTCTATTACCTGGAGAGCTACTGCACCCAACTCGGCACCGGTCGAGTAGACGGAACAGTTGAGCCCATCGTGACCACGCCAAAGCCGGGCACCGTGATCGCCGACGCACGGCTTGGGTTCGCCCAGCCCGCCTTCGCTGCCGGCTTTGAACACGCTGTCGCGGCAGCTCGGGCCAACGGCATCTGCTCCTTCTCCGTCGCTCACTCACACACCGCAACATCCCTCGGCTACTTCACCGAACAGCTCGCATTCGCTGGCATGATCGCCATCGGTGCCACAAACGCATCACCGCGCGTTGCGCCTCCCGGCGGGTCACAGGCCTTATTGGGCACCAACCCGATCGCTATGGCAGTGCCAGATGGCTCAGGCGGCATCGCCTTCCAGTTCGACTTCGCTACCAGTGCGGTTGCGTTCGGCACCATCACGATGGCAGCAGCCAGAGGAGAGACAATTCCCGAGGGCTGGGCTGTCGACGCCGCCGGGAATCCGACTACCGACCCATCAGCGGCGGTAGCTGGCTCGATGCTCTCGGCCGGAGGGCACAAGGGCTATGGCATCGGGCTGCTCGTTGAGATCCTGGCCGGAGCCCTCACCGGCTCCAATCTCAGCGCCGATATCCCGCCGCTCAAGACGCCAGAGGGTCCGCCCCACAACATTGGACAGCACTATCTCGTGATCGACCCGACTGCGCACGCCGATGGCGTGTTCATCGAGCGCCTCCAACAACTCGCCGAGCTCGTGACCGAACAACCCGGAGCCCGGCTACCAGGGGCGGGGCGCGAACGAGCGACCGAAGTTGATATCGACGATGCCCTCTGGACCCGCTGCCAAGGGCTGTGCTGACTCGATCAGAGGGGCCACAGTCCTAGGTGGTGCATGATGAGGCAACGGACCAGCATCGACAGGCCATGATGACACTCATGACTGATCACGAACGTTGGTGGATGAACGGCGAACTCGTCGCCCCGAGTGAGGCCGTGCTCTCGGTAGTGGACCATGGATTCACCGTCGGCGACGGATGTTTCGAAACGACAAGTGTCGTGCGCGGCGAGCCGTTCGCGTTGACCCGGCACCTGAACCGCCTACGCCGATCACTGGCCGGCCTGCTGCTCGACCTCCCAATGATCGATGCTGAGTTCTGTGCCGCAATCGATGCCTCCCTTTCGACACGACCCGATGCGGGAATCGTCCGAATCACAGTCACTGCCGGCCGTGGTCCGCTCGGATCAGGCCGAAACGAAAGCAGCCCGACCGTACTCATCGCTCTCGGGCCGAATCGCGGGTGGGACTCCGCTGCCTCTGTTATCACCGTGCCCTGGCCCCGCAACGATCGAGGCGCTCTCGCAGGGATCAAATCGACGAGCTACGCCGAAAACGTCGTCGCTCTCGCCCGGGCGAAAAAGGCCGGAGCGTCGGAAGCCATCTTTCCCAACACGATCGGCAACCTGTGCGAAGGCACAGGCACCAACATTTTTGTCGAGATCGATGGACGTCTAGTCACCCCACCGCTGTCGTCGGGTTGTCTGGCGGGCGTCACCCGCGAACTGGTCATCGAGTTGACCGGATGCGAGGAGGTCGACGTTTCGATCGAACACCTGAAAACAACTAGCGAGGCTTTCCTCACATCGTCTACTCGTGACGTCATGCCGATCACCCGGATCGACAATCGCCAACTGACCAAAGGCCCGCTGTCCACCGGCGCGTCAGCCGCGTTCGCCAATCTGATCGCGACAACCACCGACCCCTAACAAGCACCGCTTCGCGGTACCGTCGCAGCCCATGACTGGAGTCGCCGCCTCACATCGACCCCGGATCCCGTTGTGGTGGATGGTTGTGGCCGGGGGCATCATCACGTCAGTGTCACTGGGCGTGCGGTCAACGTTTGGCCTTCTCGTTGATCCAATCGCGGACGGAACGGCCAGTGATCTCGGCACAATCTCATTCGCAATCGCAATTCAAAACCTGTTGTGGGGGCTCTCACAACCAGTCGCCGGTGCTGTGAGCGACCGCTACGGCACAGCCCGTACGCTCGCATGCGGTGGTGTTCTCTACGCGGTCGCCATGGTGCTGATGTCCACCGCCGACAGTGCGGGGATGGTCATCCTTTCCGGCGGGTTCATCGGCGGAATCGCCATCGGCGCTGCCAGCTTCGCCGTCGTATTATCGGCAGTGGGGAAGATGGCACCGCCGGAGAAGCGCTCGTTGATGCTTGGTGTCGTCAGTGCGGTCGGATCGCTCGGTCAGTTCGTGCTGATCCCGGCCACTCGAATGCTCCTCAACAACGGCTCGTGGGAACGAACAACGTTGATTCTCGGGATAGTCGCGCTACTCGTCGTGGTCGCCGCGCCTGCCATGCGATCAACCCCGATTGTCATGGATCCGGCCACCAAGAAGCCCGACCGTTCACTGCGGGTCGAGCTTCGACGAGCAGCTCACTCCCGCTCCTATCTCATGCTCAATGCCGCATTTTTTGTCTGCGGATTCCACGTGACTTTCATCGGCATCCACCTGGCCGGCTATGTCGAGGACATCGGTCTCTCATCATCGACGGCGGCAACAGCCCTGGCATTAATCGGCTTATTCAACGTGTTCGGCGCCCTCATCGCCGGTGCCCTTGGGCAGCGGCTCCCGTACACCTGGATCCTCGCAGTCATCTACGGCCTGCGAGCGGCCGTGATCGCTGCGTTCATTCTCATTCCCGCCAGCACTACTGCGACGCTCATTTTCGCATCATCGATGGGGCTGCTATGGCTCGCAACCGTGCCCATGACATCAGGGATAGTTACCAATCAGTTCGGCCCAACTCATGCCGGCACGCTCTTTGGGATCGTGTTCCTCTCGCATCAAATCGGGTCGTTCACCGGAGCCTGGATGGGGGGCGAGCTCGTTGATGCCACAGGCAGCTATGCCCTCATGTGGTGGTTTGCGGTGGGCCTTGGCGTGTTGGCAATGGGCCTCCATCTGATGATCAACGATCAACCTGTCCCCGAGCCGCCGCCGGCTGCCGGAGGCGGCTTTCGGCTCGCCCCCGCCGGTGCCGACCTGATGCAGGTTCCTCCGCTAACTTCACACCATGAAAGTTGACGGAGGACTAGGGCAGTCGCCCGACATCGAGAAGATCGCCGCACAAGCCCGCACACAGGAAGAGGCCGGGTACGACGCCGTGTGGACGGCGGAAACCAGCCACGATCCATTCCTGCCAATCGCGGTCGCGGCGGGCCATACTGAGCGTCTCTAGTTCGGCACGGTCATCTCGGTGGCGTGTGCTCGCAA
>JAACCU010000135.1 GCA_009937405.1 Actinomycetota bacterium
GCTCGTAGCAGCCACGGAACCCTGAGTCGACTTCACATTGTGGCTCGGGCAGAAGGTAGCCCGGGGTGATCGGTGCCGCAGTCCCGGGCACAGCTGCGGTGGCAGCGCCGGCCGCGACTCCCAGATTGATGCCGTCGCCCGAAACCCAAGGCGGAGTGAGGCTGCCGCCGTCGTCGGGGGGAATGCCGATGTAGGTATCGGTCAACGCTTGCGACCAGTCGTGGGCACCGGTTGCGAGGATGACGTCGCCGGCGAGTTCGAGCGTGCCGGTCGGCGCCTCCGAGCGAATTCCGGTGACGCGTCCGTCGGTCATCATCAGCGCGGTCACGGGCTGGTCGGTGTACACCGCTATGTCACGATCAAGCACGCCTTTGGCAAACCAACTGGCGATGCCCTGACCGAATGTCACGATGTCGTCACGACGGCGTTCGGCCATGAGTTCGGTGTCCCAGCGGTCACGGGCCGACACACCGCCCCATGCGAACATCTCCTCGTAGGTGATACCGATCGGCCAGTGCGGCGCATCGAGGATCAGCTTCCGTTGATCGCCGAGCGAGGATCCCGCAAATGGTTGCCCAGTGAGGTAGCGGCCAGTCGCTCTCGATCCCGGAGCGTCGGGATAGTAGTAGTCCTCGTAGCCGGGGATCATCCGCCACGAGATGGCACCGACATCCTCGAACCAGCGAGCGGCTTCGATGGCGCCTTCGATCCACTCCCGGGCCATGTCCGGGGCAAACAGCTCGGGGTGATCCGCAGCGATCGCAGCGACATACGTGAGCGTCTCATCGACAGAGTCTTCGAGGCCCGCCTGTTGGGCCACGTGGTTTGCGCCCACCCAAACCTGACCCCCGGACCACGCCGTCGCCCCGCCAAGGTAGGGGGCCTTCTCGACAATGCTCACTGACATCCCTAGCTCGTGAGCTCGGATAGCTGCTGCCAAGCCACCAATCCCCGACCCGACCACGATCAGATCACCAGCATTGTTCCCAGTCATTGGTAACTCCTCACATCGATCCCTGACCGGACGTTACCTGACCTTGGCCACCCCGTTTCTACCCCTCAGTCGAACGGTCACTCTTGCGCCTCCGCTTGACCAATCTCAACTGTGCCCCATGACGATTGGTTTTAGAGACAGAAATAGGGGCAACACCTCCTGATGTAGGGCGTCTTGATGCGTCCCCCATGCGTGATTATGCTCGTCGTTGTTGGGTGGCTCGAGAACGAGGGGTGCTGGTCGTAGGCCGGTGGGAAGGTTCTCGCCAGCCGAATGAGCGGGGAATCGTTACGCGAGTTCTTGGTTTCTCATTGTTCAATCAGCAATCAATGTTAGTTAGCAAGCATTGTTGTATAGTGGAAGGGTGCGAACGCCCGACGAGTTGACAACCCTGTTTCGGCAGAACGGTTTAAAAGTCACACCACAACGCCGTGCTGTGTTCGACGCACTTCATCAAAACACGACGCACCCCACAGCTGAGCTCATCTTTGATCGAGTGCGAGCGCACCTGCCGACCGTCTCGTTGCGCACGGTGTACCAAGCGCTGAACGATCTGATCGAAGTGGGCGAGGTTCAGGCAGTATCGATCGACGACAATGCCGCTCGGTTCGATCCAAATGTCTCGCATCACGACCACTTCGTCTGTAAATCATGCGGCCACATTTACGACGTTGTCGCATCGAGACCAACCCTCATATCGGCCCAGTCCGAGGGCGCCAACGCAGCGGCAAGCTACGTGGTCGATTCGGCTGAAATTTTCTTCAGGGGCCTTTGTGCCTCGTGTGCGGCCTAGCCCCCAAGCGGGCCGAATTTTCTACGTGCCAACAAGCCAACAAGCCAACAAGCCAACAAACCTCGACAGACAGGGACAGACATGACAGACGACAGCAAATGTCCGGTGATCCACAATCCACATACAGCAACCGGTAGCGCATCAAACCAACACTGGTGGCCAAACCAGCTGAACCTGAACATCTTGCACCAAGGCTCAGCGAAGTCTGACCCGATGGACGACGACTTCGACTACGCGGTTGCGTTCAATGCGCTCGATCTCGCCTCGGTCAAGGCCGACCTGACCGCGCTCATGACCGATTCACAGGAATGGTGGCCAGCCGACTACGGCCACTACGGCCCATTCTTCATCCGCATGGCATGGCACTCGGCCGGCACCTATCGCACCCACGACGGCCGCGGGGGTGCTCGGACCGGCACGCAACGGTTCGCTCCGCTCAACAGTTGGCCAGACAACGGCAACCTCGACAAAGCACGCGCGCTCCTTCAGCCGATCAAGCAGACATACGGACGCAGCCTCTCGTGGGCTGACCTCATGATCCTCGCCGGCAACGTTGCCCTCGAGTCGATGGGCTTTGAGACCTTCGGCTTCGCCGGCGGCCGCCAGGACGTGTGGGCTCCAGAAGAAGACATCTACTGGGGACCCGAAAACGTCTGGCTAGATGATCAGCGCTACAGCGGCGACCGCGAACTGCAGACCCCTCTCGGGGCCGTGCAGATGGGCCTCATCTACGTCAACCCTGAAGGCCCAAATGGCAACCCCGATCCCGTGGCCTCTGGTCGCGACATCCGCGAGACTTTCAGGCGCATGGCAATGAACGACGAAGAGACCGTTGCCTTGGTCGTCGGCGGACACGCCTTCGGCAAGATGCACGGTGCCGGCGCTGAAGACCTTATGGGCCCCGAGCCTGAAGGTGCCCCTATGGAGCAGCAGCTCCTCGGATGGAAGAACGCCTTCGGATCTGGCAAAGGTGTCCACACCACCACGAGCGGCTTTGAGGGTGCCTGGACAGCAACCCCGACCCAGTGGGACAACGCCTATCTCGAAACGTTGATGGACTACGACTGGGAGCTCACGGAGAGCCCAGCGGGCCACAAGCAGTGGACCTGCCCCGCTCTCGCCGGCACGGTGCCCGACGCACACGACGCGTCGATCACACATGCGCCGACAATGAGCACAGCCGACATGGCAATGAAGATGGATCCCATCTATCACGAGATCGCCCTGCGGTTCCGCAACAACTCCGATCAACTCGCCGATGCGTTTGCTCGTGCCTGGTACAAGCTGACACACCGCGACATGGGCCCAGCAGTTCGTTACCTCGGTTCAGAGGTTCCAAGCGAAGAACAACTCTGGCAGGACCCAATACCAGCCGGCACTGCACTTGGCGATGACCACGTCGCGACTCTCAAAGCTGAGATCATGGCCTCAGGTGTCAGCATCACCGACCTCGTGAGCGTCGCCTGGGCCTCAGCCTCCACCTACCGGCAAAGCGACATGCGTGGTGGAGCCAACGGTGGTCGAATTCGCCTCGCTCCACAGAACAACTGGACGGTGAACGACCCAACCAATCTGCGTCGTGTGCTCACCGCGCTCGAAGGCGTGCAAGCAGCGTCGAGCACCGGTGTATCGATGGCCGACCTCATCGTTCTCGGCGGGTGTGCTGCTATCGAAGCCGCTGCCAAGGCCGGCGGACACGACGTCACCGTGGCGGTCAGCACAGGGCGTGGCGATGCCACTCAAGAGCAGACTGATATCGAGTCTTTTGCGTGGCTCGAGCCGATGGCTGATGGCTTCCGCAACTATGTGGGCATCGACGCCAGCCATGTTGCCGAGCACCTGCTCGTCGACCGTGCACAACTCCTCGACCTTGGTGCACCAGAAATGACAGCGCTCATGGGCGGCCTCCGTGTCCTCGGTGTTTCTACCGACGACCACGGAGTGCTCACGAACCGTGTCGGCACATTGACGAACGACTTCTTCGTCAACCTGCTCGACATCGGCACCGAATGGTCGCCAGCGCCAGGCGCTGAGGGTGTGTTCGATGGCAAGGACCGCACGTCGGGTGAAGCCAAGTGGACGGGTACCCGCAATGACCTCGCCTTCGGTTCGAACTCGATCCTTCGTGCGATTGCTGACGTCTATGGATCTTCTGATGGCGAAGCAAAGTTCGTGAAGGACTTCGTTGCCGCATGGAGCAAGGTGATGGACGCAGATCGCTTCGATCTCGCGTAGTTCACACCCACCCCTGGCACACAACCTGAGGCCAGTGATCAGCCGTCTCGTTTCCTTCGAATGGCTGATCACTGGCAACAGTGCAAACTGGTTTGCACTGGGTTCCGCGGAGACTCTCTACCTTTGATTGAGGATGAGAGTCATGAATACGAATGTGAAGAACA
>JAACCU010000136.1 GCA_009937405.1 Actinomycetota bacterium
CGCCACGATCATTCTTGTTGGTGTGACACGGGCTGCGTTGCGTGAACGGGAGTACTCGGCGGTCATGGCCGCCACCGGTCTCATGTACCTCGCTATTCTCACGGGTTTCGGTCAGGACCTCGTCGCGCGCGTATTGCTCACTCCCTGAGATTTTCCGCCGAATGCTTCGACGTTTCGACCCGCACCCGTTCGCCAACAACGTCAACGCCGCCGGCCTAATGGTGCGCAACAAGGTGCTGGTGGGGAAGGCCTGCGACAGCCGGTCTCGCAGCGGTCCCGCTTGCGGTTCAGTAGATAGTCACCGGCAACCAGGTCGTTGACATCAACCATCGAGGCTGACACGACGAAATTGTGAGCCACCCAGTCGAGCGAAACTGATCGCTGAACCTGCTCCGCTGATAGTTCGGTCAATACCGAGGGAGGGCTGCTGGCACAAGACTGCCAAGAGAGGGCCGGCGGCGATGTGCCTGCTGATGATGTTCCGAATCCCCCACAAAAACAGGAGCAGATCATGAGCAATGCATCCGCACGTCTGGTCTGCCCCGGCGCGATGGCTACAGTGCCCAACATGACGATCACGTTCACCGTAAGCCGTTCGACCCCTAAGGCAGCGAAGGCCGCGGTCACGATTGTGACCAGCGATGCCGTTGGGGCTGGAATCAACGGAGTCGATCCAAAGCAACTTGAGACGGCAGGGTTTGAGGGGAAGGTTGGCCAGACCCATACCTGGCCAGACGGTGGCCGAGTCTCGGCACTGGTTGGGATCGGTGCCGCCGCCGATGTCGATGGCAATGCTGTTCGCGCCGCGGGCGCATCGATCGGACGTAGCTTCGGTCGCCACGCCCGAATCGCCGTCACTCTTCCTGCGAGCGAGTTCGATGCCAGCGCCGCGCGGCAGGCTCTTGCCGAGGGCATAACGCTGTCGACCTACACCTATACGACCTACAAGAGCGACGCGAAGCCGACGAAGCTTGCCAAGGTCGACGTCGCTGGCGCTTCCGGCGTCCGCGCTCAAGCCGACCTTGATCGAGGAGCAGCGCTCGCTGCCGGCCAGTGTTTTGCTCGGGATCTGGTCAACGAGCCTGGTGGCGATCTCACGCCGGCAGCGTTTGCTCGTCGTTTGAGCGTCATGGCCAAGTCGTCGGGCCTCACCGCCAAGGTTTGGGACGAGGCAGCGATCAAGAAGGCGAAGCTTGGGGGCCTCCTGGGTGTGAACCGGGGTTCTACTAACCCGCCTCGGCTCGTTGAGCTGACCTATTCGCCGACAGGAAAGGCCACCGCAACGTTGGCGCTTGTCGGCAAAGGCATCACGTTCGACTCCGGCGGCCTGTCCATCAAAAGCGGCCAGGGCATGATGACGATGAAGTGTGACATGGGTGGCGGCGCCGCGGTTGCAGGTGCGATGTCGGTTCTCAGCGGCCTGGGCGTGAAGGCCAAGGTTCGGGCCTTCATCCCCATGACCGACAACATGACTGGTGGGGATGCCACTCGTCCGGGCGACGTGTTGAAGATTCGCAATGGAAAGACCATCGAAGTGCTCAACACCGATGCCGAGGGTCGCTTGGTTCTCGCCGACGCACTGTCGCTGGCCTCTGAGACGAAGCCCGATGCCATCATCGACATGGCCACGCTCACCGGTGCATGCATGGTGGCTCTCGGTCCGAAGATTGCTGGTCTTATGGGCAACAATGAGAGCTGGATCGGCCAGATTGAGTCGGCAGCGGCGGCAACCGGAGAGCGGGTGTGGCATCTGCCCCTGCCCGATGACTACAAAAAGCAGTTTGAATCATCCGTGGCCGATATGAAGAACATCGGCACTTCACATGGCGGTGCGCTCACTGCTGGGCTGATTTTGCAAGAGTTCGTGGCGGATGGTATTCCGTGGGCCCATGTAGATATTGCGGGCCCGGCATGGAGTGATGCTGATGACGGCGAGATCACGAAAGGTGGGACTGGCTTCGGTGTCCGTCTCCTCGCCGACCTCGTCACCAATTTCAGCACGCCGTAACGATTTGAACGCAAAACTGCCGGAAGGCGGCCTTGGAGGGCCGCCTTCCGATCAGATTTTGACTGGATTAGTCGAGGTTGCTTGCTACTTCGGAGAACTTTGTCGAGGCCGAGGAGCCAAGGGCAGTCACGGCTGCAATACACACGACGGCGATGAGGGCAACGAGAAGGGCGTACTCAACGAGGCTGGCGCCGCGCTCATCGTCGATGCGACTGGTAACCCAGGCGGAAAGGAACTGAAAGGTGGTGCTCATTTTGGGTGGACTCCCCTGTTGTCGAAATTCACAACCACTTGGCAGCGAACTGTAAATATCATGTCGGTAGGAGATTAGCCACTCTTTAGTACTTTTTGGTTTGTGCGGCATTTTTTGTAGCCCAGATGACTCATACACTTTTCCCATGCGGCCCATATCTCGGGAGCAAATGATACAGATTTTGGGGTTTAGGCTGCAGTCGGGTCTTGTTCACGATGCTCAATGTGGTGAGTCCATGCCCATCGCACTGCGTCGGCGGCCACTGCAGGCGGCACGTTCCATGAGGCGAGTTGTCCTTCGGCGATCGTGATCGTGTCGCCACATTCGACGAGGCCGAGAGCGAGGCGGCGTACCCGATCCACGGTCGCTTCGTCGTTTCGCGGGTGATGCTCAACGAAGTGCCGGTGTTCGGTCTGGAGTTGGTCGGGCAGATGGTTGACCTGCGTGCGGTTGAGCGGCGGAACCCCGCGACGAAGCTCGAGGTTGTTGCCTCGTCCGGCACGAGCGGCACCGAAGCGGCACGAGCGCAGGATCGTGCGGGTTAGAGCACTGTTGCGCCCGCCCTTGTGACCGATGCCGAGGTGGCGTGCAATGGTCTCGAGTTCAAGCTCGACCGTGGGCGACGCTCCGGCCTGATCGAGATGGTCCGCACAGTGGCGCAGGAACACGATGGTGCTAGGTCCAAGGACCGGGAGCCAGAAACGTTCGACGTAGCGCGAGCGCGGGTCGTGCCCGAGCTTGTCGAGGAGAGGATCGACCCACCGGCTGAGGATGAGGGTGGTCGGCGTGTCATCCGCTGGCTTGTTGTTTGCTGCAGCAGTGATAGGGACAGGGACAGATTGGGTTGAATTCACGAGTGCTTCCATGCATTGGATGATTGGTGCCGGGGAAGCTGAATTGATTTCAGCATATTTCATGTAGTTCTGTCAAATGGTTTTTCACCAGCATCCTCGCTGTCGTCAGCGAGGATGCTGCCGCGGAACTCAACGAACTCGGCGCTGACACAGCGATCCCGCCGCTGATCTTGGCCGGTTCAGGCGGCCGCTCATGACGGTTCACGGCGCCAGCACGGACGATCTGGTTGATGGTGGAGTTTGGGAACTGGAGGTAGATGAAGTCGAGAATTCGCGCCACGTCCTAGGGGGCAGGTTCATCGGGCAGCCAGCCAGCCACCGATGCCGTTGAAGTCATTGATGACTCTTTTCTGTTCGCATCGTCGCCATCTTGGGCTGACGCCGCGGTCGCCAGAAGTGGCGAGGCCAGGACCAGGACCAGGACTACAGCCAGTTGAATGAGAGCGCTTCATCAAAGCGTCAATCGGCGATTCGCTAGCCTGGCGGGATGACAGTCGAAACAGTTTCAAAGGAGAGTGCTGATTCTCGAAATGCAGCGCAGCAGATTCTCAACGAGGCAACCACTGTCACAGTGCTCACAGGCGCAGGAATCTCCACCGATTCTGGAATTCCCGACTTCCGTGGCCCCGATGGGGTGTGGACAAAGAACCCGGCGGCGGAGAAGGCATCCAACATCCGCCACTATGTGGCAGAGCCTGAGGTCCGCAAGGCGAACTGGGAACAACGAGCATCGGGAGAGATGTGGGCTGACGTTGAGCCCAATGACGGCCACCGAGCGCTCGTCATGCTCGAGGACCAAGGCAAGCTACACACCCTCATCACCCAGAACGTCGATGAACTCCACCAGCGCGCCGGGAGTTCGCCCGACAAGGTCGTCGAGATTCATGGCACGACTCGCAAGGTTGGCTGCCTCGACTGTGACTGGCGCGCGGAGATGACCATCGTGCTCGAGCGAGTGCGTGCGGGGGAAGCCGACCCGCACTGTGAGATGTGCGGGGGAATTCTGAAGTCGGCGACGATCTCGTTCGGCCAGTCACTCGTTGCCGCCGACCTTCGACGGGCCGAGGCTGCGGCATCGGAGTGCGATGTCTTCCTTGCTGTCGGGTCATCGCTTGCCGTGTACCCGATCAACGAGAGTGTGGCGATTGCCAAGAACTCTGGCGCTGGGTTGATCATCGTCAACCTGGAGCCAACGCCATACGACCGCTATGCCGATGTGATACTTCGGGAGTCGATCTCTGACGTTCTGCCGATGATTGTCCGCATTCCTGACTGAATGGGTAGGGTTTCTCTCATGGCTAGTTTCCGGGAACTTCTTCAGCAGGCGAGATCCGCGATCGACGAGGTCGACACGAACCAAGGCGAAGCCCTTCTTGCCGAGGGCTACACCCTTCTCGATGTGCGCGAACCCGACGAGTACGAGCAGGGCGCCATCCCCGGATCGATCCACATTCCCCGTGGGCAACTCGAGTCGAACATCGAAAACCGGGTACCGAACCGCGACGCCCAAATCGTTGTGATGTGCGCCGGCGGCGTGCGTTCGGCCTTTGCCGTACAGACGCTCGAGCAGCTCGGCTACGCCAACACGGTGTCGATGGACGGTGGGTTCAACAAGTGGAAGGACGAGGGTCGAGACTGGAGCCGTCCTCGCACGCTTGATGCCGGGCAGCGCAACGGCTACGCCCGTCACCTGCTCGTCCCCGAGATCGGCGAAGAGGGGCACATCAAGCTGCTCGACGCCAAGGTCTTGCTGCTCGGCGCTGGCGGTCTCGGATCACCGGCCGCCCTCTACCTGGCGGCGGCTGGTGTGGGCACGATCGGCATCATCGACATGGATGTTGTCGACGAGTCTAACCTTCAACGTCAGATCCTTCACAATCTGGACCGCATCGGTGACCGCAAGGTCGACTCGGCCAAGAAGACCCTCACGAGTCTCAACCCCGACATCAATGTCCTCACCTTCGACACCCGCCTGGGGGCCGACAACATCATGAATATCCTCGACGGATTCGACGTGGTAGTCGACGGTGCTGACAACTTCCCGAGTCGCTATCTGCTGAACGATGCGTCGGTAAAACTCGGCATCCCGGTCGTACACGGATCGATCTTCCGTTTCGAAGGCCAGATCACGGTTTTCGATCCCCGCGGGGGTCCGACCTATCGCGACATGCTGCCCGAAGCCCCACCGGCGGAGTTTGCACCATCGTGCGCCGAGGCTGGCGTACTCGGCGTCCTGCCCGGCATCGTTGGAAGCATCCAGGCGCTGGAAGCGATCAAGCTGATTCTTGGCATCGGCGACGGCCTCAGCGGTCGTCTCATCGCTTTCGATGCCCTGGAGATGTCGTTCCGCGAGTTCAAGCTCAACGTCGACCCGGGCAACCCGATCACGTGGGAAAACCGCGAACGCATCGAGATAGTCGAACTCGATGGTCTCTGCATGCCGAGCTTTACACCCGCCTAGCACCGTTCGCTAGTCCGCTCACACACAGCGTGGTGCGCGGCAGCCCAAGGTGCTCGGATACGCTTGGTCGGTCCGCAATGCGGGCATTCCGCGTCTCTGGAGCATCTGATCCGCCGCCTGCTCGCCTCCCTTCGAGAACGAAACCCTCTCCCTGCCGGAACCTCGCCGATCGTGGTGGGTCTCGCGATCAACGGCCTGGCCACCTACGGGTTCCTCGTAGTGGCCCGGCGCTCGTTGGGCGACGAGGCCTACGGTGGTCTCGCCGTGCTGTGGGGGTTCGTATACATCCTCGGCCCAGGCATCTTTCAGCCCCTCGAGCAAGAGGTAGCGCGAGCCACTGCCGGCCGTATGAGTCGAGGCGAAGGATCTGCACCGGTGCTTCGGCAGGCGGCGCGCGTCGGCGCGATGGCCATGGCGGCTCTCACGGTCGGCATTCTTGCGTGGTGGCCGTTTGGACTTGATGGGCTGCTCGACCATCGAATCGATCTTCTCGTCGCCTTACTTGCGTCATTGGCTGCCTTTGGTGCCGCTGAACTTGTTCGCGGCATCCTCTCTGGGCGTCACAAGTTCCGCGAGTACGGCAGGTATTTCGCTGCAGAAGGAATTTCTCGCTTTGTTCTTGCCTTCGGATTCGGGATCATCGGGCTTGAGGTTGTCGGCGTCTTCGGTTTCTCGTTGGCCGCGGCGTTCGGCATCGGAGCGCTCGTGGCCTATCGGAGCGTCAAGCCGTTCGTGAACCCGGGACCACCCGCGGCTCTTCACGAACTCACTCCGGCGCTCGGGTTGCTTCTTGTTACGTCCATCGGTGAAGCATTCCTGCTCAACGTCGGCCCGGTGGCGTTGTCGATCGTCGGCGACGAACTCGGTGAGGAAGCGCCTGGCGTCTTTCTCAATGGTCTGATCATCTCGCGGGTGCCGCTGTTTTTCTTCCAGGCCGTCAAGGCATCGTTGCTGCCGAGCCTGGCGACCCTTGCCGGCAATGAAGGCCTCCGCGGGTTCCGCGATCTTCAGCTCCGCCTTGTCGCAGGGGTGGTGGCGGTCGCCGGTTCGTCGATGGTGCTCGGCGGCCTCATCGGGCCGTGGATTGTGGAAGCAGCGTTCGGTGATGTGATCGGTGCCCGAAGCATGGCCCTCCTCGCCGGTAGCGGCGGCGGCCTTATGGTCATGCTGTCGCTTTCGCTCGGCCTTGTCGCCCTCGACCACACCCGACTTGCCGTAGTCGGCTTTGTGGTTGCGATTGTGGTCTTCCCCATTGCGCTGCAATTCCCCGAGGATGCCTTCCTTCAAGTTGAGGTCGGATTGTTGGCCGCGGTCGTGGCCGGATCCCTCGCCACCGCTGGATTGCTGCGCTACGAGTACGCCTTGCATACCGCCGCCGGTCGACTCGGCGAGCAATACTCCGAGGCACCATGAAAGGTCTGATACTCAGTGGTGGAGCCGGGACACGGCTTCGCCCAATCACGCACACCAGCGCAAAACAGCTGGTACCGATCGCCAATCGCCCCATCCTGTTCTATGGCATCGATGACATGGCCGCAGCAGGGGTCACAGAGATCGGCATCGTGATCTCACCAACTACCGGACACGAAATTCAAGAAGCCGTGGGTGATGGGGCTGACTTTGGCGTGACGGTCACGTACATATGCCAGGACGAGCCGCTCGGGCTTGCCCACTGTGTGCTGATTTCGCGGGACTTTCTCGGCGATGACGACTTCGTCATGTATCTCGGCGACAACATGTTGGAGCAGGGACTGGCCGGCTTTGTGGCCCAGTTCAAAGACGTGCGGGCCGCTGCAGGCACCCCCCAGCTCGGGAAGGGGCCAAGCGCACCTCCATCGGCGCAGATTCTTCTTGCCGAGGTGGCCGATCCAACATCGTTCGGCGTGGCTGAACTCAATGATGCCAATGAGGTCGTTCGTTTGGTCGAGAAGCCGACCAACCCGCCGAGCAATCTGGCGCTCGTCGGCGTCTACCTTTTTGACAAGGCCATTCATAACGCGGTCGCTGCCATTGAACCGTCGCCTCGTGGTGAATTGGAAATCACAGATGCCATCCAGCGGTTAATCGACGACGGGCACACGGTTGTCCACGATGTACTTTCTGGTTGGTGGATCGACACTGGTAAGAAGGATCCCCTCCTCGAATGCAACCGGCTCGTGCTCGACTCGCTCGAGCAACGAATCGACGGCGATGTCGACGCCGACTCGGTTATCGAAGGCCGCGTGGTCATCGAAGCAGGCGCCACTGTCATCAACAGCACCGTGCGAGGCCCAGCAGTGATTGGCGCCGGGTCAGTCATCGACCGCAGCCACATCGGGCCCTACAGTTCGATTGGCGTCGACTGTCGGATCACTCGAAGCGAAGTCGACAACTCGGTGCTGTTGAGGCGCAGCAGCGTCACCGACATCCCGCGTCTGACTGACAGCCTCATCGGCCGCGACGCTGAGGTCGAACGTGACCAACGGCGGCCACGCGCCACCCGGTTGATGATCGGCGATCACTGCCACATAGGGCTTGAATGACATGACGACCGTGACCCCCATCGATGCCATAGACGGCGCCTTCCTCGTGAAGCCGACGATTCACGGCGATGAACGTGGCATCTTTCTTGAAACGTACCGACGCGAGTGGTTCCCGGGTCGGCCGGAGATGGTTCAGTCCAATCGCGGAGACCGACAGGCCGGCACTGTCGTTGGGCTGCATTACCATCGGTTCCAAGCCGACTACTGGTACGTCCCCTATGGCACCGTCCGCGTGGTCCTGTTCGATATTCGGGATGGCAGCCTGACCGAGGGCCAATGCTGGACCTCGGATCTTGGCGTTCAGCCTGATGGGTCGCACCGTCATGATGGCGTGTACATCCCGCCGGGTGTCGGGCACGGCTTCGCCGCCCTGAGCGACTGCACTGTCAGCTACCAGGTCGATCAGTACTACAACCCCGATGACGAGCTTGGCGTTGCATGGAATGACCCGGGTGTCACCGTTGACTGGGGCGTGACCACACCGATTCTTTCGGCCCGGGATCAAGCCAACCCTCTCGCCGTCAACCTTTCTGATGAGCTGCGGCCCCGCGCCGTAGTCACCCCTGACCCCAACCACTGAAGCCTCATGAAGCTCTTCATTACCGGCGCTGCCGGATTCATCGGCAGCAACTACCTCCGCCATGTGCTC
>JAACCU010000137.1 GCA_009937405.1 Actinomycetota bacterium
AGCCCGAGCAGTCCGACCAACAAGGTCGACTCGGTGATCGCATACACCTGAATCGGAGCCGCAACGAGCGTCAACTGCCGGCCGAGCGACGAGGCAAACTCGCCGAAATAGAACAAACGGAACTGTGACGACTCGCGTAAAGGCGAAATGTCGGCAAAGAAGGAAACCTTCATCGGCTCTCGAAGAAGCCATTGTCGACCGCCGCACGCCAGCCGGTGATCACCGAGGGAGCGACACCCAGGGGCAGCTCCGGTTCGAACCGCGTGTACTAATGTACGCCAGCGCCGAACTTGGTGAGAGCAGTCCGTGGTGCAGGAATCATGGCGGCGTACGCGGGCAAGATGACCTTGTGGTAGACCTCCTCGGGGTGGTCCCGGCTCGCCTCGGTGATGGCGAACAGGGTTGGAGGTACTGGTTTCACACCGTCGCCGGCGAGCTCTCGGGTCATCGCCAGGTACTGTTCGACGAGTTCAGCGGTTGCGCCCGAAGCCAGATCGAGCCGATCGGCTGTGGCGAGCGCCGCTGCACGAAGTGACTCGCCGATATTTCTGGTAATCGGGTACTCGCATTTGAAGCTTGCCTGAATCTTGTTGGCATCCCATGCAGACATGATCTCTTCGATGAGTTCTGGGAGTCGCATCAAGCCGGCTGCGCCCTCCAGCGTTGCCGTCTGCGGGCCGACATAACGGGCTTCCTCCCGCCATGTTCTGATGCTGAGTTCGTCGAACGGGTCGGTTCGCCGCCACTCATCAAGACTCTTTTCGCCCTGACCTGTCGCCACACGCTCAAGATTGCCGGTGAACGCACGAGATCGTTCTTGGATGTAACCGAAGGGTGAGTTCTCCAAAGCCAGCACACCAACGACGTTTGGGACCCGCTGGCTGAGCAGGGACACGAAGGGCCCACCCGTCGAGTGTCCGTGCACCAAGACCGACGTATCTTCACCAAAGTGTCGTGCGCACGCTTGCTTCATTCCTTGTTCGAATGCCGCAGGCCATCCGGCCAATCGCGCGTGGAATGGCGTTCCGAGTTTTGCCTTGGCAAGGGTCCGGGTGCCATATCGCTGCCGCATCGAGGTGTCCTCGACAATGGTGTACTGCTCCCGGTCGATGTGCTCGCCGTGCTGCCATATTGGGGTGCGGACAGAGCCGTCGGGTCGGATCGTGTCGCCCGGCCACATTCGGTCTTGAGCGTCCAAGAAGAGCCGACCTGGGTAGGTCATGCTGACAACCTTGTACCGAAGCTTGGATGCGATCAGGCGGGCGAACGGTTCCATCGAGCGATAGTCCTGCGAGCCACCATGCAGCAGAAAGACACCCACTTTCTTGCCGCCCGGGGTGCGCGCCACGAGATCCTCGTTCACCGGCTCATACGCGACGACGCCGATGTCCCACTCCATGCCCACGCAGGCGATTCGAAAAACATCTTCGGTTTCGATGAGCTCAGTTCCCGGCGCATCCAGAAGAGCCCGAGATTCCGAGATCACCTGCTGGCGAGGAACAAATGATGGCGGTCGCCATGAGTCAGCCATGTCGCATCACGCAGACTTCGCTGTTGGGAAGTTGTCGAACTCTCGAAGCAGTGGAGTCATCAGACCAACGGCTACCGATGCAGCACCCAACAGGACGAACGTTGTCGAGAAGGAGAACGCTAGGAGAGTAACCCCGAGGCCGATCGGCGCTGCGAACTTGCCCAGGTTTCTGATCGCTCCGTTCGCCGCCACAAAGGTGGCCCTCATGTCATCTTCGACCGCCTGGGTAATTACCGCGCTATAGATGATGCTCACCGCGCTGTCCGCCAGGCCGAAGGCGATGCTGCCAGCGATCAGGACCCACACCGAGTCGGCCAGGCCAATCGCTGCGAGCGACAGCCCAACGATCGCCAGATTCATGCCGAGCAGAAGAGATGAAGGCCGCTTCAGCGTGATCCGCGTCATCACCGCGGCGATGACCAAGGCGGCAGCAGCCGACACCGTCAGCACGATTCCTGTCTCGAAGATCGACAGGAGTCCGGATTCGACGGCTAGGAGGGGC
>JAACCU010000138.1 GCA_009937405.1 Actinomycetota bacterium
AGCGGTCGCGATCGCGACCTGGTGGATCTGGCGCTTCTTCGATGCCCGGAGAACGCCCGGAGGGTCGGCGAAGCTGACCGATGACGACTGGTTCCGCGTCATCTTCGCCGCCGTTATAGCTGCCGCTGCCGGATTCGTGTTCCTCGTGATGTGGCCCGGTCTGTCCAGTTGGCTGATCAACTCCGGCAGCGACCTCTTCGACGTTCTGGCGAATAAGTTCGGTGACGGCAGGGGCAGCGTCATCGACGATCCGCCGATCAACGTGAGCATGCCCGACGTCGAAAAACGCGGGAACTTCGCCAACATGGGGCCGGCCGGCCTGAACCTCACGCAGGGCTTCGCGGCGGTGTTCTTCGGGATCGTGCTGTACACGGCAGCGTTCATCGCGGAGATCGTACGCGGTGGCATCCTGGCCGTGCCCAAGGGCCAGACCGAGGCTGCCCAGGCCATTGGTCTGCGGCGTTCCACCATGATGCGTCGTGTCATCCTGCCGCAGGCGGCGCGGGTCAGCCTCCCGCCGCTAGGCAATCAGTACCTCAACCTCACCAAGAACACGTCGCTTGCGATCGCCGTCGGTTACACCGACGTCGTCCAGGTCGGCCAGACCATCTTCAACCAGACAGGACGAAGTCTCGAGGTCTTCATCATCTGGATGCTCTTCTATCTCGCCTGTTCGTTGACGATCAGCGTGGTCGTCAACTTCTTCAACGTCCGCCTCAAGATTGTGGAGCGCTGAGATGAGCGAGTTCGAACACCTCAGCGGCGGCACCGCCGAAATCATCGCGCAGGCAGACCAACGCGAGGCCGAGGAACGCGCCAGCCGCCCCGACGAGCCCAGCCTCCCGCCGTTCGAGTGGCTGAAGGTAAACCTGTTCTCGTCAGTCCTGAACACCGTCCTCACCATCGTGTTCGGACTGCTCGGCTTGTACGTCTACCGAAGCCTGCTGAACTGGGCGTTCAGCTACGAACGAGACTGGGATGCCGTTCGCGTCAACATGCGAGCGCTCTTCACGTTCACCTACCCGAGCAGCCAGTACATCCGGATCTGGGTGACGCTCTCCATCGTGCTGACGTTGGCTGGCATGTCACTTGGGATGAGCCGCATGATCGGGCAGGGCCTCTCGCTGAAGCGAATCAGCATATGGGCCATGTCGTGGGGCGGCGCAGTGATCGCCGGCATCCTGTTCACCCAACCCCACGCACGGCGCACCGCCACCGGCGAAGTGATGCTCGACGACCACTTCCAACCCGTGCGTGAGAGCTACGGCACAGCACTGGCCGACAGGGGGTGGTGGTGGCTCATCGGGTTGGTCCTGTTGAGTGTTGGACTGGCCATCTGGTGGAGCTTCGGCGATCTCCGTCGTCGTACGACCTTCGTCGGTGCCGTCCCGTTCACACTTGGCATACTCGCGTTCCTGGTCTCCACCCTGTGGTGGTTCAAGTGGGGTAACTACGGTGAACAGGGCGACATCATCGAGCCCGGCCGGACGGTCAACGACTCGGCGAAACTGCCATGGACCGTCCTATGGTTCGTGCTGACGGGCGCCTATCTACTCGGGAGCCGCATCGCCACCACGGCTCGTTCCGGCACCGTGCGGGGGTTGATCAACTTCTCCTGGTTGTTGACCCCGTTCGTCACGTTCTGGGTGATCTTGCGCGACCCGGCCCTCGACTGGGACCACGTGTGGTCCACCGATATCCCGATGGCCTTGGCGTTCATCGTCGGCGGTGGCGCTGTCCTCTATCTGCTCACCAAACCCGATCTCGGTGAGATAGGGCGAGTCATCGGTGTCGTCATCCTCGGCGTGGCTGCCCTCAACTGGGTCGCAGCCTTCTTCGGTTGGTACGCCATGCTGCAGAAGGCCCGTATCAGCTTCTTCCTGCTCGCCCTAGTGGCGTTGGCCGCTCACAACTTCGCCGGCGAGCGAAAACAGCGGATCCGCTTGGTGCTCGGCTGGACGGTTTTGATGGTGATCGCGCATTACATGGTCACGATGATGAATACGCCGTCCACGGTCGATGCTCCGGACGAGTTCGTGGGTGGCTTCCTGGTGACCGTGTACATCGCCACGTTCACCATGATCTTCTCGTTCCCGCTCGGCATCCTCTTGGCCCTAGGTCGAACATCGACGTTGCCCGTCTTTCGGGTGCTGTCCACGATCTACATCGAGGTCGTGCGAGGTGTGCCGCTCATCACGATCCTCTTTTTCTTCTCGACGTTCTTGAACATCTTCCTGCCCGTGGGCATGGAAATCGAAAAGCTGGCAGCCGCCGGCCTCGGGTTCTCACTGTTCGCCGCCGCCTACCTCGCCGAGAACATTCGCGGCGGCCTGCAGTCGGTGCGTCGCGGCCAGTTCGAGGCATCCGATGCCCTCGGCCTCACCACGGTTCAGCGAACGGGCTTCATCGTCCTGCCGCAGGCGCTCCGTGTGTCGATCCCAGTGCTGGTCGGTGCCACCATCTCCACCTTCAAAGAAACTTCGCTGCTGGCCATCATCGGCATCATCGACTTCCTTCGAGTGGCCAACTCCGTGATCCCGGGGCAGACCCAGTTCCTCGGCGTGAAGATGGAGGGCCTGCTCTTCGTCTGCATGATCTACTGGATCGGCGCCTACAGCATGTCGAAGTTCAGCCAGCGGCTTGAGAAGCATCTCGGCGTAGGCGAGCACTGATGTCTAGCTCTGATCACTTTTATTTCGTCCACCCCACGATCGGCGCGAACCACGCCAACGACAACACGAGGTACCCATCATGAGCTTCAGCGACGCGACCACGGCCGTGAGCGACGAGCTCGCCGCCCGCGATGACATCATCGTCTGCGATGGCGTCGACAAGTGGTACGGCGACTTCCAAGCCTTGAAGGGCATCTCCGCCAACATCAAAGAGCAGGAGGTCGTAGTGGTGCTTGGGCCTTCAGGCTCAGGCAAGTCGACATGGATCCGATGTATAAACCGGCTGGAGCAGCACCAGAGCGGCAGGATCGTGGTCGACGGGGTAGAACTCACCAACGACACCCGCAACATCGAAAAGATCCGCTCCGAAGTCGGCATGGTCTTCCAGCAGTTCAACTTGTTCCCGCATCTCACGGTTCGGGACAACATCACGCTGGCCCCGATCTGGGTGCGAAAGAAGCCCCGTGCTGAAGCAGTGGCTCTCGCCGATCAACTTCTCGAACGAGTTGGCATTCCCGAGCAGGCCGACAAGTTCCCTGGTCAGCTCTCCGGAGGACAACAGCAGCGCGTCGCCATTGCACGAGCCTTGGCCATGGAGCCTCGGGTCATGCTGTTCGACGAGCCGACCTCAGCACTCGACCCGGAGATGATCAAGGAGGTACTTGACGTCATGAAGACGCTGGCCCAGTCCGGCATGACCATGATGGTGGTCACCCACGAGATGGGCTTTGCTCGCGAAGTCGCCGACCGCATCATCTTCATGGAAGAGGGTCAGATCGTGGAAGTCGGAACTCCAGAACACTTCTTCACGAACCCCACCGAAGACCGCACCAAGCTGTTCTTGTCTCAGATTCTGTGATCAAAGCGCTTTGGGGGCAAATCGCAGTGTGTCGTGGCCCTGCGGTGGGTTCGTGACTGTGTAGGGTCACGCGCGATGGCTATTGCGAAGACCATTGGGATCGAGACCGAGTACGGGATCGTTCACCGTGGTACCGACGAACCCAACCCGATCACCGCTTCCTCAGTGGTGATCAACGCATACCTGGCGGCGGCCGGCTACCGAACTGACTCGCGCTCCGATGTGGTCGCCTGGGACTTCACCGACGAGTCTCCCGGCGCCGACGCTCGGGGCTACGCCCCCACAGGCTCCCTCGCACCTGAAGTCGAAACCCACCTGGTCAACGCCGTTCTCACTAACGGCGCTCGCTACTACGTCGACCATGCTCATCCCGAACTAGCGCCCCCCGAGTGCGGCGATGCTCTGAGCGTCGTGCGCTACGACCGCGCTGCGGAGTTGATCGCCCAAGAATCGATGGCTGCCGCGAACCGACTGCTGCCGGGTGAACAGGAGATCATCCTCTACATGGACAATTCCGACGGCAAGGGCAACTCCTACGGTTGCCACGAAAATTATCTCGTCGACCGCTCGACGCCGTTCGCCCGGATTATTCGTCACTGCACCAGCCACTTCATCACCCGCCAGATCTATACCGGTGCCGGCAAGGTCGGCGCCGAACTGCCAGGTCAACGCACCGACGAGGTGCCGTTTCAGCTCACTCAGCGCGCCGACTTCTTCGAAGAGGAAGTCGGCCTCGAGACAACCCTCAAGCGGCCCATCATCAACACTCGCGACGAGCCCCACGCTGACCCCCGCAAGTACCGTCGCCTCCATGTCATCGTGGGCGACGCCAACCCGTCCCAGGTTTCCACGTTTCTCAAGGTGGGCACCACTGCACTCATCTTGGCGCTGATCGAAGACGACGCCTTCCCTCGAGAAATCGAGTTCGCTGCACCAGTGGCATCGATGCGCCATGTCTCCCATGATCTGACGCTGCGCGAAGCTCTCCCACTCGCCGACGGCACCACCATCACCGCTCTCGAAGTTCAGTGGGAGCTCTTCGCTCTCGCTCGGAAATGGGTCGAGGAGAAGGGCACCGATCTGGTTGGCGGCCCGGTGGCCGACATGGTGCTCCAACGCTGGGAGCATGTGCTCGGAGCTCTCGAGCGCGACCCCATGGAGCTTGCCGATCAACTCGACTGGGTGGCAAAATATCGGTTGCTTGATGCCTATCGAGAGCGACATGGCATCGATTGGAATGATGCTCGATTGCGCTCCATGGACATTCAATACGCCGACATGCGCCCCAACAAGGGCCTTGCCTGGCGGATCGGGTTGGAGCAATTAGTCACCGACGATGAGGCGCGACGGGCAATGATCGAGCCGCCCGCTGACACGAGGGCTTTCTTTCGCGGAAAGTGCATCGAGCATTTCCCCGACCAGGTCGTCGCCGCCAACTGGGACTCGGTGGTGGTTGACGTTGGGGCCAAGAGTTTGCGTAGGGTGCCCATGATGGAACCGATGCGCGGTACCGCTGCGCATATGGGTACGTTATTCGACGAGTGCGACTCAGCGGTGGAGCTTCTCCGCCGTCTGGGGAGCCAGGAACCAAGAATCGGAGACACACATGGCTGAACGAGAGCAAGTTCGAAAGCCCGCACCAGTGGAGCGTGAGTCCGAAATAACCGAAACCCCGGCCGCGTCCGAGCGAGGCGAAAAGATCAAATCCGCTCTCGACGACCTGCTCGACGAGATCGACGAGGTTCTCGAGACGAATGCCGAGGAGTTCGTGAAGAGCTACATCCAGAAGGGCGGCCAGTAGGTCTATGAATTTGCCGCTTTTCCGTGCCCACGACGACCCAGGCCCGCGATTTACCGAACTGCTGCGCCGAAGCGGCTTTGACGAAATGGTCACGGTCGATGGATCGGTCCCCGTCGAGGACTACCGCCACGGCACCACTTGCGTCGCCATTCGCTACGCCAACGGTGTGCTTCTCGCTGGCGATCGCCGCGCCACATCAGGCCATCTGATCAGCCATCGCTCGATCGAGAAGGTATTTCCCTCCGACCGGCACAGCGGTGTCGCCATTGCTGGCGCGGCCGGCCCCGCCGTAGAGATGGTGCGCCTCTTCCAGCTTCAGCTCGAACACTACGAAAAGGTTGAAGGCACCTCGCTCAGCCTCGAAGGCAAGGCAAACCAGCTGAGCCAGATGATCCGCAACAATCTGCCCGCCGCCATGCAAGGTATGGCCGTCGTTCCCATCTTCGCCGGCTTCGACCTCAAACGCGAAGAGGGACGCCTGTTCGAGTTCGACATAACCGGCGGCCGCTACGAAGAAACCGATCACGCCAGCACCGGCTCTGGCAGCCTGCACGCCGGCACCGTGGTGAAGCTCGGTTACGCCGAACAGATGGATGCCGGTGCCGTCACCGACCTGGCCATCCACGCCCTTTTCGAAGCGGCCGACGAGGACTCCGCTACCGGTGGCCCCGACCTGGTCCGCGGCATCTACCCCGTGATCGCCACCATCTCCGCCGACGGTTACAACCGCCTTGACGACGACGAGCTTGCCGAGCGCACACAAGCGCTCATCGCTGGCCGCCGCAGGAACTGAGGCTCGCCATGAACATGCCGTTCTACGTCGCTCCCGAGCAAGTCATGAAGGACCGAGCCGACTACGCCCGCAAGGGCATCGCCCGCGGCCGCAGCCTCATCGCCTTCCGCTTCGACCAGGGCATCGCTATCTGTGCCGAGAACACCTCGTCAACCTTGCGCAAGGTGAGTGAGATCTACGACCGCATCGCTTTCGCCGGTGTCGGCAAGTACAACGAGTTTGATCAATTGCGCATTGCCGGTGTCCGCCACGCCGACATGAAGGGCTACTCCTTCAGCCGCGAGGACGTCGATGCTCGAAGTCTGGCCAACCAATACGCCCAGAGCCTCGGTCAGGCCTAAACCCATGAGATGACGCCGATGAAGGTTGAGATTCTGGTGGCCGAAATCGGCCATGCCGAGGATGGTTCCGAGGACCAGCTGTTCCACATTCTTTACGACGGCACAGTCATGGACGAGGACATGTCGGTCGTGCTCGGCGGCAAGACCGACACCATCAGCGATCGATTCGGTGACTTTGATAGCTCACCAACCCTGAAGGAAGGTCTGCAGCGAGCCGTCGCCGCCCTCGCAGGCGATGAGCGAGACCTCGCAGCGGATGATCTCGAAGTAGCCGTGCTGGAGCGAGCAACCGAGCGTCGAGCATTTCGGCGATTGTCCGACTCGGAGATATCCAGCCTCCTGGTCTGACCAACGGTCCCATGGTCGGACCTGACCCCGCTCGGGGTCGACGGCCGTTAGGTTGTCGACGTGCAACGACGCATCTTCGGAATCGAGAACGAGTACGGCGTCACGTGCACGCTGCACGGCCAACGTCGCCTCAGCCCTGACGAGGTCGCCCGCTACCTTTTCCGACGAGTTGTGTCGTGGGGACGCAGCAGCAACGTCTTTCTTGGCAATGGTGCTCGGCTCTACCTCGACGTCGGGTCCCACCCCGAATATGCCACCCCGGAATGCGATTCGGTTCATGACTTGGTCGTACACGACAAGGCCGGAGAGCGTATTCTCGAACAGCTTCTCACCAGCGCCGAGGACCGGCTCAGAGATGAAGGTGTGCATGGCGACATTTATCTTTTCAAAAACAACACGGACTCAGCAGGCAACAGCTATGGCTGTCACGAAAACTATTGCACCCCGCGCCACGACGATCTCAGCTCTTACGCCGAGGTCCTGATTCCTTTTCTCGTAAGCCGCCAGATCTATGCCGGTGCGGGCAAAGTGCTTCAAACCGCGCGGGGCGCCAAGTACTGCGTCAGCCAGCGAGCTGAGCACATCTGGGAGGGCGTCTCCTCGGCTACTACCAGAAGCCGTCCAATCATCAACACCCGTGACGAGCCCCACGCCGATGCCGAGCGATATCGCCGACTCCACGTGATCGTTGGTGACTCCAACATGAGCGAATACACCAACTTCTTGAAGGTGGGTGCGGCGTCGCTCATGCTGCGAATGCTCGAAGAGCCCCAAGTCGTCCTGCGAGACATGACGCTCGAGAACCCGATCAGGGCTATTCGCGAGATCTCCCACGACACCACCTGCACTCAACGGGTACGGCTGGTCAACGGTCGAGAAGTATCTGCCCTCGATATTCAGACCGAGTACCTTAATCGGGCGATCCGATTCGCCGAGCACCACGAACTCTCGCCCGAGGAGAAGCAGGCGCTCGAGATGTGGGAGCACTGCCTCACCGCGATAGAGGACGACCCGCTCAAGCTCGACAAAGAGATCGATTGGGTAATCAAGCACAAGCTGATCGAGGGTTATCGCGAACGCCACGGGCTAGACCTTGGCGACCCCCGCGTTGCTCTCGTAGACCTTCAGTACCACGACGTCAACCGAGAACGTGGTCTGTTCTATCGCATGCAGAAGCGGGGGATGGTCGAGCGCATCGTTACCGATGCCGAGATCTCGCACGCAGTCGAGAACCCACCCGAGACCACCCGGGCTCGCCTTCGCGGTGAGTTCATCAAACGAGCGAAGGAACGCAAGCGTGACTACACCGTCGACTGGGTGCACCTGAAGCTCAACGATCAGGCCCAGCGCACCGTGCTCTGCAAAGACCCGTTCAAGTCGCACGACGAGCGTGTCGAGAAGCTCATCGCATCCCTGTAGGTAACACAAAAATGGACAAGCTCGAACGACTACTGAACCTAACCGCCGCTCTGCTCGATACAGAGATGCCGCTCACCGCTGAAGAAATTTGGGA
>JAACCU010000139.1 GCA_009937405.1 Actinomycetota bacterium
GGTGGATACCGGGTCAACCGACGATACCAACTCAACGTCAATGGATCCCCCGACGGACGCCGAGGTGGACACCGAGAGCGCTCCGTCGGTGGCCGTCGACTTCGACATCTTCTCAAGTGACGAAGGCGCAGGCTGCGCGGTGTACGTCTCGGTCTCGGAAGCCGATGTCGGCCCCGATATTCGCGCGCTGATCTGGCAGGGCATCGTGTCCACCGGATTCACGGATTGCGGCTTTTCTGAAGTCGTGGAGGTGGGTCTGCTTACGGTGAACGGGCTTGATTCCTACAACCAGCCCGACTGGTCACAAACGATCCAACATGGCTACTTCGCGGTTTCGGACTGGGATTCACTGATCGCCAATTGCTATGTTCCTGTGGTCGATGATGGCTGTACGGCGCAGATCGCCGCCTCGTTCACCGAGTAGGTCCAATGGCACGCTGGCACCTCGCAGCGGCTGGGTCGCTTGCAGTTTTTGTCGCCGGTGGGTGCAGAGGCGGGGGTGCGGACCAAGTCGCGCCGGCACTCGTCGACCGGAGTTCGACCTTGGTCCCGTCGACCCCCCTCGGTGGTCGTGACGTCGATCCCCCCCCTCGGTGGTCGTGACGTCGATCCCCCCCCCTCGGTGGTCGTGACGTCGACCCCGGCGTGGCGATGTGGCCTTTGGTTGACGCAGTCCCGGCGTTTCGCAAGGCAGGGGTCCTGGGTGTTGCAGGGATGGTCTATGAGCCGGACCTCGATCTCTACCTTCGTCAGCGAGCTGCTGTTCTCACCGTAGCGGAAGGGGCGGGTGTGTTCGCGTTGGCACCCGAGCGCGGCGAGGTCGCCTTCGATCAGGTTCAACTGTCGGTTGCGGACGCGGACGTCGAGGTGTGGCCATTCGTGATTACGGCGGCAGGAGAGCTGATGGTCTTCGCCGATTCGTCAGAGCTCGAGATCTGCGAGACCGGACTGGGCTCAGACGAGCCGTTCGCCGCGTTCTCCGTGGAGGGCGATGTCGATGGCTCGTTGGCATTCGAAGTGGCGATGTGTGCGGCGCTGTCTGCGGGCGACGGGATGGTCAATGGTGAGCTGCCGAGTCCTGTCACGGGTGTTCGCAGCTTCGGACTGCTCGTTTCTGGCGTTAGTGAGCCCGGCACTGAGATCTCGGTCGGTTGGCTGGCGATTGGCTTGTCGACGGTCGCGGCTCCTCTGCAGCAGATCCATGTCTCTCTGGTCAGAGCGGAGAATTCGCTGAGTGCGCGCAGCGCGGACTCCGATGATGACGCTTCGCTGACATGCCTCCATGTTCCTCGCGACGATGGGACAGAGGTGATCGTTGAGACGGGCGATGCGATGGGCTTCACCCTCGCACGAGAGCAACTCGGTGCTCGAGCGAAGCTGTGGATCGCCGACTTCAGGCTCGAGCACTATGTCCAGCAGGGCCCATGGATTGATCCTGAGCGGCTGACTTATGAACTCGTTATCGACATGCTCCCGATCTTCGTCGAAACCGGCGAGTCACCGGCTCCGAGCGATGTCCACCGCCGACCCCATGCTCTTCAGATCTGGAACGGTTGGGCGGATCTCGAGCAACAGTTCTACGGGCTTACCTGGAACAATAATCTTGGACTACCCGATCGAGACTGCGACCCTGACAACCCCAACGGCTGTGCGCGGTCTGCTTACTTCGGCGGCTCGTGGGTTGGTGCCGGGCAGACACGGGTTGACCAGAAGCCGGGACTCATTGCTGAAGCGTTGCTCGCCATGGGAAGCGACACCTGCCATGAGGTGTTCACGGTTGGCCAAACCCTGTTCTCGGTGGCGAACCACGCAGCGAACGCTCGACTACTCGTCGAGGACTATGGCGTGACCCACCTGATCTTCTCCTTCTCGGCCAACGAGGCCTGTCGGCACCATGACATGATCTATGCGGACAACCACTGCGTGTCGCCCCAAACGCCGATCCATTGGCGCCAGGGGTCGAATGGTGCAGACTTTGTCCACGCGATAACACGCCAGCCTTCGTTCCGGCCTATCAGATCGAGTGCAGGCAGCCACTGACGGGCGTGGCTGTCGCCTGCGAGGACGACGGTCTTGTCGCCGATCGGGTCGCCGAACACGCAGTCGTCGGGCACCGTGGTGTCATTCCACGCAGCAGAGTGGCAATGGATGCTGAGCGTGACCTTGTCGGCCGCGGCCTCCGTTGGCGACATGCCGACAACGACCGTGCCGTCCGAATCTGCAACCTGGATCTCCTCATCACCCGTGTTCATCGTGGCGAGAATGATGGCGCCGGCGACGACGGGCACAAGTGTGAGCGCCGCTCCGAGCACCAGGTTCAGACGAACGGAAGCCTGGAGGCGAGGGTGGCGCCGGGCCGGATTCTCAATCAGGTGGTGCGACAACCACGCGAGGAGGAAGGAGGCCCCGACGGCGCAAGAGATCATCACGCTCTCGTTTGCGCCGTCCCCGTAGGCCGGTCGATGATGATTGCGATTCCTATCGCCGGCCAGTGCCAGAGATACCACGCGTAGGACAGCCGCCCGACAAGCGGGAGTGGGCCACTGGCGAGGGCCCTGTTTATGATCCCGCTGCCACCGGCCCCGGCAACGATGAGGGCTGCAGCACCAAGCACCGGGATCAAGGCAACCCGGCCCGGGAACGCAGTTGTTTCGTCGAATGTGAGAACCGCGTAGAGGATTGAGGCGATGCCTGCACCGCCAGCGATATGGGCGATCGGCGTTGGGACGTGGGTCA
>JAACCU010000140.1 GCA_009937405.1 Actinomycetota bacterium
AGACCTCCGGATTGAGTGGCGGTCCCGGGTCACACTGAGCCAGATCGTCCCGTTTGCTGCACTCGTTCTTGTGTTATTCGGCTTTGCCCTTGACGCCAACCGGCCGGTGTTGGAAACCGCTACATCAGGCCTGTTCTGGGTCACGGTGATGTTCGTGGCCATCATGGCGGTGCAGCGCTCCACCGCGGTAGAGGTGACCGACGGAGCTCGTCGCGCTCTACTTCTTGCCGGTATCGAACCGGTCGCCGTCTTCGTTGGCAAGACCATGGCCATTGCCGCTCAGCTTCTCGTTGTTCAGGTGCTTTTGGTTCCCGGCGTGATCGTGCTCTACGGAGCATCCGTTGATCAGTGGGCACTGCTCCTGGTCACGTGTCTGGTCGCGACCGTTGGGATCGCCGCCTCCGGTAGTCTTCTCGGGGCGCTGGTCGCTGGAGTACGGGCGCGAGAGACGGTGTTGCCGATCCTCTTGCTTCCGATTCTTGCGCCGGTACTCATCGGAGCAACTCGGGCGTTCGACGATGCCCTCGGGTCGGTGGCTGTCGATGGTTGGGCGTGGCTCGGCCTTCTCGCCGGCTTCAGCGCAATCAACCTGGTATTGGGAGCATTGGCCTACGGCGTGCTCTTGGAGGAGATATGACCCAGACCAACGAAATTGCGTCAGCGTCAACGGGTACTGGGTCGCGCTTCACCTTCTGCCTTGGCCTTGCTGTCATTGTGGGTGTGGTTGTGCTCGTGTTGCTTGGCTTCTTCGCTGCCCCTGAGGACGATGAGCAGCGCGATGCCGTCCGGATGATCTTCGTCCATGTGCCCTCGGCACTACTTACCTATGCGGCCTTCTCGGTGACAGCTTTCGGCTCTCTCATGTGGCTTTGGAAGCGTTCGATTTGGTGGGATATCACCGCTCACGCCGCCGCTGAGATCGGCGTTATCTTCTGCGCACTCACATTGTTTACCGGGTCGGTGTGGGGACGCCCAACGTGGAATACCTACTGGGACTGGGGCGATGTGCGCCTCGTCACTACGCTCATTCTCTTCCTCATCATGATTGGCTACCTTTCGATTCGCGCCAGCGGCGGCGACGAGGCGGCCACCAGCACTCGGGCGGCGGTCATTGGCCTGGTTGCGGCGGTCAATTTGCCGATCGTGAACCGTTCGGTGGAGTGGTGGTTTGATCGCACCCTGCATCAGAAGTCGTCGCTCACCGATGGAAATCTCGAAGATATGACGCTCTTCACCCTTGTGGTGGGCATCGCCGTGTGGGCTGCATTCTTCCTCTGGGCAATGATTCATCGCTTCCGGATCGCCTGGCTCGAGCGGGAAATTCGGGTGGGTGACCTCGATGAGGCCCTTACCGAGCGGCGAGCCGAAGCGCTTGAGGACGAAAGCACACAACTGTGACCCATCTCGGATACCTCCTCGTGGGTTGGGGCGTCTCGCTCGGCGCTGGCGTTCTCTATGCCGCCCGTCTGATCACTCGTGGCCGCCGTCTGGGTGCTCGTGTTCCGACGGAACGTCGACGCTGGATGACAGCCAAGGACACATCGTGACTGAAGCCACGCCGACCGACGACCTTGCCCCACAGGAGCCCCGCCCGAATCGCTCGGGCCGCCGTCGCATGGTGCCGATCGGCATCGGCATGGGCGTGATCGTGGCGGTCGTCGCACTTGTGGCGAGCCTCGTCGGTGGCTCCTTGTTTTTCTACAACGCCGACGAAGCGGTGGCTCGCCGAGAAGCCCTGGGCGATGAACGCTTCACGCTGCAAGGCGCGCCAATCGGCTGCTCGATTATCGAAGGCTTCAACGGCGAGGATCCTGTCGTCGCGTTCAGTGTCACGTTCGGCGGGGAGACGGTGGACATCGTGCACTTTGGCGATCCCGCCGATCTTTTCCAGCCTGACGTTCCGGTGGTGCTCGATGGTGCATGGGTCAAAGGCAGTGTCCGGGTCGAAGGATTCGACGGTGTCGCCGCGGATGGCTGGTACTTCGCGTCCGACCGGATGCGGGTCAAGCACGACAACGACTACAAGAACGACGAGGAATACGACCAGCGACTCGCTGAAAGTACGGCGGCCACTGATGCCTCTGGCGCCGTCTGCGGCACATGAGTAACGCCACGTTTGGGGCGGGGGCCGTCGCGTTCGGCATGGCGTGTGCCGTCGTTGGCGCGATCATCGTGGTGCTCGGACTCGCCGGTCGTCGCCCCCGATGGTTCGCCGAGGCGACCACCCTTGTCTTCGGCATGCTGGCGGCATCGCTGGCCGCGTTTGTCGTCATGGAGCGGGCACTGATCACCCGTGACTTCACGGTGGCGTTCGTAGCGGAGCACGGCTCGTCGCGCACCCCGGCGCTTTTCAACTTCGCCCCCCTGTGGTCGGCCCTCGAGGGCTCAATCCTGCTGTGGACGCTGATCTTATGTGGCTATGTCGTGGCAGTCGTGGTGAAGTTTCGGCGCCAGGGCGACGATCCGATGGTCGGATGGGCCGTACTCACACTCTTCATCGTCAGCGGATTCTTCTTCCTTCTGATGCTCAGCGTGGCGGCGCCGTTCAACACCTTTGATCCCCAGCCGCTCGCTGATGGCACCCCGTTCGCCGGACCCGGGCCGAATCCGCTGCTCCAGAACCACATTCTCATGGCATTCCACCCGCCCGTGCTCTACCTCGGTTATGTGGGATTCACGGTGCCGTTCGCGTTCGCTATCGGCGCCCTGGTCACGGGACGCGTCGGTGAGGGATGGCTGCTGGCCACCCGCCGCTGGACCGTGATGGCTTGGGGCTTGCTCTCTCTCGGCATCGTGCTTGGGGCTTGGTGGAGCTACGAAACACTCGGATGGGGCGGGTACTGGGCCTGGGACCCTGTGGAGAACGCCTCGTTCCTGCCATGGCTCACCGGCACTGCGTTCCTTCATTCGGTGATGGTTCAGGAACGGCGAGGAATGCTGCGCGTCTGGAACCTGTCGCTCGTCATCGCCACGTTTTCGCTCACAATTCTTGGCACCTTCATCACCCGCTCCGGCGTCTTGCAGTCAGTCCACGCGTTCGTTGAGTCCGGTATCGGTCCAGCCATCCTCATCTTCTTCGGGCTGATCGTGGTCGTTTCGCTGGGGCTGATTGCCTGGCGCGGCGACGAGCTCCGCTCGCCGGGCCGGATCGATTCGCCCATCTCCCGTGAGGGCGCGTTCCTGGCCAACAACGTGCTCTTCGCGGCCTTTGCGTTCGTCGTGCTGCTCGGCACTGTCTTCCCCTTGATCGTGGAGGTCGTCGATGGCCGCACCATCTCGGTGGGCACCCCGTACTTCGATCAGATGACGATGCCGATCGGCTTTGCCTTGTTGTTCCTCATGGCGGTTGCTCCGGTGCTGCCGTGGCGGAAGGCCTCCGGGACCCTCCTTTCCGAGCGCCTGATCTGGCCCGCATGGCTCGGTGCGGCAGCGATGGTCGTCTCTCTGCTCATCGGGGCCCGTGGTTGGGCGCCCACTCTTGCGTTCGGGCTCGGTGGCTTCGCCGGTGGCGCGGCTCTTCGCCAGGTGGTGCTCGCCACTCGTCGCCAGGGCTGGCGTGGGCTTGTTGGACGCACCAACGGCGGCATGATCGTGCATGTTGGTGTCGTCCTGATCGCCGTTGCATTCGCAGCCAGCAACGCCTATGTGCGCCAGGGCGAGTTCACCCTCTTGCCGGGGGAGACGGCGGAGATTGCCGGCCACACCCTCACCTATGAAGGGTCGACGTTTCGCGAGTACTCGAATCGCACGGAGTGGAGGGCAGCAGTGTCGGTCGACGGTGGCCAGGCCTATGAGCCGGGGATTGCCGTCTACCCATTTGCCAGTCAGACGATCGGTATCCCATCGGTTCGCTCCACGCTTTTCGATGATGTGGCCCTGTCGGTGCTCAGCTTCCCAGAGACCGAAGAGGATGATGTGATTCTTCGCGCCACCATCCAGCCGCTGGTTATGTGGCTTTGGATTGGTGGCCTGGTGATGGCATTCGGAACCCTTCTCGCAGTCGTCCCCGGTAAGCGACGCCAACCCACCGCCCCAACCTCGGCGCGCCTGCCTGAACCCGAGTATGACCCTGAGCCGGTCGGAGTCGACGGGTGATCGGGGAAGAGCGTCAGGCCCTCTGGATCGTCATGCCCGTGGCGGTCGCTCTCGGACTGCTCGTGCTGCTGCTCGCTACCGGCGACCCTGCCAGTGAGCGCAACAACACCTTCCAGCTTCAGGGCGAGGTAGCACCCCTGATCGAAGGCCCGACCATCGATGGCGGTTGGTTCGACATTGATGACCAGCGCGGCCGCTGGGTCATTGTCAACTTCTTTTCGACCACCTGCGTGCCATGCATTGTCGAGCACCCAGAACTGGTTGCGTTCTCCGATGCTCACGATGTGCTCGGCGATGCAATCGTCGTCTCTGTAGCGTTTGACGATCGAGCCGAAAACGTCGTTGAGTTCTTCCAGGACAACGGCGGCTCATGGCCAGTGCTCACGGAGAACACCGGTGAGATCGCTGTTCAATACGGCGTGACCGGTGTTCCCGAGAGCTATATCGTGGCCCCATCGGGGGTTATCGCTGGCCGTTTCATTGGTGGACTCACTGCTGTAGCGCTCGATGATGCGATCGCCACCCTCACCGGGGTCGACGCGTGACCCGCCGGGCCGCCTCTTGGCTGTTGGTCATGGTCGTTGCCGTGTCGGCGCTGGTCGTGGCCGCTGTCGATGAGGGTGAACCCAAGACCAATGCTGATCGGGCGTACTCCTTGGCCAAGGATTTTGCCTGCCCGGTTTGTCAGGGCCAGTCGATCGCCGAGAGCGACGTTCCGATTGCCCGCACGATTCGTCGCAACATTCGTATCTGGGTCGATGAGGGCCAAAGCCATGCCTTCATTCGTGACGAACTTGTCAGTATTTATGGCGAAGACATCGACTATTCACCTTCAACTGAGGGCATTTCCAGCCTTGTTTGGGTACTCCCCATCGTCGGTTTCGTCGCCGCAGCCGCGGGGTTGACGATCGTGTTTCGACGATGGAAGGCTGAAGCGGTCAGTGAGGCAACTGCGGCCGACGAGGCAATCGTGACCGCCGCCCGGCGAGAGCGCCATGACGACTGAAGAACTGGACTTTCTGCTTCGCTCAATCGATGACCTCGAAGCCGAACTGGCGGCTGGTGATATCGGCATCGACGATTACGCCACACTGAAGGCGGGATACACCCGCCGTGCCGCCGAAGCGATTCGCGCGGAAGAGTCTCCTGTCGAGGCCGTTTCGGTCGAGGTTGATCGCAGTTGGGTTCGGGTACTGGCGTGGCTCGGCGGCACACTCGCCGTTGTGGCTATTGCCGGGCTGCTGGTGAATCAGTTCTCCGGGAATCGCAGTGCCAATGACTCGATTACCGGTGACATCCGCACGTCCACTCGCGAGATGCTTCTCGAGGCGCAACAGCTTGCCGGCGCCGGTGACATGGATGGGGCGATTGAGGTTTATGACGAAGTGCTGGAGCTTCAGCCCACCAACGTCGAGGCTCTGGCCTACCGAGGTTGGTTTCTCCGGCTGGGCGGTGCGGGCCAAGACGCACAAGCGAGCGTCGAGGAGGCTGTTGCCATCGACCCGACCTATCCCGACGCCCGAGTTTTCGCGGCGGTGATTGCGGCCGATGTCGGCGATGAGGCGGCCGCTCGCGCCCATCTTGATGCGTTCGATGCGCTTGATGCGCCGCCCATCATGCGTGACCTCGTGGTGCAGATGGGGTTGCGGTCCCGACTCCTCGGCACCAACGACGTGTTGCGAGCGGCAGAAGTCATGGCTCAGGACGGCCTCGTTTTTGAGGCGATTAGAGAGGTCGCCCTCGTCCTGGCCGACCGTCCCGCCGATGTCGAACTCATGGCCGGATATGCGTGGCTGTTGGCGCGGGCTGCGACACCGGCAGAGCCGTTGCCTGCAGAGGTCGCCGAAGGTCATCTCAATGATGCGCTCGTCATTGAGCCCGCGCATCCGGAATCCCTCGTCTATCGGGCATTTGTGCGGATTCTGCTGGGCAATGCCGAGGGTGCGGCCGAGGACCTTGCTGCGTTCGATGCACTCCCGGAACGGCCAGCCGACCTTGTGGACATGATCGAGGTTTTCAATCTCAGGGACCAGATCGTGCGCTGATTCCTTGTGACAACGCTATTACGCCACACTGGTGCCATGACCATGCTTCGTCGTCTTGACCTTGGCCGACTTGCCCTTCTCGCACTTGTTGTTGTTGGAACAGTCGCGATGTTGACGAAAGATCGGTGGGACTGGATCGTCGGGCCCGATGAAGCCGAGACAAGCGGCGTCGATGCCCCAACACTTGATGTGGAGGAAGACGGCCCAGAGACCTGGCTCTTTCGGGTGTCGCCCGACAATGGTTCTGAGGTTCGCTATGTCGTCACCGAGCGACTGGCTGGGTCGGAGAAGATAACGCATGGAATCAGCACGGTTGTCGGCGGCGACATCCTGGTTGATGTCGGTGACCCCAGCCGGTCCACGGTGGGTGAGATTGTCGTCAACGTCGAGATGTTCGACTCGGATTCGACTCTGCGGGACAAGCGACTGAGGCACGACTTTCTCGAGTCGACTCATTGGCCCTATGCCAGTTTCGTTACCACCGAGATCGCCGGGCTTCCCGATCGACTGGTCGAAGGCGCGGAAGTGAACGTCGCCTTCACCGGCAAGTTGACGGTGAAGGAAATTACTCATGTCGTGATCTTTGAGGGCACGGTTTCTGTCACGGAAGGTGCCGTGGTTGCTTCGGTCGCGGCCACTGTGCTCGGATCCGACTTTGGTGTCGGCCCGATCAACATCGCACGTCTGGTTCACACTGATGATCGGATTCGGCTCGAGTTCGATCTTGTGGCCGAGCGAGTGAAGGACGGTGGCGATGCCGAGACCAACCTTTCTCGTAAGGTTCCCGCGGACCAGATGGCCGGTGGAGCATTCGCCGAATACGTGCAGCCGATCCTTGAGCAGCGCTGCGTCAGTTGCCACACCACTGACGGACCCGGATGGAGCACTCTGGCGCTCGATACCGCTGGGGATGCTGCGGTCATTGCCGAGGACATTGCTCTGGTTACCGGTGCGGGCTACATGCCGCCGTGGCTGCCCAGTGACGTGAGTGTTGACTTCCACAACGACTGGTCGCTGAGCGTTGACGAGTTGGCGATCCTGGCCACCTGGGCTGGGGAGGGTGGTGGCCTCGACGTTTCACCCGACACGTTGTTGGTTGCTCGGACTCAGCTCATCACCCCGATCGAGCGTGATCAGGTGCTTGTTCCTGAGTCGTACACTGGGTCGCTCGATCAACCCGACGACTACCGGTGTCTGGTCTATGAAGTCGATGACTCAGATGGCGTCGGTAATTGGATAACCGGCTTCACGTTCGAGCCGGACCAGACCGCCGTTGTGCATCACGCCATCGTGTATCGGGTGCCGGCCACCGCCCGGGCCGAAGTGGATACCAAGGACGGAGCCGATGGTAAGCCGGGCTGGACCTGTTTTGGTCGCACCGGGTTGCGCTCCGCGGGGGTCTATGCGATAGCCGGTTGGGCGCCAGGCCAGGAGCCGGGCATTTACCCCCAAGGTGTCGGTATTCGGTTGGAGCCTGGCGACATGATCGTCAACCAAATCCATTATCACTACGACCACGAGACCCCGGCCGACGCCTCGGTAATCGTCCTTCAGGTCGCTTCGGACGTAGAGGCATCGTCGGGCATGCGAGCCATTCAGCGAACGTCCTATCTCACTCCAGCCGAGGTCCCATGCACGCCCGAAGAGCAGGGGCCGCTCTGTGACCGCGATGCAGTTCTTGCCGAGATTGGCCGAAAATACGGCATCGAGGCCACATCGATCCCGGGTCTCTTGCTGGCCCAATGCGGCGGTTCTGTCGATGACTACGACGATCTCGATGGAAGTATCGGCTACAGCTCATGTGACCTCAGGGCGAAAAACGAAGGCACGATTTTCAGTGTGCTTGGACACATGCACGAGTTCGGTGCCGCCTATCGGATGACACTGAACCCGGACACTCCTGATGAGCGGGTTCTACTCGACATCCCCACATGGAGTTTCGAATGGCAACTCAACTATCGACCGATCGACGCCATCAGGATCAGTCAAGAGGACACGGTTCGATTCGAGTGCTGGTGGGACCGAACTCTCGTTCACATGGACGAGCCTCGCTACATCACATGGAACGAGGGAACGGTCGATGAAATGTGTTTCTCCGGGATAAGCGTGGTGCCTGATCTGGAGTGACTGAGCCTGGTTGGTTAGCCCTCGCCGGCCATGGGCCGAGCGGTATATGACGCCCGAACTATGTCGCGGCCACGTGTCTCGATGCTCCATACAGACCCCTTCTCGCATCCGCGGGGTCCAACCACCGACATGCCCTCGCGCAATAGCCGGTTCAAAACATCGGGAATCAGATCGCCGTGGCTGCACAGCACAAGGTCGCCGTCGACGGGTGCTTCGGCCCGGAGAGCCTCTAGGAAGTCGGTCGGTCTTGCACCCTCGGTCAAGAACGGTTGCGCTATGACCTCAAGGCTGTGATGAGCGGCGACCGGACCCACTGTCTGAAGACAACGAGTCGCCAACGAAGACCACACGGAGCGCACCGGCATTTCCGCAAAGAACTCGGCGAGCACCTCTGCCTGCCCCTGACCGATGTCGCTGAGTTGGCGTCCGAGGTCGTTGTCGTCGAAAGGAGACCGGTGGCCGGCAGCCGCATGCCGCACCAGGTACAGGGTCACTAGGCCATCGTAGTGGCCGTTCTATGAGACACGGTGAGCCAGCTATTTGATGTCAACCATGATGCCAGGTGATACCAATAGGAGTGGAGGTGACCCGGGTGGAGACGAACCGTCGATCGGTAGTGCTGATATCGCCACACTTCGAAACCTTCGAAGGGTTGGCGCTGCGGGCAGATTACGAGGTCAAAGGTGCAGCCAAAACGATGGTTGATGGCCAGCGTCTCGTCGAGTTCTTGTCCCCGGATGTGGTGATTGTCGAAAACGAGTTGGTCGGCGAGCAAGGCTGGCGGGGTTTGCCGCGACTCACTGAGATCAGCCCGACCTCAAAGCTGTTGCTCATCGTCGACAACCACTGGTCGCCAACGAGTGTCGGCGCCACCGGCTCCTTCGCAGTCGTTTCACGTTACGACCCGGGTGCCATTCTCAATTGTCTCCACGATATGGACTCGGCGATCGAGGTCCATTCGGCCGCGCGCAACGACACCAACCGGCGCCGCGGTGGCGACCGACGCGTCCGTCAGGATTGGACCAAGGTCGGATGGGAACGGCGCAAAGGGCCGCGCCGAAATTGACGTCGATAGGCGGGCCGCCATCTGCGGTTACAGGGTCACATGTGTGACGCAGATGTCATCGCCTTGGGGTTTTGACAAGGCCGTGTCGATAACTGTCGGGCCGTAGAGATTGCTGAGCATCCCCTTCACGATCCCGCGATCCACCGCGCAGATCACCGGATACTCGACTGCTGCATCGCCGAATGGGCAATGCTCGGCGATGATCTGTGGATCCTCTCCCTCGGTCCTCTCGGCCCGGGCCGCAAAACCATGAGCAGACAAGGCATCAGCAACAGCGTGTAGCGCGCCCTGGAACGACCGGTGGGTGGCGCTCGGCTCGATCGAATCGGCCATGGCCTTGCCGTACTCGATGCCGACCCCTTCGGCCATCTGCTCGGCCACCTCGGGCGACAGCATCGCCAGTGCCTTGCCGAGCAGGCTCACGAGGATGTCGTCGTGGCGGACCTGCACCTCGAGGCGAACCTCTGGCCGTGTAGCCCGGTAGTGCTTCGATGGGCGTCCCACGCCACCGGACGGCTTCGCCAGGGTAATCTCGAGATACCCGCCCGATGAAAGTTTGTCGAGATGGTGACGAGCCACGTTGGCATGCAGGTCGAACTGCTTCGCAGTCTCGGTGGCGGTGATGCCATCGCCTTGAGTATGGGCGAAAAGATAGATTTCTCTGCGGGTGGGATCGCCAAACGCGCTGGTAATCGCCGTGACCGCCGAAGCGAACTCGGTGGGGCTTAGCTCGGAAGCCGTCTCCAGACGGGGGGACACACCATCCACCAGGGTATTCTACCTATCGCCGTAGTGGAAATAGCTGGAGCCTGCATGTCCGTGACCGAAGCTGCCGTGATCGAGGCCTTGCGCCCCGTCGAAGACCCCGAGCTGCATCGCAGCATCGTTGACCTGGGGATGGTCCGTTCCGTCACCATCGACGGGGGCCATGTTGAGGTCGGGATCGACCTCACCATCGCCGGTTGCCCGTTGCGCAACGAGATAACGACCCGCGTCACCGACGCGGGCACCGCCCTCGATGGCGTCTCTGTCGTCACCCTTGACTTTGGCGTCATGACGGATGAGCAGCGAGCCAAGGTTCGTGAGCTCGTGCACGGCGATCCTTCGGCCAGCGCCGGCAGCCAAGCCGCTCACGGCCCTGCCGAGGGCCGCGCCATCCCGTTCAACGAACCCGGCAACCGCACTCGCGTCATGCTCATCGCGTCCGGCAAAGGCGGGGTGGGTAAGTCGTCTGTGACCGCCAACCTGGCCATCGCCCTCGCCAACGCCGGAAACAGTGTCGCCGTTATCGACGCCGACGTCTGGGGATTTTCCATTCCGCGCATGCTTGGCGTGTCGCAGCCACCAACGGTCATCGATGACATGATCATCCCGCCCGAGACCCACGGCGTCCACTGCGTGTCCATGGGCTTCTTCGCCCAAGAAGACCAGCCCGTCATCTGGCGTGGCCCAATGCTGCACAAGGCACTCGAGCAGTTCCTCACCGACGTGTACTGGAACAACCCCGATTTCCTGCTCATCGATCTGCCTCCGGGCACCGGCGACATCTCGCTCTCTCTCGCCCAGTTCCTGCCCCGCTCCGAAGCATTCATCGTCACGACGCCAAACCCCGCCGCTCAGAAGGTTGCTCAGCGTTCGGCGTTCATGTTCAAGCAGGTCAACATCGAGGTGAAGGGCGTGATCGAAAACATGTCCTGGTTCACCGGCGACGACGGCAAGTGTTATCCGCTCTTCGGGGCTGGCGGCGGCAAGGATCTTGCCGACAAGCTCGAGGTTGACCTCATCGCCCAGGTGCCAATGACCATCCCAATGCGTGAGGGCTCTGACCATGGCCGGCCGATTATGGCTGAGGATCCCACCAATGAAGCGTCGCTTGCGTTCGTGAAGATGGCAGAGTGGGTTACCGCTCATGCGCCGAGTAAACGCTCGCACCCTGAGCTCAAGATCATCTGAGGAGACCCCGTGGACATTCGTATTGGCGTAAGCGACTCACCGCGCGAGATCAACATCCAGCTTCCCGACGAGGCCGACCGCGCCGAGTTGCGGGGCCGAGTCGATGCTGCTCTGTCCGGAGAAGCTTCGACTCTGTGGCTCACCGACGACAAGGGCAAGGACGTCGCCATAGCGGCAGCCAAGATCGCCTATGTCGAACTCGGCCCCGAGGGTGGCACCCCAATCGGGTTTAGCTAGCGGCTCCTGTCCTAGCCGCTCCTGTCCTAGCGACTGCCATACGCTGATCCGATGGCAAGCCTCGCTGAGTTGGCACGAGCACAAACTGCACTGAGTGGCGATGAGATAGCGCATCTCCAGCGGCTTGTCGCAGCCTGGGCCTTGCCCTGCGACTTGTCGTTCGCCGATGTGCTCTTGAGCGCGCCCCTTGATCCCGATGATCGCCAGACCGATTTCGTGGTTCTCGGTCACGCCCGCTCGGCGGCTGGTGCCACCGTGTATCGCAGTGACCCGGTGGGGGAGTCGGCTAATCCAGAGATCCTCGCCTTACTCCGGGCCTCCTTCTTTGGTGGGGTGGCTCGTGGTGGCGTAATCGGCCCACGCTCAGACGCGGCCCCAGCCGATGACACCGTCGAAGAAGAGATCCTCCTTCCGGGCACAATCGGACGCGTTCAAATCGACGCCATTCCGGTTCGCTGCAAAGGCGCAGTGATCGCGGTGCTCACGCGCGAATCGGAACCCGGGTTGATCCGACACCGTACGACACTCGAGTCGGTGTATCGCCGACTCTGGGAGCGGTTTGCGCTGATGATCGAAGAGGGTGAGTTTCCGCTGTCGTTGCAAGAGCAGGTCGGCGAGTTCCGTGAACCCCGGGTGGGGGATGGTGTCGTTCTCGTCGACCGTGAACGCCGTGTCGTATTCGCGTCGCCCAACGGAATCTCCGCGCTCCATCGCCTTGGAGTTCAGTCCAACGTGGAAGGACGCTCGCTCGCTGACGTCGGCATTGACGAATCAGTGATCCAGCGAGCCCTTGCCACCAGGCACAGCACTGTCACCGAACTTGAACATGGGCCCGACCTCACAGTGGTCGTCCGCTGTTATCCACTCATCGCAGGCGGTCGTGCTACGGGTGCGCTCGCCGTGTTGCGCGACATCTCCGAACTTCGGACTCGTGATCGGTGGCTGGTGTCGAAGGACACCACCATCCGCGAGATCCATCACCGGGTGAAGAACAACCTCCAGACGATTCAGTCGCTTCTGCGTCTTCAGGCTCGGAGGCTCTCTGCTGCAGAGGGAAGGGATGCCGTTGAGCAGTCGGCTCGGCGGATCGGTTCGATCGCGCTGGTTCACGAAACACTGTCGAGTCAGGTGGCCGACGTCGTTGACTTCGACGATGTCGTCGGCCGGATCGTACGCATGGTCGAAGAAGGGCTTGGCGGTCCCGAGCGTCCTCTGCGAGTCGCGATG
>JAACCU010000141.1 GCA_009937405.1 Actinomycetota bacterium
GAATCACTCATAACATCTCTCACAACGGAATTCGCTCATGCGAAATTCCTGGTAGGTGGCATTGCGGGGGAAGACCAGGTACCGTGTGCTCGCGATCAGCGATTACGCGCCGCACTCCGGTCCAGCGGTGAACATCTAACTACATATCCAGCCGTTTGTCCCGCATTTTCTTTATGACGTGTGTCACGTTGGCGACGCTGACAGCGATTATTCCGCTAAATGCCCTTCAAAAGCGCGGGATATTCGCCTGTGAGGCTGCGGGCAAGAGGCATTTTGGGCGGCGGCCGCAGCAAGCAATACGAGCAGAGCGCCTACACTACGATCAGTGCATGATGGGCTGAAGCGTAGAATAGGTGTCTTCGGTGGCACCTTCGATCCGCCGCATCATGGCCATATTGCTATTGCCCAAGAGGTGAGGCACAGCCTGCATCTCGACGATGTTTTGATGGTCGTGGCCAACGACCCGTGGCAGAAAACCGCCATCTCTAGGGTGACGCCCGCTGGCATCCGACTTGGGCTCTGTCGGGCCGCCTTCGATCCGGTAGATGGCCTCGATGTGTCCGATATCGAGATCAGCCGCGGTGGAGCGTCCTACACGGCTGACACATTGGCAGCGCTGAGCGGGACTGACCGGGAACTCTTTTTGGTCGTTGGGTCTGATGCAGCTGTCGGTCTCGACACATGGAAGCGAGCCGATGAGGTTCAGAGATTGGCCACCGCGGTGGTTGTTGATCGTGGAGGCCGCCAGGGCGGTCGTCCGCCAGAGGGCTGGAATCATGTCGTCGTCGATGTTCCGGCTCTTGAGATCTCGTCTAGTGATCTGCGAGCTCGATTCGGAACCGATCGTCCAGTTGAAGGCCTTCTGCCTCGTTCGGTGATAGACGAGATCCGAGCACACGGTCTCTACGGGAGCGGTCGATGACAACTGTTGATTTACCGCCCGGTGATGGGGTCGAGCTTCGAGAGCTCGAGGGCCACGCGCCGAGACGTCTACGTCTACGTCTACGTCGTCGTCGCCGCCGACCGGCGCCGAAAGCCAATTTGTTCTGGCGTTTCATCTTCCCGCTTATGGTGGCCGGCGCTGGAATCGCAGTGTTGTTGTTGTGGGAGGCTGGCACCAAGGCGGTGCTCGATTCGACTGATGGCGAGGAGTTCGCCATCGTCACCGACCCTGCAGCCCCAGGCTTCGAAGCCTTCGTCGACCCGACGCCAACGATGCTGCTTGTCCACACCGACGGCGGACAACTGTCTGGGGTCACAGTGCTCTCGCAGACTGCACTCGACAACGGCGGCACAGCAGTGCTGCTACCGGCTGACTTGTTTGTCGATGTCGCCGGGGTGGCGGCCACCCGCCTGAGCGAGGCATATACAGCCGGCGGGGCCGATGCTGTCGAGGTGCTCGTTGCCGAACTCTTCGGGTTTGGGTTCCTCGAGCGGGCCGAACTCGATACGGCTCAGCTTCGCGAGTGGATGCGGCTGGTCGAACCCATCCCGTTCGACCTGCTCGATGATTTGTTGCATGTCAATGAGGCCGGTGACACTGAAGTCTGGCTCGCCCGAGGTCGCATGGATCTCGCCGGTGAGGTCGCCGCTCAGATCTACGGGTTCACGAATCCAGGTGAATCTGATGCCAACCGCATCGAACGTCAACTCGACCTCTGGGTGTCGTGGCTCGACACAGTCGGCCGAGCCGATGATCTCGCCGCCGCAACACTGTCGTTTGACGAGGGGCTTTCCTCATTCCTTCGATCTCTCGGAGCCGGCACGGAGGATGTCTCAATTCTCGCTGCCGACGTTGTGATCACGGCCGAAGGCGCGTCCTCTTTCACACTCAACGCCAGCCAGTTGGAGCGTCTGGCTGAAATTGCCCGCGCAATGGTGCCGGTACCGATAGCTCCACCGCTCTCGGAGCGGTCGTCGGTCCGGCTCCTCAACGGCACCGATGACCCCAGAGTTCTCGACGAAGCGATGGATGTGCTCATCAATCTGGAGATCACGATCGGCGTGATCGGCAACGCGTCAGAGTTCGGAGTCGAAAAATCCTCGGTCACGTACCATCGCCCTGAGGCCCAAGCGGATGCCGAACGGGTGGCCGCTGTGCTCAGGACAGTGGCCATTCTCGCGGAAAACGTCGACCAGCCGGTAGACCTCACCATTGTGATCGGTGTCGACTGGGAGCTTTCGTGACACAACATTCGAGCAACGAGCCGGACCTGTTGTCGCTCGTGCGTTGTGCTGCAGCCGCAGCAGACGACAAGAAGGCCATAGAGCCCCTGATCATTGATGTTGGTGAGGTCTTCGCGATTTCGGACTATTTCGTAATCGCGAGTGGCACGAGTCCCCGCCAAGTTCACGCCATAGTCGGTGGCATCGAGGAAGACGTCAAACGAATCGGTGGGCTCAGCCCGGTCCGCATCGAAGGCATCGACGAACACGAGTGGGTCCTGATGGATTACGGCCCGTTCGTGGTGCACGTCTTCAAACAGGAACAGCGCGACTTCTACCAACTCGAGCGTTTGTGGGGCGACCGACCCCGTGTCGCGTGGGAGCCGAACCTGCGCCCTGAGGCTGAGTTGGTCTAGCGAGGCGTTCGCGTCATCGGGTAGAGGGCTACGCCCGACGCAAAGCTGATCTCAGTCACTGTCTCGAACCCGTGGCGCGCATACAGCGCTTGGCTTTGAGGGGTTGTGGCTTCGAGATGGGCGAGGAAACCTTCGTTGTCGCAAGTCAACAGTATTCGCTGGAGAAGCGCCGATCCGAGCCCTTGGCCACGGGAGGCGTCGGCAACCCCGATTTGAGCGAGATAGAAGTGCGGTTCCTCGGGATGAAGTTCGTGCATGGCAGCGAAGTTGGCCCGGGCGGGTGCGAAAATCTCGGGGGCGGCGTGACTCACGAAGATCTCGCCTAATGGGGAGGTGTCTGGTTTGATGCCGGGAGGTGACCACAGCGCGGCGGCCCGGCCATCGATCACATAGGAGTGGCCGTGGGCGAGGTACGTTTCGAACGCAGCGCGCATGAACTCTCGGAGGGCTTGCTGCGCAGGGAACTCGGGTCGGTCAGGGTCGGGCCACAGGTAGGCCATGAGAGGGTCTGCGCTGAATGCTTCGGTCAGAACCGTGGCCGCGGCGTCGGCGTCGTGAGGGGTGGCGTGGCGCATTCGGGCGAGACTAGCGATCGTTTGCGTCAATGACCGAACCCTGATTTGTTGAGGATACGAACAATGGAATCTTGCGAAGAGAAGCCGTGGTCTGCGAGGCAGTCTGCACTGCAGTTGCGCAGCCGATTCGGTGTGACCTACCGAAATGCAGGGATCACCTCGTCACAAAACAGCTGCATCGAGCGCTTCTGGGCTTCGTGGCTCAGCCCCATGCTGGCGTAGTAGATGAATTCGTCGACACCGAGTTCGTCGTAGATTTTGAGCTTCTCGATGACCTTGTCGGGCGTGCCGAACATCAGGTTTTCTTCGAGCATCTCGGGTTGATACTGCTCGCGGCCTTGAAGTTCGTTCAACGGTATTTCTTTCGGGAAGCCGTTGGCCACATCGCCGAGGTTGCGATAAAGGTTTTCGAACTGGCCCAACACCCTGGTCACAGCGCCGATGGCCTCATCGCGACCGGCGGCATCTTCGTAGAGCGCCGTGTGACGCATCAAGGCAAATATCGGGTTGGCCGTGCCCCCGTATTTGGCGATGGATTCGTCGAGTTGATGTCGGTACAACTCGGCTTCGGCGTGAGGCCGGGTGAACGGCCAGCACATGATGTTGCAGTCGTTGGCAACGGCGTAGTCATAGGTGATTGGGGAGCGGGCCGCGACCCAGAGCCGGGGGTGCGGTTTCTGCACCGGCTTAGGGACTGAGGTTGACGTCGGAAATTGCCAGAATTCGCCGTCATGGGCGTAGTCGCCTTCCCACAACTTCAGGACGGCCGGCAGCATCTCTTGCATGTGGCGCCACGCGTCGGTCTGTAGCAACCCCGGCGCCATGCGATCGAACTCGCGTTGGTAGGCGCCGGAGCCGATCCCGAACTCGAGTCGTCCGCCGCTGATCAGATCAAGAAATGCGGCTTCGCCGGCGAGACGGATCGGATGCCAGTACGGGGCGACTGCCACCGCGCTGCCAAGCCGAATCGTGCTGGTTTCGGCCGCCCACCAGGTGAGAATTTGGAAGGGGTTCGGGGCGATTGTCATCTCGAGTGCGTGGTGCTCGGCGGCCCATACGATGTCGAAACCTCCCGCCTCCGCCATCTGAACCATCTCGATGGTGTGACGAGCCACGTCGCTCATCGTGTGGCTGTCATCGAGGCGCTCGAGGTTAATCGCTAGTTGGAACTTCACGAGTGGGGGACTCCTTGATGGGGTTCACGGTCGCCGAGTTCGGCGCTGTACCAACGAGCGAACGCAGCGACGCTGGGTTCCAGCAACGGCTGAAAACGCCCCTGGGTTGCGTCGGGGTTCGTCAGGCCTCGGTGCTGGTTGATCAGGGCTGGGATGTCTTCGTCCAGCGCCGCGTCGAGGCGGTCGTGGTAGGCAGCGAGTTTGGCGTCGGCGCCGTCCCCAGCCAGCGTTTCGGGCGGAAAGCAGGCTGACTGCACAACTCGGCAGCGGTCTGCGCCAAGGGGGTAGGCCTCATAGACCCAGAGGGCGTCGGTGCCAGCGGCGAAAGTCATGGTGGGGAAGGCCCAGGTGTAACGCACGCCGTTGGTCTCGCGTCCGCTGAGACCAGGCATGGGTGCGAACGCTCGGTCTTGCTCACCGCGTAGCAGCGCTCCGGTTCCTTGGGTGAGGCCAAATTGGGTGGTGAAGGACCCGGCCGTGTCATCTCTCGGTTCGGGCGGGGCATAGAGGCCGCCAAGAGAGACGGGATGTACGTAGGGCAGGTGGTAGTACTCGTTGAAAACTTCGAGGAACGATTTCCAGTTGCAGTCGACGGTTAGTTCGCGGCGTCGGGTTGTGACCAGGGTTTCGAGTGGCCATGGCGAGTGCATGTCGACGAAGTCGCCTAAGACAATGTCGAGGTCGGGTGTGTCAGGGTCGAGGCAGACGAACACGAAGCCGAGTCGCTCTTCGACCCGATAGCTGACGAGGCCGTAGTCGTTGCGATCAAAATCGGCAGCGTCGTGCATGTGGGGCGCCGCGATCAGGGATCCATCGAAGCTGTATGTCCACGAGTGGAAGGGGCATTGGATAGCCCGGCAGTTGCCTGATCCATCGAGAAGCCGAGTGCCTCGATGGCGGCAGGTATTGGCGAATGCCTGCAGATCGCCGGCTGCGTCGCGTGCCAAGATGATTGACTGACCGGCGATGTCGAGGGTGCGATAGGCGCGTTCGGAGCCAACCATGTCGGATCGGCCGACGCCGAGCCAGCAGCGACGGAAGATCGCCTGCTCATCAAGCGCGATTGTGCTACTCGTGTAGCACACGGGTGGGAGCGACAGTCCCGTGTCGATCGGTGCGGCGCTTGCCGCTAGTGAACCCTGTGAGACCATGCTGTTTTGGCTGTCAGTGCTGTTTTGGCTGTCGGTCATTACCGCATCACGAACGGATTAGCCATGGGTTCGTCGGACGTATTCATCCAGATCGTTTTGGGACGGGTGTAGTCGTACATTGCCTGCAGGCCGCTTTCTCGTCCGTAGCCGGAGCCCTTAACACCGCCGAATTCGGCGATTGGTGAAACTACTCGATAGGTGTTGACCCAGACGATGCCGGCTCGCACGGCATCGGCCATCCGCAGCGATCGGGCGCTGTCGCGTGTGAAGATGCCGGCGGCGAGCCCATGCTCGCTGTCGTTGGCAAGGCCGATGACTTCTTCTTCGGTCGTGAACCGTTGCACGCAGAGCACGGGGCCGAACAGTTCGGTATCGACGATCCGCAGGTCTTGGCGGGGGCAATCGATGATGGTTGCTTCATAGAAGAGGCCGCCCATGCCAGCGGGTTGTTTGCCTCCGGCGAGCACGGTGGCGCCTTCGCTTTGCGCGTGAGCTACTTCGGCAGTGATATTTTCGAGCTGGCCGGTGGTGCAGAGCGGACCCATCTGTGTTTCGTCTTCGAGCGGGTCTCCTA
>JAACCU010000142.1 GCA_009937405.1 Actinomycetota bacterium
GCTCATCGAAGGCAGTGACCGCTTCGGCGAAGCGGCGCGACGAGACCCATGCAGCCAACCAACCATCGCCGTAGCGGCCGGCACGCGCTATGGCCGCCCCTGAACGGCCGCCGATCATGATCGGCACCCGTGTAGCCGACGCCGGAATCACCGATGCCTGTTCGATTGAGAAAAACTCACTCTCATGATCGACGATCTCGCCCGCGATGAGCCGTGTCACCACATCGAGGGCAGCATCGGTACGCCGACCACGGGTGGACGGGTCGATGCCGCAGACCTCAACCTCGTGCCGGTCTTCTCCACCGACCCCGACACCAAAGGTGAATCGGCCGGGGGCCATCTGGGCCACGTCGCAGATTTGGCGAGCCACGGTCACCGGGTGACGCAGGGCGAGCAAGTAAACCCCGGCGTAGATACCAAGCTGACCATGCAGGTTGGCAATAGCGGTGGCCTGCACCATGCCGTCCTTGCCGCTTCCGTCGTGGAAGCTCACATGGTCAGCGAAGAAGACATGGTCGATGCCTGCGTCCGCGATGCGATCAATGGCGACCCGGCGATCGGCCAGAGACTCTCGCCAAATCCACAAGCCGGTCGTGACGCCGACCCGGAGCGGGGCCGAAGTCATGAGTTACGAGAAGCGGCGAACATGGTGGCTGCTTCCACCAGCCACGCAAAGACCGGGTCGGTGGCTCGGGTCTCCATCATCTCCGGGTGCCACTGCACGGCGATGATCGGAAGCGAGTTGTGTTCGAGGCCCTCTACGGTGCCGTCGCCGGCGCGCGCCGTGACCCGATAGTCGGGAGCGACCTCATCCACCGTCTGATGATGGAGCGAGTTCACGGACCGACTCTCGCCGTACACCGAACCGAGCGTGGACCCGGCCGTGACAGCAACTTCATGGACGTGGGTGTCGGGCAATACGTCGAAGCGCGAGTGTGCGGCATTGTGCTGGTGAAGCGTCCCACCGCCGTGCACGTTCGCCATTTGAAGACCGCGGCAGATTCCAAGCACCGGCGTGCCCAGCGATGACGCAGCATCGAGGATCGCCATCTCAAAGGAGTCGCGCACCTGCTCTGGCGGAAACATGTCGGTCTCTGGTTCGTGCCCATAACGAGCGGGATCGACGTCAGCTCCACCACTGAGAACAATTCCGTCGCAGCGCGACACTGCTTCGGCCGGATCACTGTCGAGCGGGAGATTGACGGCGAAGCCTCCGGCCTCGATCACGCCTCGGGCGTAATCGCGATAGAAGAGCTCGATATCAATGTGACCGAGAACTTCAGGTTGACCGATGATTTGCGAACCGATTTTGCGACGGCCAACGAGACCAACCAGGGGAGCACGAGTCATAGGAGGAAATGTAGCTGATCAGATCCATTTGGTACCGAACGAGTAACGTCACTGTGATGGGACTCGGCGACTCGATCAGCCTCGCGGACCTCGAACGGGAGCCTGCCCCGATCCTGGCCCGTCTACGGACGCAAGAACCGGTTTGCTGGGTACCAGCCATGGACATGTGGCTCGTCACCCGATGGGACGACGTTGCTTTCATGGAGGAGCACCCGGAGCTGTTCACCGCGGCGACTGAGCCCTCCTTCTTGGCGCGCACCTTGGGCTCCAACATGCTCACCTGCGACCCCCCGGTCCACACTCGGCTGCAAGAGATCATGCAGCCGCCGTTCCAGCCAGGCGGCCGCAGTGGTGAGTTCGTTTCCAACGAGCTGATTGGTATTGCCGATCGACTGCTCGATGCCGTCGACCCCGCCGGGTTCGACGTGATGGCCGACTACGCGCAACCACTGTCGGCGGGCGCCCTCGCCACAGTGTTAGGGCTCGACTCGTACGGCTTTAATCGAATGTGGGATTGGTGCGAGGGCCTCTGCACCGACCTGGCCAACTTTGAGAATGATCCGGACCTCGCCGCGATCGGTGAGCGGACCAAGGCCGATCTTGGCGCGGTCCTCGCCGAACGGATAGCGAAAGCCGGCAATGACGGGTCGGCGATCTCCTGGTTCGTGCAGAATGGCGCAACCACCGAGGAGATCGTCAACAACGTCAGGCTGATGATCTCGGGTGGAATCAATGAACCTCGCGACGGAATCGGTCTGGTTGCTTGGCTCCTTTTGAGCGAACCCTCGATCGCCACCGCAGTCGACGCCGAGCCAACCAAAATGCGCCGCCTGATCGAGGAAATGTTCCGAGTGCACTCCCCCGTTGGCACGGTCACCCGCCAGGCCACACAGGATCTCGAACTCGCTGGGGTGGCTATTGCCAAAGGCGATCTCGTCAGCGGCGTGCTGCGTTCGATCAACCTCGACGAGTCGCACTGGACCAATCCAGACGTCATCGACCTAACTCGTCGAGAGGGGTCGCATGCTGCCTTCGCACTCGGTGCTCACCGCTGTCTTGGGGAATGGCTCGGTCGCCAGGAAATCCGCGTTGGCGTAGAGCGCCTGTTCGCCCGATTCCCCAATCTGCGACTCGACCCCAGCCACGAGGTCGAACTGCACGGCTTCGAGTTTCGTGGACCACGCTCGGTACACGTACTGACGTCAGTGGGCGCTTGACCGCGATACTTTCGCTCATCAGCGCCATGATCATCGGCGCGTCCGACTTTGGTGGCGGCGTCGCCTCACGGAGGGCATCCCCGTTCGCGGTCGCCGCATGGGTCCAGGCCGCGAGCCTCGGATTGCTCTTTGTCGCGGTTTGGTTCATCGATGCCCCAGACATTCGGACAACTGATCTGACCGCTGGCGTCGTTGCCGGACTCTCGGCGACATTCTCCTACGTGGCCCTCTACGCCGCTTTTTCCCGGGGCAAAATCAGCTTGCTGGCCCCGGTCACCGCCACCGTCGGAGCCGTAATCCCAACTCTTGTCGGTGTTGGTCGCGGCGAAGCTTTAGCGGCGGTGAACGTGGTTGGCATCGTGTTCGCACTCGCCGCCATCGCCTTTGTCACCCAGGACCGCGAGGGGGAGGGCGAGGCGACGCCCCCCATTGCCTTTGGGCTAGCTCTCATCGCCGGGGTTGGCTTCTCGGTCTTCTTCCTCGCGTTGGCCGAAACCCAGAACGGCGCTGGATTGTGGCCGCTCGTTGCAGCTCGGGTCGTGTCGGTTCCGCTGGTGATCGTGATCGCACTCATGGTCGGTGGCGTGACAACTCTGTCGAACAACACCCGGCTCATCGTCATCGCTGCCGGGATCGCCGAGGGAGTCTCGAGCGTTTGTGCACTCTGGGCGTATCAGCGAGGCCCGCTCGCAGTGGCAGCCGTGCTCGGCGCGTTCTATCCGGTCAGCACCGTGTTGCTCGCTCGGTTACTTCTGGACGAACGCCTACGCCGGGTCCAGCTGTACGGCGTGATTCTCGCCCTAGTCGCAATCCCGCTGGTCGCAATCCCGTAACTCGTCGAC
>JAACCU010000012.1 GCA_009937405.1 Actinomycetota bacterium
AACGATGCCGACGTCAGCGGTGCCGTCGGTAACGATGCCGACGTCAGCGGTGCCGTCCGTAACGACGAAGCAACGAATACCGGAACAGACGACTCAAGCTCCGATGACGGTGCCCATTCGGCCTTAGCCGATGCGGCCGAGGCCGGCGACGAGGCCGAGGGCAACATGAACTCCGAAGAGGCGACACCAAAATCCGGTTTGTTTGCCCGCCAGCAAGACAACTTCTTCCAGGAGTACGGCGTGCGAAATTTCGTCGAAACAGCACGCGATTCCCTCTCGACCTTCGCCCTCGACGTCGACACCGGCAGCTACACCATCACCCGACGTTGGCTCGACGAGGGCCACACACCCGACCCGGCATCGGTGCGGGTCGAGGAGTTTGTCAACGCCTTCGAGTACGTCTACAGCGCTCCTCGCAATGGCCTCGACATTCACATCGATGGTGGTCCTTCTCCGTTTGACGAGAACAACATTGTTGTTCGTGTGGGTATCCAGGCCGCCGTGATCGATGATCGCGACCGTGAGAACGCAGCCCTCACCTTCGTTGTCGACACCTCGGGATCGATGGACCGTGATGACCGCCTTGGCCTTGTGAAACAAGCCCTGACAGAGATGATTCGTGAGCTCGATGATGATGACACCGTCGCCATTGTGACCTACGGCGACAGTTCGGCCATCGTGCTCGAGCCCACCCTGGTTCGCAATGACGACGACATCTACGGTGCCATCGATGACCTTCGCCCCGGCGGGTCCACCAACCTCGAGGCCGGTCTGCGCACCGGCTACGGGCTAGCCGAGCAGGCGTACGCAGAAGGCGGCATCAATCGAGTTATTCTTGCTTCCGACGGTGTCGCCAATGTTGGCAACACCGACCCCGATGCACTGAGCCGGGAGATCACCGACCGTGCGATCAACGGCATCCAGCTGGTGACTGTCGGCTTCGGCATGGGCAACTTCAACGACACCACCATGGAACAGCTCGCTGATCAGGGTGACGGTTTTTACGCCTATGTCGACACGTTGGATGAGGCCGAACGCCTCTTCAAGGTTGAGCTGATCGACAACCTCACCCCGGTCGCCATGGATGCTCGCATCCAGGTGGAGTTCGACGAGAACGTCGTCGACTCCTACCGCTTGATCGGCTTCGAGAATCGTGGCGTGCTCGACTCCGACTTCCGCAGCGACGACGTCGATGCCGGCGAGTTGAACTCCGGCCACACTGTCACCGCCATCTACGAGCTTGAGCTCAATCTCAACGTTGAACTCGAGAACGGTCGCGATGATCTCGGCATCGTCAACCTGCGCTGGCAGGATCCCGAGACCCGGGATTGGATCGAAATCGACGAAGAGATCGACATCCGTGACATCGAACTCAACTGGACGGACACCACCCCCGAGTTTCGGCTCGCCACCACCGTTGCCGCGTGGGCAGATGTCTTGCGTGGCAGCCCGTTCGCCGAGGACATCTCCCTGCGAGCTCTCGCCGAAGAAGCTGAACTCATCAACGACGAGCTGGCCACGGCACAGACCGCTGAGTTGGTCCGCCTGACCTGGCTCTCCCACGACCTCTCCTGACAAAGCATGTCGGGGGTCTGTCCCTGGAGGGGTAGGGAACCGGGGCTGGGGGTGGCAAGATCGGCTCGTGAGTGTCGGCCGATTCGCCCCCAGCCCCACTGGCACCCTCCATATCGGAAACCTCCGTACTGCACTGGCCGCCTGGCTCTTTGCCCGGGCCGCCGGTTCACGTTTCCTCCTGCGCTTCGAGGACTTGGACGATGCCACTGCCCGCCCTGAGCACGAGGCGTCGCAAGTCCGAGACCTAGAAACGCTCGGGCTCACCTGGGACGGCGAAGTCGTCCGCCAGTCCGATCGGCTCGACATCTACCGAGATGCGCTCGCTGATCTGGAACGACAAGGCGCCACCTACCGCTGCTGGTGCAGCCGCCGCGAGATCCGCGAGGCCGCCTCCGCCCCACACGGTGAGTTAGTGGGCGCTGCCCCTGGGCACTATCCAGGGACCTGCCACGATCTCACCGCTGCGAAGGTGGCAGAAAAGGAAGCCTCCGGCCGTCCAGCCGCCCTACGCATCCGGGCCGACGCAGCCAAGGTTTCAATCACTGACCGCCTGCATGGCGTTGTGACAAGGACAGTCGACGACTTCGTCTTGCGGCGCGGCGACGGAACACCCGCCTACAACCTGGTCGTGGTGGTGGACGATGCCGATCAGGGAATCGAGGAAGTGGTGAGGGCCGACGATTTGCTCCTCTCCAGCCCTCGCCATGCCCTTCTCCAGGACATGCTCGGACTTCCACGGCCAGCCTGGGCCCACGTTCCCCTCGTGCTCGCTCCCAGTGGCGATCGATTGGCCAAGCGCGATGGTGCTGTCACCCTGCCAGAACGGCTCGACCTCGGAGATGCACCAGAGCGCATCGTGGCGACGTTCGCCCACAGCCTCGGGCTCCTGCGCAGCGCCGGTCCCGTAAAAGAGATCACTCCTGAAGCACTGATCAGCGGGTTCGACGTGACCAAGATCGACCTTGAACCCTGGAAACTTCACCCCCGACAGATCGATAAGTCATGGTGAACGCCAGACCAATCGGAGCCATCGATATCGGCACAAACTCGGTCCATCTCGTCGTCGCCCGTCCCATCGATGGTGGGCCACCAGAGGTCCTCACCAGAGAGAAAGCTCCGATCCGGCTCGGTTCAGGCAGCAGCGATATGAAACGCCTAGACCCGGACGCTGTGAGCCGCGCCGTCGATGCCCTCGACCGGTTCCGCCGGATCGCAGAGGCCCACGATGCCGAGATCGTGGCAGTCGCCACGAGCGCGGTTCGTGAGGCGGAGGATCGCGGCATCTTTCTAAAACGCGCATGGGATGAAGCACAGGTCGACGTCGGGGTCATTTCTGGCGTGGAAGAAGCCCGCCTGATTCATCTCGGCGCCCTCGGCTCCGTGCCCGCAGCCGACCGTCGTCACCTCGTGATCGATATCGGCGGTGGCTCCACCGAGGTTGTCATCGGCGAAGGCACGACGGCCACCCTCGCTCGTTCCTTGAAAGTCGGCCATATTCGGCTCACCGACCGGTTCTTTCCCGATGGTCGAATCAAGCCCGGTCAGGTGAAGGCTTGCCACCACTTTCTGAAGGCGTTCGTTGCCCCAGTCGCTCGCGAAGTGAGCGAACGCGGATTCGAGGTGGCAATCGGATGCTCGGGCACGATCGAGAATCTCGCACTGATGGCAGCTGACCGATCCGGAAACCCGGCCAGAACCGTCGACAACCTTGTGCTCACGCGAGACAACCTCAGCGATCTCGTCGAGGACATCACCTCGCGGCCCGAGCCCGATGATCGCGCCGACATGCGCTGTCTCGACGCGCACCGTGTCGATGTGATCGTGGCGGGCGCAATCCTGCTACAAGAGCTGTGCAAGGCGTTTGATATCTCCGAACTCGTCGTCTCAGCGGGCGCTCTGCGCGAAGGCGTGGTGCTCGATCGCATGCAGCAGCGTGAAACTTCCGGAGACGCACTTCATCACCTGAGCGATCTGCGGCGGGCCAGCGTACTCAGCACCGCCCGACGCTTCGAGGAAAACATCGAGCATGCGCAGCACGCCACCGACCTTGCCCTTGAGCTCTTCGATGAGAGCACTGCGATACACGAGATGGGCGAGTTCGAGCGTGACATCCTCGAAGCCGCCGGGCTCCTTCATAATGTGGGCCGTTTCGTAGCTCACGCCGCTCATCACAAGCACTCCTATTATCTGATCCGCAACAGCGAACATCTCGCCGGTTTCACTGAGAACGAGATCGAACTGATCGCCCAAGTGGCCCGCTACCACCGCAAGAGCAACCCTCGCCTCAAACACGCCGAATTTGCGGCCCTGTCGGATGGCGATCAGCACCGTGTCCGGGTGCTGGGCGGCATCCTTCGAGTGGCGATCGCCCTTGACCGAACGTACCAGCGTTCCGTGGGACGGGTCACAGCCTTCGATGATGGCCGGCTTCTGACGGTCACAGCCGTCACGGAGTCCGATGTAGACGTCGAACTAGAGCTCTTCACTGCTCGAGAACGTGTGGGACTGCTGGCAATGGCACTCGATCGCGATGTGAGTTTCACGGTGGACACAACCCATCGTGGTTCCAACGCCCACCCGTCATCTCGGAAGCACCATGACTGACTCTTCCCTTCACGACAACGTTCCCCGGTGGTACACCGATTCCATGGCGGTCAAACCCACCCGGGGCACAGTCGACGTCGCCGGGGCGACAATCAACTATCTCCAATGGGGCGAGGCGGGTAAACCTGGCCTGGTCTTCGTTCACGGCGGCGCCGCCCACAGCCACTGGTGGAGCCACATCGCTCCGACGTTCTTGCCGGAGTATCAGGTCGCGGCCCTTGACCTATCTGGCCACGGCGACTCCGATCACAGAGATCGCTACGACCTGTCGTTGTGGGCCGCCGAGGTGAACGCGGTCATCGACGACCTCGATCTTCCAAGCAAGCCCGTACTCATCGGACATTCGATGGGCGGTTTCGTCACCATGGGCACCGCCGCCATTCTTCCGGATCTCCTCCACGGCGCGGTGATCATCGACTCACCGGTTCGCCGCCCCGACCCTGAGGTAGAGCACGGGCGCAGCACAAACGACTTCACGAAGCCTCGCGCCTACGAAGATCCCGAACGATCGATCCTGAACTTCCGAACGATCCCGGCCCAAGACATCATCCTCCCCTTCCTCAAGGATCACGTCGCCCGCCACTCGCTGCGACAACGCTCCGACGGATTATGGGAGTGGAAATTCGATCCAAACGTGTTTCAACGAGACCGGAGCGACACCGCCGATCTCCTCGCCGACATCACCTGTCGAGTGGCGCTGCTGCGCTGCGAACACGGGCTCGTCACTCCCGATATCGGCGACTACATGTACGAGCAGCTGGGCCGAGCGGCACCCGTGATCGAGCTTCCCACAGCAGGCCACCATCCAATGCTGGATGTACCCCTCATCCTCATCACTGCTCTACGGTCTCTGCTGGCTGACTGGGATCACTCGCATCCCTTGCGTCGCCGCAGCGACGGCTGAACTAGCCCCCGACAAGCGGGGCCAAGAAGTAGATCGTGGTGTCGGGTGATACCGGCAGGTACTCGGGTTCGGCATGCACCTCGCCGTCGATTCCGGCCGAGGACCCGGCTCGTAGCATTTCACCGAGGCCCGGGTAGCGCTCCTCGAGCGCATCGATGACCGCTCCGACCGTGCCGCCATCCACCTCGACAACCGCTTCGCCGCCTGTGAAGGGCCGGTGATGGGTCATGAGATGAACAGTGGGCACGGTCGGTCGCGAATCAGCGTCGGTGGCGCTCGTTGAGCGCTGTTACTTGCCGCGCTTGTTGAGCGCGGCAAGCAGCTTCGGCGGCGACATCGGGAGTGATGTCATACGCACACCGGTGGCTGCATTGATGGCATTGGCAATGGTGGCCATTGGTGGGACGATGCCGGTTTCGCCAACACCACGCACACCGTAGGGGTGCGCCGGGTTGGGAACCTCAACAATGATCGTTTCGATCAGCGGGAGATCAGAGGCAACCGGGATCCGATAATCGAGGAACGATGCGTTGTCCATCACGCCGTCGGCGTTATAGATGTATTCCTCGTTGAGCGCCCAGCCGATGCCCTGCACCGAGCCACCTTGCAACTGTCCTTCGACATACGACGGGTGAATGGCGGTGCCGGCATCTTGCACTGCGGTATAACGCAGGACAGATACGACGCCGGTCTCTTCGTCGACGCTGAGGTCGGCGCAGTGAACGGCGAACGACGGACCAGCGCCGGCAGCGTTAAGCGACGCCGTCGCGGTCAGCGGACCGCCGGTGCGTTTGGCCTGTGCAGTGATGGCAGCCAGCGTGAGCGGCTCGCCGCCTTCGCTACCGCCATGAGCGGCAGAGATGGCCGCGCCGTCGACCCAGGTGATCTGGTCGGCGTCAACGCTCATGATGGATGCGGCACGATCCTTGAGCTGCTCGATCAGGTCGTCGCACGCCTGGACCACAGCCTTGCCGGTGGCAAAGGTGGCACGCGAACCCTCGGTGACGTCGGTGAAGCCGACGGCCTCGGTGTCAGCGACCACCGGAGTAATCGAATACACGTCGATACCCAGGCGCTCCGCCGCCATCAGCGCCATCGAGGCGCGGGAGCCGCCGATGTCGGGCGAGCCGGTGAGCACGATGGCGGTGCCGTCTTCATTGAGATTGACGGTAGCGCTCGACTCTTCGCCGATATTGAACCAGAAGCCAACGGCCATACCCCGAGCGGCGCCCTCGGGCACGTCAGACGTGTAGTGATCGGAAACCTTCATGGCTTCAAGGCACTCGACCAGACCTACACGAGGGTGAGGCATGCCCATTGCCGTCAGGTCACCCTCGACCGCGGCATTCTTGAGCCGCAACTCGATCGGGTCCATGCCGAGCTTCAGTGCAATCTCATCAACCACCGACTCGACGGCAAACGCAGCATGCGGCGCGGACGGAGCGCGATAGGCGGCCGACTTCGGCGTGTTGGTGAGGACCGTGTAGGTCTCCATCCGAAGGTTAGGGAGCTTGTACGACGCAATGGACATGGCCCCAATGAGGCCGGCCATGTCGCCGAACGCACCAACGCCATAGGCCATCCAGCCATCGATCGCCGTGAGTTCACCGTCATTGGTGGCACCGATCTTGATCTTGAGCTTTGCCTCAGGGGCGGGCCCGGTGGCACGCATCACCTCATCACGCGACATCACGATCTTGACGGGACGACCGGTTTTCTCCGATAGACGAGCAGCAATCGGTTCGAGGTACACGGTGGTCTTGCCACCGAAACCGCCGCCGATCTCAGCCGGAGTCACCTTGACCCGGGACCTGTCCCAGCCCAGCACATCGGCGGTCATGCTGCGCACGCCGAAGTGACCCTGTGAAGAACACCACACACTGGCCTTACCATCAGGGCCGGTGTCGACCACACAGGCATGAGGCTCGATATAGCCCTGGTGAACATGGGCGCAGTCGAACTCGCGCTCGATGACCACATCGGCTGCTCCCATGGCCTCGTCAACATCACCACGATCGAGATTGGTGATGGTGGAGAAGTTGGAAGGCTCTCCGGGAGGAACGAACTTGGTGTGGTTGGTCTCGTTGGCGAGCGGCGCGCCGTCGGCCATCGACTCATCGATGCTCAGGATCGCCGGGAGCAGTTCGTACTCAACATTGATCGCTGCGGCTGCCGCCTGGGCTTCAGCCTTGGTGTTCGCAGCTACCGCCGCAATCGCATGACCGTGGTAGTAGGC
>JAACCU010000143.1 GCA_009937405.1 Actinomycetota bacterium
CTACCACAACATCACTCCGGCGGAAGCCTTTGATCCGTGGGAGCCGGCGGTCGGTGCCGAACTCGATATGGCCCGGCGTCAGCTGGCGCGACTGGTGCGAAGAGCATCGGCAGCGATCGCCGATTCGCACTACAACGCGGCTGAGCTGACTGCTCTTGGTCTTGATGACGTCGCCGTCGCTCCTATCATTGTTCGACCATCGTCGCGCCTCGCCGGTGATAGCGCGGCCCGAGACTCCGACACGGTCCTATTTGTCGGACGGATTGCCCCCAACAAACGCCATGAGGACCTGATCACGGCGGTCGCCCTTCTGCGGGCGACCCGCCCATCGGTCCATCTGGACCTGGTCGGGGCGCCGAGCTCTCATAGCTACCAGACAGCGCTGAAGGCATTGGTCGAGCGGCTCGATATCGGCGATGCCGTGACCTTCCACGGATCCGTACCCGACGATGCCCTCGACCGGCACTACTCGACAGCCTCGGTTTACGCCTCAGCCTCAGACCACGAAGGATTCTGTGTTCCGTTGATCGAGGCCATGGCCGCCGGGTTACCGATTGTCGCGCGCGACGCGGCAGCCGTTCCGGAAACACTCGGTGACGCAGGGCTCCTTGTCTCAGGCCCTGACCCAGTAGCCATTGCCCTTGCCCTGGACCGTGTTCTGGGCGATCTCACGCTGCGCCAGTCGATGGTCGCTGCCGGAAAGCATCGCGCCGCTAGCTATTCAGTCGACCATGCCCGCCAGGCCATGACCGTCGCGCTGCGTCCGCTTATCGAGGTCGGCTAATGCCTTCGGTCGACATCGTCTTGCCGGAACTCGGACGCTATGACGCCACTGCCAACCACACACTTTTGATCCGAGACCTGCTCGTCGCCGACGGTGTCGAGGTGAGGATCATTGTCGAACGCCCCACGCGTCGAGATGAGGCTGTCACGCTTCTGACAGATTGGGACGCTGACGCCGACCTCGTCATTCTTCAGCACGCCATCGGTAGCGAGGCGGCCAACGAAGTGGTCAAGCGACGCGTGCCTGTCGTCGTCAACTACCACAACATCACCCCCACAGAGTTCGTCGAGGCCTGGGATCCTCAACTGGTTTCCGGGCTGCGATGGGGGCGAGCGCAACTTCATCAGCTGGCGCCGCTGGCCATCAGAGGAGTGGCTGACTCGCACTACAACGCCGGGGAGATGCGTGAGGCACGGTTCGACGACGTCACCGTGGTGCCGGTCCTCTGGCAACTTCCTGAGCAGGTTCAGCCGGCCTCGGAGCCGTCCGATGGCGGGGGGGTGGTCCTGTTCGTTGGCCGCCTGGCCCCCAACAAGTGCCCACACGATCTGATTTCCGCACTCGCTGTTCTCATCGAGACACGCCCGGCGGCGACGTTGGTGCTAGTGGGTGCGGCGGCCTCGCAGCGCTACCACTCGAGTCTGGTGAGCCTGGCGGACCGTCTTGGCATCGCAGACCAAGTCCAGTTCACGGGCTCAGTCTCGGAGGCTGAACTGACCGACTGGTACTCGCGGGCCGACGTGTTCTGTTGCGCTTCGGAGCATGAAGGATTTTGTGTGCCGATCGTTGAGGCGATGCATCACGGGCTGCCGGTGGTGGCCTACGCCGCGGCGGCCGTCCCCGAGACGGTGCAGGACGCAGGCATCCTGTTGGGAGACAAGTCCCCAACGACGCTCGCGTCGGCGATCGACACGGTGCTGTCCAGCCCTGAGGTGGCACGAACGCTGCGGTCGGCCGGTCACCGGCGGGCCCTCGACTTCCGGTTGGAGATCACACAGAATCTGATGAGACAGGCTCTCAGCGACTTGCTCGGTGTGCGCTCATGAGCCCAAGACTGACGTTCGTGGTTCCTCGATATGGGGCTGACGTGCATGGTGGCGCCGAGCAAGGCGCTCGGACGATGGCGATTGGTCTGGCTGCGGAGGGGTGGGATGTCTCGGTGCTCGCGTCGTGCGGTCGCTCCCACGTGACCTGGGCCGACAGCTACGCGCCAGGTGAAACCGAGGAGGAAGGCGTACGAGTCAATCGCTTCCCGGTTGAATCACCGCGCCCCTCAAATTTTGATGCGTTGAGCGATCGGTTGTTGCCTCGGGCGTCCCAGGCCTCTGAGCCTGAGGCTCTTGACTGGATCGATCAGCAGGGTCCACGAAGTGAGGGGCTTCTCGATGCGGTCCGGACTGTCGATTCCGGCGTTCTCGCATTTTACCCGTACCTCTACCAACCGACGGTTCGAGGAATTCACTTGGCTCGCGTGCCATCCATTCTCCACGCAGCCTGTCATCCTGAACCTCCACTTGACCTTCCGGTGTTCGCCGGGGTCTTTGGTTCGGCTTCAGCCCTCGCTCACCACAGTCGAGCTGAGCAGGAGTTGATCCTTCGCCGCTTCCCGTCGACCACCGGGACTCCTCAGATCATTCTCGGGTTGCCCATCGAAGTCAGTGCGCCCGTTGATCCGGAAGGTGCCCGTGAAGCATTGGGGTTGGGTAGTGAGCCATTTGCAGTCACCCTCGGTCGGGTCGATCGGGGCAAAGGTACTTTTGATTTGATCGATTCTTTCTCACGGTTCCGCGAAACGAATGGGGGCGGTCGTCTGGTGCTCGCCGGTCCTGTAATCGAGACCCCGCCCGCCACCGAAGGGGTGACTGTTCTCGGACCAGTGCCCGAAGAACACAAGTACGGTCTGCTCGCTGCGGCCGACGTCCTGATCAATCCATCTCCCCACGAATCGTTCTCGATTGTTGTTCCCGAGGCATTTCTGGTTGGAACCCCAGTCCTTGTTAATGGCTGGTGCTTGCCGCTGCGCGAACACTGTGAAAATTCAGGCGGTGGCCTCTGGTACACGGGGCCAGCAGATTTCGAGGTCGCTCTGAGTCGTATGCTCGGCGACGGTGCCCTCAGAGCGGCATTGGCTGAAGCCGGCCGGTCCTATGCCGTACGAGCATTCTCGCGGGAGTCTGTAATGCGCCGGTACGAGTCGCTGGTGGAGCAGATCAGCTAGTCGATCTCGTTCACGTCGGCGGGCCGAATTGCTCGTGCTGGCTTGTGCACCCGAACGACGAGGTCGGCCAAGAGTCCGGTTACGAGCAATTGGAGAACGAGAAAACCTAGCAGGAGGGTGTTCGCGGCAGGGCGAACGTCCTTGTCGACGAGGTCGTATCCCAGCTTGCCGGCAAAGATGAGTCCCAGCATCGTGGTGATCGGCAGGATCACGCGCAGGGGGTCGTAGGAGAGCATCATCCGGATGACCTGGACGGCATAGCGGCGGGTATCGGCGAGCCAATGGAACTTCGACGTACCGGCCCGTGTCTCGTAGTCGATGGGGATGTATGTAACCCGGTAGCCGTTCATGAGGAACGCCATCGTGATGGTGGTGACACAACTGAAGCCAGCCGGCAGTTGGTGCGTGTACTGGAGTGCCACATCTCGACGCATAGCCCGGAACCCGGAGTTGAGATCGGGAATCTTTGTCTTGGTGAGATAGGAGGCAAGTCGCCGGATCGCCCATTTTGCGGGAACCCGAAACAATTTGAGCGTGCCTTCCTCGCTGGTTCGAGCCCCCACAATTTGATCGGCGGTGCCCATGGCGTCAACCAGCTCAGGGATGCGATGGTTGGGGTAGGACATGTCGGCATCGGACCAGACCACAATTCGCCCGTGAGCGGCTTCGGTGCCGATTCGCCTGCCGGTGCCAGCGCCGCGGTTTCGTTCGGCGCGGATCACACGAGTATTTGGGCGACCGACCGCGATGTCGCCTGAGCCGTCGCTGGAGCCGTCATCCACAATGATGAGCTCCCACGAATACGATGATGAACTCATGGACTCTTGGATGCGTGTGAGCTCGGCTTCGAGGTGCCCGGCCTCGTTGTGCACAGGCAAGACGATGGAGATGTCAAGTTCGGCGTTGGGGTTCACGGCGTGAGCCTATGTCTGAAGCGTTGGATCCTGTGGCTTGGTCTGACCGGGCTGCTACTGCAGCCGACCCCGCATCGCATTTCGACCTCCGTCGCCGGTGACCTCGGCGACAGCATGTTTCTCACCTGGACACTGTCGTGGGGAGCACATGGGCTTGCCACACAACCGCTCAGTGTCTTCGATGCCAACATCTACCATCCTCACGCGAACACCCTTGCGATGTCGGACTCGATGCTTTCGTTCGCCCCGATTTTCGGCGTGTTGAAGTGGTTCACGGGTGACGCGATCGTGGCACTTAATGTCCTTGTCATCGGGATGTTCATCTTCGCTCTCGTGTCTGCGCACGCTCTAGGGAAGTGGTTGTTCGGACGCGAAGACCTGGCGATTCTCTTCTCCGTCGTGGTGTGCTGCAACAGCTATGTATTCGGCCAACAGAACCACCCGCAGCTCCAGACGTTCGGTCTGATCTCTCTGTGTTTACTTCTCCTCTTTCGAGCGATCGAGTGGCGGCGCCGACGTGACGGCGTCGCTTTGGCTGCGGCCACGGTGGCGCTCGCCCTGGCGAACGTGCTTTACGGCTTGATCTGGGTGGTGGCAGCGGTAGCCGTCGTCATTGCGCTGGCCGCCCGGCGGGCGCTTCCCTCGATCCGCTCACTGGTCCCGGTCGGGCTCACGGCCGTCGTCTGCACCGGCATGGTGCTAGGGCCGCTGGCCTTGCTCTACCGCGGGGTCCTCGACACGCACGGCGTGAAGCGAGGGTACGAACAATCGAACTCTCTCGGGTTACGCGATCTCATCACACCACAACCAAACAACTGGAGTTGGGGGAGTTCGTTCAATTCGTTCAATTCGTTCGGTCGGCCCGGAGAGCATCCGTATTTCGTGGGCTTCACCGCCCTGCTGCTCGGACTCGTCGGTGCCGTGCTCATTGTTCTGCTCGTTCGTAAGGGTCAGCGCCAAGACGATGCACGGATTCGTGTGGACGAGATCGTCGCCCTCGTTGTGGCGGGCCTCATCGCCGTCGTTCTCGCAGTTGGCCCAACCCCCAACGGGTGGCCCGGCCCATTTCGGTTGTTCCACTCCTACGTGCCTGGCTTCGATGGCGTTCGGGTCACCGCTCGCTTCGCTGTGGTGACGTTCATTGGTGGGGCTGCCCTTGTCGTTCTCGCAGTTCGGTGGCTGCAGCCTCGGGTGCCTACGCGCGTTCGTTCTGCTCTTATTCCGATGGTCGTGCTTTTGATCCTGGTTGAGGTCGGTGGCCCGATGGGTCGGGTCGACGTCCCCGAGGGAGACCATCGGCTGGTCTATGAAGCACTCGCAGAGATGGACGAAGGTGTCGTCCTTGAATTGCCGATTCGAACCCAAAAAGATGGGATTGTCTGGGCCTTCGTTGAAGCCCCGCGGATGTATCACGCCACCATCGACTTCAATCCGCGTATCAACGGATATTCGGGCTCGGCTCCTCAAGGCTTCGACGCACTCGGTGACATTTTGAACGGTTACCCGTCAGCGGAAGCGGTGGAGTCGATCGATGGGCTCGGTGTCCGCTATGTGATCCTTCATACCGGTATTGAGCAGGGGGTTCAGGCCTATACGGCGGCCGAGGCCGAGTCGGTCGCTGCCGCGGCCGCTGATCTGGGCGGGACTATCTCACGCCATGGTGATGACTGGCTCATCGATCTCGGCGGAAACGTGTGACAAATACCCTGACCTGAATCTCTTATGATCCGTTAGGCATGTGCCGAAGGACTAGATATGCAACATCGCTTCTTCGCCGCACTCATCTCGGTTGTTCTCGGAACCATTGCCGTCACCACTTCGCCAGCCCAAAGCGCCACATCTGAATGTGGAGAGAGCATCTCCCTTTACTGTGAGGACTGGGTCTTTCTGCTCGATGGCTGGAATCGTTCCTCATCGCCGGTGATTGCCGACATTGATGCCGATGGTGTCAATGAAATCGTTTTCGGGCACCAGGATGGCAAGCTCCGGGCCTATGAGGCCGATGGCACACTGAAGTGGGAAAGTCTGGCCGTGCCCGGAGTCGGGCCTGGTTGCACCAGCCAGTCCGGGCCAAGCGCTATCGATTCGAGTCCGGCGGTTGCCGACCTCGATAAGGATGGGATCCCCGAGGTGGTGGTTGGCGTCGGTTCTACCTGGGTCTCTAACCAGAACGGCAGTGTGATCGCGTTCAACGGTAAGACAGGCGCGATGAAGTGGAACTTTGACCGCGGTCGCGACGAGGGCAATACGTGGGCTAACACTGGCACCCCGGACGGGTACTGCGGACACGTATTCGCAACCCCGGCCATCGGCGACGTTGATGGAGACGGAAATCTCGATGTGGTGTTTGCCTCGTGGGATTTCCAGATCTGGGCCGTTGACCGCTTCGGCAATCCGTTGTCTGGATTCCCGGTTAACAACGATGATTCCGTCTGGTCATCGCCTGCCCTCTTCGACCTCGACGACGACGGCGACATGGAGATCTTCATCGGCGGCGACTCGACGCTTGGGGGATACTTCGATCATCAGGGTGGAGTGTTCCGGGCCCTTGATTGGGAGAACGACACGGTCACAGAGCTCTGGCACCGTACGGCTAACGAAGTGTTCCACGCCTCACCGGCCATCGGCGACATCAATGGCGACGGGCGACCTGAGGCCATCATCAGCACTGGTGCAAACTGGCTCTCAGAAACCGGCGATGCAACTGACCACAACAAGGTCTTCGCGTTTCATCTCGACGACGGTTCGACAGTTCCGGGTTGGCCGCAAAGCGCTGGTGGCACGGTGAAGGCAAGCCCTGTCCTGGGGGATCTCGACGGCGACGGCAAGCCTGAGGTCATTGCTGGTTCGTGGGACCACAAGGTGTACGCCTGGCATGGAGATGGCTCTCTCTACTGGAGCATGGCGCCTGCGTTCGTTCACGGCGACGATATCTTTTTGCCGCGGATCACCAGTGCGCCGATCATCGCCGATCTCGATGGTGACGGGGATCAGGATGTGGCGGCGGGAACGGATTTCGGCCTGGCGATGATGAGCGGTCAGGATGGGTCTCCGCTCGAAGCTGGGGTCTTCTGGCCCGACAAGGTAAGCCACGCCTGGTCGCATGAGGCGTCGCCCGCCATCGGGATCCTCGGCGGCGAGCGTCGCATTATCGTCACTGGCTTCGACACGCCGGGCAAGCGCACGCGCGTCGCTTCGTTCTCTTTGCCGGCGACGACCGCCATCGACGAATGGCCAATGGCGAGATGGTCGCCGGCTCGAACCGGATCTCCGTACGGATCTCTGTGCGCACTGTCGGGGGCCACGGGCCCCTTCTGTGATGTCGCCGGCTCCGCCTACTATGCAGATGGAGTCCAATGGATGGTCGACAACGAGATCACCACCGGAATCTCATCGACGTTGTACGGACCCAACCTGGTCTTGACCCGCGCTCAGATGGTGACATTCCTCTGGCGACAAGAGGGTTCACGGGTGGGTTATCCGGCTCACGGATTCGGCGATGTGAGTGATGGCAGCTACTTCAGCGACGCGGTCGCCTGGGCCAAAGCCGAAGGCATCACCACCGGCACGAGCGCAATCACGTTCTCACCCAGTGAGGATGTCACCCGTGCCCAGCTGGTCACATTGCTCTGGCGTCGTGCCGGAGGGATCCTCGACCAGCCGCCTCACGGGTTCATTGACGTCCCAGAAAACCAGTACTATTCGGTGGCTGTCGCATGGGCCAAGGCCGAAGGCATCACCACCGGCACGAGCGCAATCACGTTCTCGCCTAGTGAGGATGTCACCCGTGCTCAAGCTGCGGCCATGCTCTACCGCGAAGCTGTGTCCTAGCAGCGATAGTCAGCCAGCATCGGCGACGACACGTCGGTAGACCTCAGTCATTTCAGCCGCAGCACGGTCCCAGGTCAGGCCCGCGATCCTGTCGACGACAGCGGCATCGACAGAGGGATCCTCGACCGCGGCGACGAGCGCTTCGGTCAGGGCGACCGTGTCACCGGGGCTGATGAGTGGCACCCGATCAGAGATCAACTCCGGCAAGGCACCAACAGCAGTGGCTACAACGGGTGTCCCCACTCGAAGTGCCTCGAGTGGGGGCAGACCGAACCCTTCGTAAAGCGACGGGAAGCACAGCACCGTGGCATGGCGCATGAGAGCGGCATGTTCGGCCACCGAAACATCGATGAGGCGCACGACTCGATCGGCATTTCCTGACTCGAGGACTGCTCTCTGCACATCCGACTCGCTGTTGCCTTCCGGCCCGGCGATCACCAACCGTACGTCGCGGGGCAGAGCGCCGAGGGCGTGGACGGCGGCATCGATGTTCTTTCGCCGTTCTACCGTGCCGAGCACGAGGACGAAACGGTCTGTGCCTGAGAGCTCTCGCGCGAGTTTGCTCGGAGCATCGTCGACCTGGCTCACTCCATGGTGAACAACCGCAAGCTGTTCCACGGGAATGCCGAGGACACTGGTGGCCTCATTGGCGATTGCCTGTGACGACGTGTGGACAACGGCGCCGTGGCGAACCGCATTCCGAAGCGCTCCGGCCTTTGCGCTCACCTCGGAGCGAACCCATTCCGGGTGGGTGATGGGGGTCAGGTCCTGCACCGAAATAATCGATCGGGGCGAGGGCGGCGCAAGAAAGTTGGTGCCGTGCACGATGTCGACGCGCCCAGCGATGCGGTCGATGTTGGGAAAGGGGCTGTGTCGCCAGCAGCGTTGGATCAACTGAGCGGGGAGGCGTGAGTGGTGGACCTCGACTCCGATGTCGGGGCTGTCGCCGCGAGCCGACAGGAGCCATCCCGACACGGCGACGTCGTCGCGCTTGCGTAGAGCATCGAGCAGGCCCCTGGTGACCTGATGAATCCCACTGGGTGGCCCGAGAAGAGGCGTGACATCGAGCCCGACGCGGATCGTTTCGTTCACAGTGACTGAACCTACTGCGCACGGCGTCGACCCCGGTCAATCGACGAAGCAGGTATGTCGGGGCGGCTAGCCTCCGGCCAATGAGAACCCGGATCGTGATCATCGGTGGCGGCCCCGCTGGTAACAGCTGTGCAACGACTGCCGCCCGTCTCGGCGCCGATGTGGTGCTTATCGAGCGCGACACGATCGGCGGTGCCGCTCACCTGTGGGACTGCATTCCCTCCAAGGCCATGATTGCCACCGGTAACGCTCGGTCATTCCTGCGTCGGTCGGTCCGCATGGGGCTATCCGAAGTGGACTCCGATGTCGATCTGGCCCAGTTGCGAGAGCGTCTGGGAGCGATCGAGGAACGCCTTGAGAGCTCGATCCGCACCCTGCTTTCGAGCCAGCGCGTCGAGTTGATCGACGGCACCGGACATCTGGTTGGCCCCCACACTGTTGTCGCCACCACTGCAGACGGTGAACGCACACTCGAAGCCGACATCATCGTTTTAGCCACCGGTAGCCGTCCCCGGATCCCAGAATGGGTCGATGTCGATGGTGATCGAATTCTCTCGACACGGGATGCCTATCCACCGTCCTCTGTGCCCAGCCATGCGATTGTCGTCGGTTCAGGCGTCACCGGGGTGGAGTTCGTTCACATGTTCGAGTCGATGGGAGCGGAGGTCACCTTGGTTGTGAGTCGCCAACAGGTGCTCCCCCAGAAAGACGCTGAGGTGGCGGCCGCCTTGGAAGAAGACTTCTTGCGTCGTGGGGTGCGGCTGCTCAAAGGTGCTCGGGCCACGAGCATCGAGCGAGTTGGCGACGATGTGGTCGTCTCTTGCGACGATGGCCGTGTGGCCACTGGCTCTCACGCGCTGCTGGCCATCGGCTCGATCCCCAACAGTGATCAACTGGGACTCGAGAGTGCCGGTGTCATGGCTGACGGCGGTTATGTGTCTGTCGACGGTCAGCTTCGAAGCAATGTGCCCCACATCTATGCCGCCGGCGACCTCTCTGGACGTCTCCCTCTTTCATCGGTGGCATCGATGCAGGGTCGCAAGATTGCCGAACACGCGATGGGCGCGTACTCCCATCGCCAGGAACGTCAAATCGACTACGACAAGGCCGCTTCGGCGATTTTCACGGAGCCTGAGATCGCCGATGTCGGGATGGCCGAGACCGATGCGTTCTCCGAAGGCCGCAAGGTGAGGGTCACCAAGGTGCCGTTCTCGTCGCACGCCAAGGCGCTCATCAATGATGATCCGCGCGGCTTTGTGAAGATTGTGTCGGATCCGGCTACCGGGGTGGTGCTCGGCGGCTCAATAGTTGGTCGTCATGCCGCGGAGCTGATCTCTGTCTTGGCGATCGCCGTCACGAACGGTCTTACGGTGACCGACATCCACGAGAGCCTGCTGGTTCACCCCACACTTGCCGAAGCCCTTGCCGAGGCAGCTGAGTAAGCTCGAAACGGCCGGCGATTACCCATCTCTGAGGTGGGCAATCCGTGAGAAGTTTGAATTAATTGATGATGGCGACGACGTCGCCGCTGCCAACGGAGTCGCCTTCGCCGACACGGATCTCTGTGACAGTGCCGGACCTTTCGGCCCCCACATTATTTTCCATTTTCATGGCTTCGAGGACCACGATGGCATCGCCGGCTTCAACCTTGTCACCGACGGCGACGTTGACTTTCACGATGGTGCCCTGCATAGGAGCTGTGACTTCACCGCTGTTGCTGCCACCGCTGGCTGCACCCGCGGCGCGTCGAGTCCTCGCTGGTCCAGCGGATGCTGAAGCGGCCGATGATTCAGGAACCCACATTGAGACGCTGAAGCGCTTGCCGTTGACTTCCACGTCGAGATCGCGCTTCACGCGAGGCTCGTCGTCAGCAGGAGCTTCGGCGCCAGTAGAGCCCACGCCACTGAGGTCGAGAGTGTCCTCGACCCACTTCGTCGAGTGCTTGAGGGCAGCAAAGTCAGGATGCTCGAGGATCGCGATGTCGGCGGGAATAGTCGTGGCCACGCCTTCGATTGTGAGTTCACCCAGAGCACGAAGAGCGCGGGCGATGGCCGTGGGCCGATCGTGGCCCCAGACAATGAGCTTGCCGATGAGGTTGTCGTAAAACTGGCTGATCTCGTCGCCGCTATCATAGCCAGTGTCGAACCGGGTGGCGAAACCGTCTGGGGTTTTAAGCGTGTTGATCGGGCCGGGGCAGGGGAGGAACGCTCCGCCCGCCGGGTCTTCAGCATTGACACGGATCTCGATCGAGTGACCGCGAACCTGGACCTCGTCCTGGGTGAACGGCAGCGCTTCGCCCGCCGCGACGCGCAGTTGCATCTCCACGAGATCGATGCCGGTGATCATTTCGGTGGCCGGGTGTTCGACCTGGAGGCGGGTATTCATTTCGAGGTAGAAGAATCCGCCGTTTTCGTAAAGGAACTCAACGGTGCCAGCGTTGACGTAATCGCAGCCTTTGGCGACTGCGACAGCAGCGTCGCCCATCGCGGCGATGATGTCGTCGGGGATGCCGGCGGCCGGGGCTTCTTCAATCAGTTTTTGGTGACGGCGCTGGGCCGAGCAGTCCCGGGTGCCGAGATAGACGCAGTTGCCGTGGCTGTCCGCCATGATCTGGACTTCAACGTGACGCGGCTTGGTGAGGTAGCGCTCCATGTAGCACTCGTCGCGCCCAAAGTAGGCGGTGGCTTCGCGCTTCGCTGATGCGAGCTGATCGGCAGCTTCGTCGGCATTGTTCACCACTTTCATTCCTCGGCCACCGCCGCCGTAGGCGGCCTTGATGGCGATCGGCCAGCCGTTCTCGGTGCCGAAGGCAACGATCTCATCAGCGGTGGTCAGAAGCTTTGTCGAGCCAGGAACGCCCGAGACACCGACCTTCTCGGCTGCCTCGCGAGCAGAAATCTTGTCGCCCATGACCTCGATGGCTTCGGGGCGAGGGCCGATGAACGCGACGCCGCGATCGGTGATTGAACGAGCGAAATCGGCGTTCTCAGAGAAGAAGCCATAGCCGGGATGAACGGCATCTGCGCCGCTTTTCTCGATGGCGTCGAGGATCGCTTCGGTGTTCAGATAGGACTCCGCCGCGGTCTTGCCTCCGAGTGCGTATGCCTCGTCGGCGAGCCGAACGTGGAGGGCGTTGCGGTCAAGCTCGCTGTAGACAGCGACGGTGGCGACGCCAAGCTCGCGACAGGCGCGAATGACTCGTACGGCAATTTCGCCGCGGTTAGCAATCAGTACTTTGGAAAACACATGCTAATGATTACCCGAATGACCGCCCAAGATGCGAGATCAGCGGGGATTGTTTTCCCTAGAGCCGTTTCGGCTGGCGCGAAAGTCGGCATCGCAGTGCGCCATGTTGAGCAGACGGGTTCGACAA
>JAACCU010000144.1 GCA_009937405.1 Actinomycetota bacterium
AACTGCCTCGAGCATCACGGAGGGGTAGAGGCTAACGAAACCGTCTAGCACGAGCACGGGGAAACTGCGGGCGAGCTGAATGAGAGTACGGAAGCGGAGGTAGGCACCCACGAACACCACAGCGCCAATGATCGAGCCCAACACCCAGCGCTCGTCCGCCAGCAGGAGAGGACCACCGGCGACGCCGGCGATGGTGGCCAGGCCGACAAGTGGTCCCGCCACGAGCAGCACAGGTCCGGGCGGGCGCAGAAGAAAGCGGCGTTCGTTGCCGTAACTCACGCCGTCGACAAAGCGATCGCCGACACCGGGCATGAACACGGAAATTACCGCGATGCCGGCGGCACCAACACCGATAATTGTGAGTGTGCCATCGTTGCTCTCCAACGCTGCCCACACTCCAGCGATCAAGCCGGCGGGAACCGCGATCCGGGCGATGGTCAGGGTGAACGGACGGGCGACGGCCAAAGCAATGAGGGCGCCGAACCACCATGCCCACGCCCCAACCGATACAGCCGTCTGGAAGGGCTCGTCGGCCGCGCGTAAGGCATCGGCAATCAGGGCGCCGAGGGTGAACGGCATGGCCGTCCACACGATGAGCGGGAGGAGCCTGAGAAGGCGCTGGCGGTCGCGGAGAGCATCCATCACGGCAGTCAAACTATCCTCGCCTCCGATGGCCGATGCTCCCCAAGACCCAGCAACGCGAATCAATGAGCTTCGCGATCAACTTAATCGTCATGCTCGCGCGTACTACGAGCTCGATGCGCCCGAAATTCCCGACGCCGACTATGACCGACTTCTGCGGTAGCTGTCCGAGCTCGAGGACGCGAACCCAGAGCTCGTCACCGACGACTCGCCGACGCGCCGAGTTGGCGGCGCCGCCAGCACGGCGTTCGATCCGGTGGTCCACACCATGGCGATGATGTCACTGCACAACGCCTTCGACATCAACGAGTTGCGAGGGTGGAACGAGCGGGTCGAACGGCGTCTTGAAGGCCAACCGGTTCCTGCCTACGCGGTTGAGCTGAAGTTTGATGGTCTCGCCATTTCGCTTCGTTACGAAAACGGCGTCCTCGTGCAGGGCGCCACTCGCGGCGACGGCAAGGTAGGGGAAGACGTCACGCACAACGTGCGCACGATCGCCGACATTCCGGCCGAACTCTCAGGCGAGTTCCCTCCGGTCCTAGAGGTTCGCGGTGAGGTGTACATGCGGTTATCGAGCTTCGCGGCGTTGAACGAACGTCAAGTTGAGGCTGCGAAGGCCACCGGCAAAGAGCCCAAGCTTTACGTCAACCCACGAAACACTGCGGCCGGCTCGCTTCGCCAAATCGATGCCGGGGTGACCGCCGATCGGAAGCTTTCGTTTTTCTGCTATCAACTCGGCGTGGTCGAAGGTGGTCCGGAGCTTGCCTCCCATACGGAGACCCTCGAATGGCTGGGTTCGCTCGGGCTACCGGTCAACGAACACACCAAGGCGCTGTCGTCGATCGAACACGTCGAAGGACGAATCGTCGAATTCCAGAAGATGCGTCACGAACTCGACTACGAATTTGACGGCGTGGTCACGAAGGTGAACGACCTTCGCCTGCAACGCGAACTGGGTGCGGATGCGAAGGCACCTCGTTGGGCTATTGCCTACAAGCTTCCGCCCGAGGAGCGAACCACCACATTGCTCGACATTGAGGTATCGATCGGCCCGTCAGGTCAGGCGACACCGTTCGCTCGGCTTGATCCGGTGTTCGTCGGCGGTGTCACCGTTGGCACTGCCACGCTGCACAACCAGGATCAGGTGGCGGCCAAAGACGTTCGGCCGGGCGACACCGTGATCGTGCGCCGTGCCGGCGACGTGATCCCAGAAGTGGTTGGCCCGGTGCTTTCGGACCGCTCGACCGAATCAGTGCCGTGGGAGTTCCCGACCGACTGTCCGATCTGTGGTGAGCCTCTGGTGCGTGACGAAGGCGTGGCGGCGACCAACTGTGTGAACTTTCGCTGCGACCGTCAGATCCGTGGCCGCATTGAACACTTCGCCGGGCGAGCGGCCATGGATATCGAGTTTCTCGGTGAAAAAAACATTGACCGCTTTGTCACCCTTGGGCTCGTTGAGGACGTTGGGGACCTCTACACAATCGACTTCGACAAGGTTCTCGAACTCGAAGGGTTCAAAGAGAGATCCGTGGACAACTTGCGATCGGCCATCGAGATCTCGAAGGCCCGCCCGCTCGGAAATCTTTTGTTTGGTCTTCGGATTCCGGAAATCGGCCAGGTTAACGGGCAGACGCTTGCCGCGGCCTTCGGTTCGATGGAACGGATCACGACCGCGTCGCTCGACGAGATCGCAGCCGTCGACGGATTCGGAACGGTGATCGCTCAAGCCGTGCAGGCGTGGTTTGCCCGCCCCGAGGCGCAGGATTTGATCGGTCGGCTCGATGCCGCAGGGCTCACGATGGAGGCCGCCGTCGTTGATCGGTCTGCGCCCCAGACCCTTGAGGGCAAGACTGTCGTCGTCTCAGGGACCCTTGACGGATTCACCCGCGACGGGGCCAAGGAAGCGATTGTTGCTCGCGGTGGGAAGTCACCGGGCAGCATTTCGAATAAGACGTTCGCCCTGGTGGTCGGTGCTGATCCTGGGGTATCCAAAGTGACGAAGGCCGAGGAGGCTGGCGTTCGGGTTCTTGGCGAGGCCGGGTTCCTTGAGCTGTTAGAAACCGGCGAAGTGCCAGACGCCGGTTAGCAGTCTGGCGTCAATCAGTTGACTGAAAACGCCCAGTCGATTTCTTGAAACTCGCCGGGCCGGGAGATTTTCTCGAAGACGGCGCGAGCACAGTTGAATTCGCCGGACAGCGCCTCTATCGGGGTGCCGATCGCGGGCGTAAACAAGTACTGCTGAAGCCCCTCGACATGGCGGGTGAATTCTGTGACATCGACCGGTGACGAGCAGCGGGCATCGGGTGAGATGGTCAAGGTAAGCAGGCGGTATTCGGCGGCGAGATCGACGCCGACGGTCTGCTGTTGGAGGACCTCGTCACCGCGTCCGGGGATCAGGCCGTCGATCGCTGGGTTATCGCTTACCGAGATGTCATCGGTCGTGCCCGTCCCACCGATGATTCCGGCGACGACAAAAAAGCCGAGCCCGGCAATGACGAAGGCGGCGAAGATCAGCTTCTGACGGCGTGGCACCCAATGATCCTGCCAGAGAAGCCGGTCATAGCGTCGGTCGGACAGTTCGTCCAAGGCCAGTGTGGAGTCGGGAGCCACACTCTGTCGTCATGGCGACAGTACGGTGGCGTCGATGAGCCGGGCACCCCTCGACAGCGATATTGGTCGCGTTCTCGGAGGCCGTTATCGATTGGTTGCCCTGGTCGGTCGCGGCGCGTCGGCCCGCGTCTACCTCGCCGACGATGTCACGCTTCGCCGCCGAGTGGCGGTGAAGGTGTTGCACGACGGCTTGTCCGACGACGATGCGTTTCTGCGGCGTTTCCGCGCCGAGGCGCAGACTGCGGCTTCGCTCAACAATCCGCATGTGCTTGGGGTGTACGACTGGGGCCACGACGAGGTGCCGTTCCTGATCACCGAGTATTTGGGTGGAGGAAGTCTGCGAGGCATGCTCGCGGCCGGTGAGCGGCTGACCCTGTCCCAAGCCTTGCTGACGGGTCTCGAAGCAGCCCGCGGACTCGAATACGCCCATGGGCGTGAGCTGATTCACCGCGACATCAAGCCTGCCAATCTTCTCTATGACGAGTCTGGGCGTCTTCGCATCGCTGACTTTGGTCTCGCCCGAGCGATCGCCGAGGCCGGTCTGACCGATCAGGATGGCTCCATGGTGGGTACAGCTCGGTATGCGGCACCGGAACAAGCCCGCGGCGAACGGGTGGGTCCCGCGGCCGATATCTACGCTCTTGCGCTGACGATCAACGAAGCGGTCACCGGTCATGTGCCATTCGTGGGCGACACTGCGATCGCCACGCTGATGGCCCGTGCCGACACACCGTTCGAACCCGATCCGGAACTCGGCCCCATGCAAGGTGTCCTGCGCCGGTGTGGATCCCTTGACCCGGCCCAGCGTCCGTCCGCTGGTGAACTCGCTGCGTCGCTTATGGCATCAGCCACCGACCTCTCCCGCCCGACGCCACTCCCGCTCATCGAGCCGGCGCCAGGCATCG
>JAACCU010000145.1 GCA_009937405.1 Actinomycetota bacterium
CGAATCCGGCACCGTCGAATCCGGCACCGTCGAATCCGGCACCGTCGAATCCGGCACCGTCGAATCCGGCACCGTCGAATCCGGCACTGTGGTGGGAACGAGCGCGGGCTGAGACTCGATCGCCCGTAGCCCTGCCTCGACCGACAGCTGTGCCTGCGAACGGTCCGGTGCCGTGGCGAGGGCAAACCCCGCGAGCGCCATGAGCACAATCATCGCAGGAGCCACCACTCGCTCCAGTCGCCGGCCGACGAGCGCATGCCATGTCCCTGCAAATCCGTTTCGGCGGATGGGCCCCTCAATCCACCGGTAGGACACCTCGCTGAGGATCGCGGTGGCGGCGAGCACCGACAGCACCGTGAGGAGCGTCGGAGGGACCCCCGGGGCCGGGGCGGGCAAGAGCTCCGAGACGATCAGGAACACCGGCCAGTGCCACAGGTAGATCCCGTAGGACCGTTCGCCGACCCAAACCAACGGGCGAATTTGCAGAAGCCTGGTGAACGAGGTGGGGCCCCCGGGCAGGGCGACGACCATCAGAACGCTGCACACCGACGCCAACGCGATCCCGCCGTGATAGGTGAATGAGGAGGCATGACCGAGCCCGAAGATGAGGGCGAGGACTGCGGCCATACCAACGAAGCCGACCCACAACCGGAGCCGGTGCCAGCGTCGACTGGCCAAGATGGCGACGGGCGCGGCGAACGCGAACGCCAGGGACGCACCGAGCATCATCCCGAACAGGTGCGTGTCGGTGCCGTAGTAGACGCGAGTGGCCGATGCGCCGCTGGCGCTTAGCACCGACATCAGCGCGGCTGACCCTCCGGCGGCAACAAGAGTGAACACGGCGGCGGGGGCCGCTCGGACGCGGGCCCGCACGAGTCCGACAATTACGATCGGCCACAGCAGGTAGAACTGCTCCTCGATCGCCAGCGACCAGAACGTGTTGAACAGAAGCGGGCTGGTGGCGTCGAAGTAATCGGTGCTCGCGCCGAGCTCGACCCAGTTGGTGCTGAACGTTGCTGCGCCAATCGTCTGGCGTCCGATGCCCACGAGCAGATCGCCGTCCACCAGCCAGGCGACAACGATGCTCGTCGCCACGACGGTCACGAGGGCGGGCACCAACCGGCGAGCCCGCCGTGTCCAGAACGCCCGAAGGTCGATGCGTCCCCTGGTGCGCTGCTCCCGGATGAGCAGCGTTGTGATCAGGAACCCGCTAATGACGAAGAAGACATCGACCCCGAGGAAGCCTCCCGAAACCGCCGACGGCCTTAGGTGATAGCCCAACACCGCGAGCACCGCCATCGCGCGCAGACCGTCGAGACCAGCGATACGGCCGGTTGTATCGGAGTCGACGCTCTTCATCACGGCCTCCCCGTCTGTTCGCCGGACCATCCTTTCACGCTCACACGCTCACACGCTCACACGACTTTACGCTCGCCCGTGGCCCGGTGCCGACGTGGTCGCCGTCATGATGCCCAAGGCCTCGCCCCCATTCGCAGTCAGTGTTGGAGGCCGAGCAGCACGCGGGGTCGCGGCAGAACGCGACCTGATCGCTCGTCTCCACGTCCCACAATCAGTCAGTGCAATGCCGCAATCAAGTGCTGAGGCGGCATGCTGGCGAGGTGGACACGCTTGTCTGGCACGATCAGCCCCCGCGCCCGCTCCGGTCGCCGATCCTCGTCGCCGCGTTCGAAGGCCTTTTCGACGTCGGCGGTGTCGCGACCGGCGCCATCGAAGCCCTCCGTCTGCATGATCCGGTTTCGCTCGGCTCCATCGATCCCGATCCTTTCTTCGACTTCAGCGAACGGCGGCCAGGAGCGCGCATCACCGAAGGCGGCCGGCGGGTCACCGACTGGCCCGAAAATCGAGTCGACTGTCTCCTCCTGCCCGACCAAGACCGCGATCTAGTCCTGATGCAGGGGGTTGAGCCCCATCTCATGTGGCGCACCTTTGCCGATGCCATCGTAGAAGTCGTCGACCACCTCAATGTGGCGATGGTGGTCACGCTCGGCGCCATGATCGCTGAGGTACCCCACACGCGGCCGCCCACGATCACCGGTTCCACCGCCGATGCGGAACTCGCCGAGGTTCTCCGGCTTGGTCAGCCGACGTACGAGGGCCCAACTGGAGTGATCGGCGTCGTTCTCGAACGCCTCGAAAGCGCCGGCGTCCCTGCTGTGTCCCTCCGCGCCGGTGTGCCCCATTATGTGAGCGGCTCACCGAACCCGAAGGCCTCACGAGCTCTCCTTGAAAGATTCGAACGGGTAACCGGACTTCCGACTCGGTGGTCGAGCCTTGACGATGAATCCCAGGCCTGGGAACAGCGGGTCAGCGACGCCATGGTGGGCGACGACGACATCACGAACTATGTCGGTCGGCTCGAAGAGCGGTTCGATGCCCGTACCGCAGAATCCCTCCCCAACGCGGACGATCTAGCCGCAGAGTTCCAACGCTTCCTTCGCCAGCACGGCGACGACTGAACCGTGCACATCCTCGTCACGGTCTCGGGTGCCGCAGGCGACGAGCTCCTGTCGACGGACGCGTGGATCGCCGGCGCAGTCGGAATCGAAGAACTCGATGACGATCTCCGGATCGCGTTCTCTGACCCCGAAGCTGGCGCCGCGTTCGCCGAGACGACCGGCGGCGCCATCGACCAGGTCGCAGATGACACAGGCCTCGATGAATGGCGGACCCACGCGGAGACGTACCGGGCTGGTCCCTTCACCATCCGACCGCCATGGCTGCCCCAGATCGAGCTTCCCGAGCTCGTGATCGATCCTGGCCGCGCCTTCGGCAGCGGGTCACATGCCTCGACCCAACTGGCAGTTGAGCTTCTTTCTGACCAGCTTCGCGTTCTCACCGACCAGGCCGTCTCGTCGCCACGGGTTGCCGACATCGGCTGCGGTAGCGGTGTGCTTGCCGTCGCGGCTGCGACCCTCGGCGCAACATGTATCGCTACCGACATCGACCCTGCAGCCATCGACGCCACCACCGCCAACGCCGCCACCAACGGAGTTGCCGCAGCCATCGAAGTTCGACCAGGATCGACGAAGGAGGCCTCCGGCACATACGAACTCGTCGTCGTGAACGTCACCATCGATGTTCATGAGGCAATCGCCGCCAACTTCCGCCGTCATCTAGCGGCCGGACCCGTCGTCGTCGCTGGTCTTCTCGCCGGCCCACAGGAGCAGCGGGCGGCCGATGCGTACAACGCCAAGATCGTAGAACGGCGCCAACAAGGAGAATGGGTAGGCCTCGTTCTACATTTGCATGATGCAACCCCGTCCGACCGCTGACCAATGCCGGTAATGGTTCCGTCCACGGACGGGGTCCGTGTTGCCGTCCATGAATTTGGTGGGTCCGGCCCGCTCCTGGCCATCGTCCACGCCACCGGTATGCACGCCCACAGCTATCGCAAGGTTGCCCATGGACTCACCGATATACGCCGCGTCGTCGGAATCGACCTTCGCGGGCACGGCGACTCTGAGACCCCGGATCTGGACCTCGCATGGACCGGCATGGTCGACGACTGTTGCGCCGTGCTGGATCACCTTGGCGCCCACGACCCGATCGACTTCGTCGGCCACTCAATGGGCGGCTGCACGGTGGCAGGGACTGAGCTGATCCGTCCCGGTTCCGTACGAACCGCCTGGCTCTCCGAGCCAATCATCTGGCCCGAACCCGTCGTCGACCAGGACAACTTCATGGCAACGGCGGCGAGGAGTCGGCGGCGAACATTCGAATCTTTCGAGGCGATCATTGAGCGATATGGCTCGCGGCCGCCCTTTCGTGGCATCGATCCGGAGATGTTGGAGGACTACGTCCGCCATGGGTTCCGTCAAACCGACGACGGAGTGACTCTGAAGTGCGCCCCTGAGGACGAGGCGCGGGTTTTTTCCAACGTTCGAATCGACGTCTTTCCACAACTCCACAAGCTGACAATGCCGATCACCGTCGTCGGGTCCGGTGATGGCCGCCCCCCGGCTGACGTCGCCCGCCAGGTCGCAGCAGCATTGCCGAACGGAACCCTCTCCGAGTGGAACGACCTTACGCACTTCGGCCCGTTCGAGGATCCCGCCCGGGCCATCGCCGAGATTCGCGCACTGATCACATGAATACCATTTCACCCCGAGAGTGGCTCTTGTTATGACGATCGATCCTCGTACACCGGTCATCATCGGTATTAGCCAGATCTCCTACCCGGCACCACAACTCGATACCCCCCTCGACGCGATCGACATCATGTCTGAGGCAGTTTCGGCTGCCGTCGCCGACAGCGGTGGCTCCGGTGTGGTCGAGGCAATCGACACCCTCGCAGTGGTCGCCGGCCTGTTTTCGTTCCGCGATCCCGCAGCTCTGATCGCCGCCGAAATCGGCGCACCCAATGCACGCACCGTTCTCACCTCGATGGGCGGCAACACCCCAATCACCTTCACCGGCGAACTAGGCGATCGGATCTCGCGCCGTGAAGCCGACGTTGCGGTCCTGGTCTGTGGTGAAAACAACGCGACCCGGCGAACGTTGAAGAAGCAGGGCCGACGGGTCGAGGACCGCCCTGAGCAATCGAGCGGGCCAATGCAAACCTGGGGGCCCATACTCGAAATGGGCAGCGAGGCCGACACGGCTCGCGGTGGCGAGTTCCCGCGCAACACCTACGCCGTCATGGACAGCGCCATTCGGGCCCACCGCGGCGAATCGCTCGACGATGCTCGAGACCGGGCGGCCGAACTCTGGGCCGGGTATGCCGAAGTAGCCGCCGCGAACCCGGATGCGGCCGACCAATCAGCCATGACGGCCGACGAGATCCGCAACCCCAGCCCGACGAACCGCATGGTGTCGTGGCCCTACACAAAAGCCATGTGCGCCAACAATCATGTCGATCAAGCAGCAGCTGTCATTATTGCCAGCACCGAGGCCGCCGATCGACTCGGCGTGCCGATCGATAGACGGATCTATGTTCACGACACCATCACCACGATCGACCCCGACAGCATCCTGACCCGCCAAAAACTTCACCACGTTCCTGCTCTTGCGCTCGCGGCTGAAGAAATGACGGAGCGGTGGGGGCCGTTGAGTGATATTCGCCATCTTGACTTCTACGGCTGCTTTCCCTCGGTGGTAACCCTCAGCTGCGAGCTCTTGGGTATCTCACCAAGCCGTCAGCTCACCGTCACCGGCGGCCTGGGTTTCGCCGGGGCGCCGCTCAACTTTGCCGCCGGGCAATCGCTTGCCGCAATGGTCCAGGTCCTTCGCTCCGACCCGAGTTCTCAGGGAGTTGTGCAAGGCAACGGCGGCCATGCGTCCAAGCACTCGTTCGGGCTTTACTCGGCTCAGCCTCCGCCCACCTACCACGTGGCATCCGTGGCCTACGACCAAAGTCCAACCACGGCACAAGCCGACCCTGAGCGAAGCGGGCCTGTTGTGGTCGATGGCGTCACCGTTGAGCACGACAGCGAGGGCCCATCTCGTGCCGTGCTTGCCTGCCGGTTCGACGACGGGTCACGCCTCTGGGCGAACTCCACAGATGCGGTAGTCATGAACACCATTGAGACCCAAGAGACAGTCGGGATGACCGGGACGGTCCGTGCAGGCCTGTTTTCGTTCTGAATCCATCGCCCCCACCGGGTGAAAGGCCAAGACGTCGGGTCGGCTAGATTCTCGTCCATGGGAGAACACGTCCACCTCGAACGAAACGCCGCAGACCGTGTGGCCACAATCCGGCTCGATCGGCCAAAGGTCAACGCCATCAGCGCCGACATGGTCGCCGATCTCAGCGATATCTGCGATGAGCTACGAGACGATGCTTCTGTTCGGGCCGTGGTGATCACGGGCGGCCGCAGAGTCTTCGCCGCGGGAGCCGACATTTCTGAGTTTCCGAGCTTCGACGGAGCCTCCGCCCATGCCTTCTCTCAGCGGTTTAATCGCTCATTGTTGGCGATCGAACAGCTCCCCCAGATCACGATTTCCGCGGTCAATGGTTACGCCCTCGGCGGAGGCCTCGAAGTTGCGTTGTCTACCGACTTCCGTATGGCGGCCGAGGACGCGAAATTTGGTGTTCCCGAAATCCAGCTCGGTCTGATTCCGGGCGGCGGCGGCACCCAGCGACTGGCTCGAATTGCCGGCGTCACCATGGCGAAAGAAATGGTTTACACCGGCATGCACGTCGATGCCGAAACGGCGCTAGCCAACCGCATCGTGTCGTCGGTCCACGACCCCGACACGCTCCTCGACGACGCCCTGGCGAAGGCCGCCCAATACGCCGCTGGCCCGGCCGCGCTCCGCCAGGCCAAGGAAGCAATCATGGAAGGCCTTCATCTTCCGCTCGACCAGGCAATAGAGGTCGAGGCTCGAAAGTTCGGCGAAGCGTTCGAAACCGAAGATTGCACCACGGGGGTACAGGGCTTTCTGGAGAACGGTCCGGGCAAGGCCACCTTCACCGGACGCTGAGCGCTCGGCCGACTGAGGCACGGTCGCTCAGGCGACTTCCATCTCGTTGAGACGCCAACTAGTGAGTGCCAGTGCGCTCACAACGATCACCGCAGGGACAAGAATCCCCATCGTCATGCTGAGCGTGCCGAGATCAAGATCAACATCGGTCACCGATGTCAGGATCGACCGCGTGTACCCCCGCACAGCCATCCGGGCGGTCGCCGCGCCGAACTGGGCCACCAACCCTTCCCACAGCAAGATGTAGACAACCCCCCAAATCACTGGGTTCCGAACCAGCACCCCCAGAAACAAGAAGACGGCTGCGTAGGTGAGAACGCCAACGATAGCGGCGAGAATGGTGGCCGCAACCAGGTCAGAACCGGCATCGAGAAGCACGGCAGAAACAGTCAAAGGCAGCAGGGTCAACGGCACACTCACCGTGACCGAGGCCAACCATGCTCCCAAGGCGATCGGGGAACGACCCATCGGCCGCAGCCACAGGTACACGAGTGTCGCATCCTCGCGGGTATCGCCGAGGGCTGCGGCGGCAAAGACCAACGCCACGATCGGCACAACCAGCGTGAATCCCATCAGGTCGATGAGCGCCACGCCCACTTCGAGTGGATCCTCGACATCTTCAGAAAGTCCCACTGCGAGGCTGACCAAGACCAGAACAGCGCTGAGTGCGAGCAGGGCAAGCACCCGCCCCCCGGTCACAAGCTGACGCAAGATCAGGCGGTAGGTGATCGAGGTTGCGCGAAGGTTTCCGACCGATGCCATCAGCGACGCTCCACCAGGTAGCGGAAAACCGACTCGAGGTCGTCGTCGAGTGGCACGAGTTCGTTGAGTTCGACGCCGAGCTCAACTGCCAGCGGAGCGACCCTGCGACCAAAGAGGTCGACGTCTCGAGTATCGAGCATCAACTGATCTTCGACGACGCTCACGCCTTCGGCCACTCCGCGTTCCAGAATGGCCGCACCGAGACGACGTGGTTGATCAGTGCCGACACGAATGCGGTGCGGTCGATCGTCCATCAGGTTGCGCAGCGCGTGATAGTCCCCGGATGCCGCGAGACGGCCTTGAGCGATCACGATGATGTTGGAGCCGAGACGGGCAACCTCATCCAGCACATGGCTTGAAACAAGGATGCACTTTCCAGCCGCCGCCAACTCGTTGAAAAGAGCGATCATGCGATTGCGTTGGACAGGATCAAGCCCGGTCAACGGCTCATCCAAGATGAGCAAGTCGGGATCGTTCACCAGCGCCGCGGCGAGCTTCACCCGTTGCCGCATCCCTTTCGAGAATGCTCCGACCCGTTTCGGGTCGTCAGCCGAAATTTCAACAAGGTCGAGTGACCGCCGAGCCGCAGCCTCAGGCCCAGCGATGCCGTGCGTGGCGGCGGCCAGGGTCACGAACTCCAAAGCCGAGAGCCGATCAAACATTGCGTCCTGTTGAGGGGCAAGTCCGATTCGGCCTCGCACGTCGCGATCCCGTCGCGCGTTTTTGCCGAAGACGCGAACGTTTCCCTTTGAGGGCTGGGTCAACCCGCAGAGCATGCGAAACAACGTCGATTTCCCGGCGCCGTTCGGGCCGAGCAAGGCCGTAAGCCCCGGGCCGAGCCGAAAGCTGACATCCGAGACGGCAACCACATCGCCGAACGCCTTCGTGACGCCGAATGCTTCGACGACGATGTTGTCGGCCATCGGGTCACCGACCATGGGGCCCACATCGACCCGTGTGTTGGGATCCGGCGGCGGCGCAACGGTCATCAGATTGCTCCCAGCCGTCGGTACTGAACGGCGAGGATTCCAAATCCTGCCGAAACCCATCCGCCTGCCACCATCATGACGTAGCCGGTGGAGAGATTACGCGCATCATTGCCTCGGTCGCCGAACAGGCGGGTCGCCGCTTCAAACGGCGTGCCCAACGGGTCAAGGCCGAGCAAACGCTCGTTCATCCCCGCTTCGAGCACAAGAATGTTGGCAACGATGCTGAGCCCAAGAAGCGTCAAGATCACGGCAATACTGGCGAAAGCACGCCGATCGGTGAGGCTTGAGACGCCCATGCTCACCCCGCAATACACAAACACGATAATCAGACCGCCAAGCAGAATCTTGGCAAAAACTTCGACCCAGCCCGTGAAACCGTCGGGTCCGCGGCCCTGGATCGTGTAGCCCGCCAAAAGGAGCATCGCTGGGCCGATCACCACGATCGCCATCGTCAATGCGACGGAGGCCACCTTGGACACCACATACGTGGGTCGAGTGAGTGGGGTGGACAGATACAGCGAAAGCATGCCGTCGCGTCGATCTCTGAGGAGAGCTTCGGGGGCAACAAGCGTGGCGTAGAGCAGGTGCGCAAACACCAAGAAACCGAACGTCTCCGAAGGCCCGAGAAACTCGTAGTACTCGGGGCGAAACCCCTCAGCGCCTTCGCCAAAGAGAGCGAGGACACCGAAGATGATCACCGTGGGCAAGAAGGCAATGACGGCCACAACCACCGGGAAGATTTTGTGCCGGCCCTTGCGGCCAATGCCAAGCATGCTCTTGGTCGTGTACCAAGCCAGGGAGCGCATCGCCCCGACCACACCGGAGCGTTCTCCTTCAAATCGGCGGTAACCGCGATCAAAGATTTCTGCGGTCATCCGCGTACCTCGGTGAACAGATCTTCAAGAGTGCGGCGGCCGGTTTCAATCCGTCGTAGTCGAGCGTGTTCGGCGGCCACCGAATCACGAATCGCGTCAAGGGTGGCCCGCTGGTCAGGGCCAGTCACCGAGATCTGGTTGAGATCTCGGCGAACGTCGAAGCCTGCGGTGCGAAGCCGCCGTTCCACGCCATCGATCGCGTCGGGCCGATCATCGACCTCCACCAGATCGACGTGGATCAGTTCTGTATCGCCGACGAGGGCCGAGAGTTGACCTTGGGCCACCAACGTCCCTGCATCAAGGGCGACGATGTGGTCGCAGACTCGCTCAACCTCTTCGAGAAGATGAGACGAGAGCATCACGTCGATCTCGTATTCGGCGCTGATCTGCTTGATGAGCAAAAGCATTTCGTCACGCTGAACCGGGTCAAGGCCATCCGTTGGCTCGTCCAGCAGAATGAGGCGCGGGTCCGCTGCGATTGCCTGGGCGAGCTTCACGCGTTGACGCTGGCCAGTGGACATCGTGCCCAGGGCGCGGAAACGCTCTTCTCCAAGTCCGACGAGCCACAGCGCGTCGCTGGCCCGACCCTTCGCTTCGCTGCGCGGCATTCCGCGAACCTCGGCGAAATGCTTCACGAAGTCAGAGGCCGGCATGTCTTCGGGGAGCACGTTTCGTTCCGGTCCGTAACCGACAACCGATCGGAGTTGAGCTCCGTCACGATGCGGGTCCAGGCCAAGGACTTTGATCGAACCGGCGGTGTGGGTACGAAGACCAAGCGCGATCGACATGAGTGTGGTCTTGCCCGCCCCATTGGCGCCAACCAAACCGGTTACGCCGTGGGGCACCTCAATGTCAAGCGAGTCAAGAGCACGCTGGGAGCCGAACTGCATTGTGAGCCCGGTAGTCGAGATGACCGCCACGGCCGCATCCTAAACAGTTTGAGGGTCAGGGCCTGCGCGCGGTGATCCGTGCGCCGCCAAGGCCCGCTCCGTCGAAGAGCTCCGCCACCGTGCCATAAAACGTGTCGAGCCCAGCAACCGTGGGTTCGCCGTAGCGTCGGACCAGATTTTCACGTCCATCACGGAACGCGTCATACCGGGCGTTGACAAAGGCCGACCAGTCACTGGACTTGTCGACCACGTCAACGTCGACGAACCCGGCGTCGGTGAGGTGAGAGGCGTAGGCCGACGCGTCGGGCAGGTAGGGACAGTGGACGATCTCGGCAAGTGCGGTGACCGACGCCGGGTCAAGGGCAGACAGCTCGACATAGTCGTCGATGAAGATCCGTCCACCGGGGTACAGCGCCGCGGCGCATGACGTAAAGAGTGTGGTCCGATCTGGAATGTGGAGGAAGCAAAGCATTGAAACGATGCCGTCGAAGCCCGGCCCTGCGGGTGGGCCGTTCAGGATGTCACCTTCGAGATGCTCTACCTGATCAGTGAGACCGGCTCGAGACGTCAACCGTCGGCCAGCGTTGTGCAGTTCCGTCTGGAGTTCGAGGGCCGTGACCGCGCAACCGGTTCGGTCGGCCAGGTAACGGGCCGGGCCGCCGAGACCGCTTCCGATGTCGAGCACCCGGCTCGTCGGCCCAAGCTGGAGCGCCACCGCAGCGTCGTCAACCGCTGCGGTTCCTTCATAGTGAAACTGGTCGAACGACGTCAACTGATCGACCCGAACCGGGTCATCGGGCCCAACCCCGAGCGAGGCAAGGTCAGCGTCCACTCGATCAATATTGCGATAGAGCCCCATCGACTCAAGCTTCATTTCGTTCATGTTTCACCTCTCACCCATCTTGTCACCTTCCCTAACAAAGCACGCATGGAGACAGACCCCATTCGTGCGTTAGTCGAGGCGGTATTCGAGCATTACCACTCGCTTGTCACCGCCACCGTCGGTGTCTCGTTCACCGACCGACACGAAGCCGTAGCGCTCATGGAAGCGCAACGACTGATCGTTGCGGGGCTTCACATTGACCTCGGCAAGCATGACGTTCGCGCCAGTCTCACGGCCGCGGCTCGCGAACTCGTTATACAGGCGTTGCCCGGTGCCTTGGCCCTGATCGGCCTCGCCGACCACAATTCGGTCGACATAGATGAAGTTGGCGTAACGGGCGCTGAACCAGGCGTAATTCATGCTCTCATAATCAGTGCCGGGCGGAAGGCCCACCAGGAAACCACCGACCTGATCGTTCAGGGTCGCGGCGACAAGGAACGAATGGGTTTGCTCCACAAACCGTTCGATCTGGCTCCGGTCCGTCGGCCCGACGGCAGGAAGGTTGGCCTGGTTCAGTACAACGATCTGATCGAGGTCGGCTTCGGTGACTGTGCGAATTTTCACTGCTCTTCTCTATCGGCTCAGACCACAAGCGCGTCGGCCACGCCGTCAGTGGTGCCGATGCCGTACCTGACGGACGACTCCTTACCCCCGGGCGCTAGCGTTCGTACTTGTACGAGCACAACCCCCCTTTGGAGCTCCCATGACCGATGCCCCGCCACGTCTGACACTGTCGGCCGCTGCCCAAGCGATCAATGCCAGCAAAATCTATGGCTCAGGCGATACCGAGGTCCGCGCCCTTGATGGCGTAGACGTCACCTTCCCGGTGGGCCAGTTCACCGCCATCATGGGCCCGTCAGGCTCTGGCAAATCCACTCTCATGCACTGCATGGCCGGCCTCGATTCGCTCACGAGTGGAGCTGTCTTGATAGGGGATACGACACTTGGCACGCTCAATGAGCGCAAGCTCACACTGCTGCGCCGAGACAACGTCGGCTTCGTGTTCCAGGCTTTCAATCTTGTGCCCACACTCTCCGCGCTGGAAAACATCACCCTGCCGATGGATCTTGCCGGTGTCGCTCCCGATCAAGCCTGGCTCGATCAAGTCATCGAAACCGTCGGCCTTGCCGATCGCACCAGCCATCGTCCCAACGAGTTGTCGGGGGGACAGCAGCAGCGAGTGGCCGTAAGCCGAGCGCTTGCCACCCGACCCAAGATCATCTTTGCCGATGAACCCACCGGCAACCTTGACTCGGTCACGGGCAACGAGATTCTGTCGTTCATGCGTCGAGCGGTCGACGAATTCGGTCAAACCATCGTGATGGTCACCCACGATCCCAATGCCGCCTCCTACGCAGACCGGGTGATTTTCCTTGTCGACGGCAAAATCGTCGACGAGATAATCAGCCCCGATCCCGATCTCATCCTCGACCACATGAAGCGGCTCGGAGACTGATCCGTGCTCAAGCTCACCATCAAGAATCTTCTCGACAAGAAGATTCGCTTCGCGCTCACATCGCTGTCAGTAGTGCTCGGCGTGACCTTCACTGTCGCGGTCTTCACCATGACCGATTCGCTTCGCGCCAGCTTCGACGGCTTGGCCCAAGACATTGCCTCGGGCACCGACCTCACGATTCGGGCCACCCAGATTGTCGGCGATCAGATTGATCGTTCTTCCGTCCCAGCCGAACTCGACGACTTAATCGTCGACATTGAAGGCGTCAACGCCACCGCCCCTGGGGTCGCCGTCTTCAACACCATCATCACAGACGGCGAAGGCGAGGCGATCATCCCTCAGGGGCCGCCGGCCATCGGTCTCAGTTGGTCGCCGTATCAGTTCTTCATTGCTGACGGCCGCGAACCGAGCCGAGCCGGCGAATTTGCCACCGACGCTACGACGGCAGCCAACAACAATCTCGTCATCGGTGAGATCTACTCTGTTACTAGCCCCATCGAGCAACGCGAGTTCGAACTGGTCGGCATCTTCAACTTCGGCAGCCCAGACACAAATCGGTCCCTTGGGGCAACCATGGCAGCCTTCGAACTGTCTGAGGCGCAAGAGTTCCTTGGGCTTGAAGGTGTTTTCAGCAGCATCGGGGTACGACTCGATCCGAACGCCGACGAAGTCGCCGTCCAAGCAGCCATCCAAGATGCAATCGGCGCCGAGTTCGAAGTCGTGACCAGCCAGGTCATCGAGGAAGAAACAACAAACAACTTCGGCGACGTAATCGACATCTTCAACAACATTCTGCTGGGTTTCGCGTTTGTCATCGTGTTTGTCAGCGCGTTCATCATCAACAACACGTTCCAAATCGTCGTCGCTCAGCGAATCCGAGAACTCGGACTCCTCCGCGCTATCGGCGCAACCGGGTCGCAAGTCAGGAACTCTGTCCTTCTTGAAGCTGTTCTTGTTGGCGTGTTCAGCACTGTCACCGGTCTTGGACTCGGGTTGCTCGGAGGTCGCGTCCTGCGTTCCATACTCAACCTTGTCGGCTTCTCACTACCAGCGGGACCAATCCGACTCGAACCCCGGACCATTGTGTGGGCAGCCGCTATCGGCATCGGTATCACGGTGCTGTCATCGATCATTCCCGCTCGACGAGCACGCAAAATTTCCCCTATCGCTGCGATCCACAATGATCAGCGGCTCGCCTCGGCGAGCTTGACCCGACGGCTGGTTACCGGTGGTGTGGTCACCGCTATCGGCGCCACGCTTCTCGTGCTCGGCCTCTTCGTCGCATCGGAAACCACCCGCGTCCTCTCTGCGATCGGTGTTGGTGCCGTTCTCGTTTTTGTCGGCGTCAACACGCTCAGTCCGTCCTTCGCGCGACCGGTCGCGAATCTGATCGGCTGGCCGATCGCGAAACTCTTTGGAACGTCGGGCCAGATTGCCCAGGGCAATGCGGCCCGTTCACCTCGCCGTACGGCCAGCACCGCCGGTGCATTGATGATCGGGCTCGCCCTCGTCGGTATGGCAGGGGTCGTGGGCGCATCGCTCACCGAAACGTTCCGTTCGACCTTCGACGACTCCGTTCAGGCCGACTACTTCATTCAGTCACCGAACTCGTTCGACCCCACCGCGGGGTTCGCCCAGGAGATAGCGGATGAAGTCGAGGCGATTGAGGAATTCGAATCGGTGGTTCGCTACCGTTTCGGCCTCGACGTGATCCAAGTCGAAGGTGTCGCCAGAGACGTTCTGTCGACTGACTTCGATCAGATCCAACGACACCTCGATGGCGATGTCATCGCCGGGACGTTCGAAAATAGCGAACCGGCTTCCAGCATTGCGATCCACATCGACCCGGCGGTAGAGCTCGGACTTTCAGTGGGCGACACCCTGGATGCGTTGTTCCCGGACAACGCGATCGAGACGCTCACCGTCGTCGCCATCTACGAGAACGCCGCCGTCTACAACGCAAAATACGTCATCCCCAATGAGGTCTGGGAAAAACACATGTCACGCCAGGAGATCGCGTTCCTCACCGCTCGAATAGCCGGATTCTCCGACGACCTTCCAATCGGCGAACAGCAACAGCTTCTCGACGACGCAGCCGAAGCCCTTGCGCCGCTCGAGGAACGCTTCGCATCCATCGACGCCCAAAACCAGGTCGAGTTTCGCCAAAGCCAAGAAGATCAGCTCAACTCGTTCCTGGCCGTCATCTTCGTAATGCTCGCCCTCTCGCTGATCATCGCGCTGATCGGCATAGCCAACACACTTGCTCTTTCGGTGTTTGAGCGCACCCGAGAAATCGGTCCTCTTCGTGCCGTCGGCATGACCCGGCGCCAACGTCGACGGGCCATCCGCTGGGAGGCGGTCATCGTGGCGATCTTCGGCGCAATCCTTGGCATCATCCTCGGCGTGATCTTCGGTGTTGCAGCCGTGATCGCAATCCCCGACTCATTCATCTCCACCATCACGATCCCATGGTCCAGCCTGATCGCCTACGTCGCCATCGCTGCTGTGGCCGGGATCGTGGCTGCCATTCTGCCCGCCCGTCGAGCATCCCAGCTCGACATTCTCGAGGCGATCTCGCAGGGGTAAATCGGTCTACCTGCGGCTGTCGCCCTTCGGTGCGTCAGTCGGTGCCAAGCATTTTGGCGACATCGTCCGCCAGGCGGGCGGTGGCCTTGCGGGCTTCTCTACTCACCCCGCCCATCAAAATGAAGGAATGCGGGAGCGAGTTTTCGCAGCGGTCGTCGGCCTTGTTGCCGGCGGCGCGGAGAGCCTCGGCATAGTCGTGGCCTTGATCGCGTAGCGGGTCGAATCCGGCGGTGACAACCAGCGCCGGTGCCAGGCCCGCGAGCGAAGCGGCTCGAAGCGGACTGACCCATCCGTCGTCGGCCGGAGGCTCGCCTTGCATGGCGGTGAAGAACGCCAACGTGTTCGCCGAAAGCGGCCAGGCCTCAGCCATCGATTGCATCGACGCTGTCGTGCTGTCTGCCTCAACCCCGGGGAACACAAGGATCTGTGCTACCGGCTGGGAGAGACCCGACTTGCGCCGTTGCTGGCACACGAGCGTGGCCAAGCGGCCCCCCTCGGACGAACCGCCTACAGCGAGTCTCTCAGGGTCGATGCCGAGGCCGTCAGCATTGTCTGCAACCCACTGGAACGCCGCGACAGAGTCGACGACTCGGGCCGCCAGAGGATGCTCGGGGGCAAGGCGGTAGTCGACCGACACAACCATGGCCCCACAGCGTTCGGCCAACTCGGTGCACAACGAATGATCGGTGTCGAGGCCACCGACAACGCCGCCGCCCTGGTGCAGCCAAACAATTCCGGGGGCTCGGCCCACCGCTGCTGCCGGGTGATAGAGCCGGATCGGAAGATCACCGCCGGGGCCGGGGATGCGGCGGTCATGCACCGACACCGTTTCGACCGGATCGGCGGAGCCAACGTACGCGAACAGGTCCATTCCTGCACGAGCCGCTTCGGGTGACGGTTCGCCGGCGCGCTTGGCGGACTGGACAACCATGAAGTCTGTGAAGGCGTGGATCTGCAGGTCAAGGGTGCGTCCATCGATCGTGGAGCGTTCCCCGACCCATCGCTTCAGGATGGGGCGAGGCATCCGGCTCCGGGCCCGCACGATTCGTCGTGCAATGCGCGCCTGGCGTGAAACACTCATTCGTCGCGCAGGACAGTGATGTCGTGCGGATGACTTTCGCGAAGCCCGGCACCCGTAATCCGCACAAGGCGGGTGCGGTGCCGCAAATCATCAAGCTCAGCCGCTCCGGCGTAGCCCATACCCGAACGAAGCCCACCAACAAGTTGAGCGATGAGGTCACGCATCGGCCCGGCATAGCGAACCCGACCCTCAACCCCCTCGGCCACGTGCTTGCCCGGTGCTTGGCCGGTGCCGTAACGATCGGTGGCCCGGCCCCGCATCGCTCCCGAAGAACCCATGCCTCGATAGGTCTTCCACATGGCACCATCGACGAGTTCGAGATCACCGGGTGCCTCGTCGACACCGGCGAGAAGATTGCCCAACATCACAACGTCGGATCCGGCCACGAAAGCCTTGACGATGTCGCCGGAGGTGACGATTCCGCCATCAGCGATGATCGGAACGCCGAGTTCGCGGGCAGTCTTCACGCATTCGTTGATGGCCGTCATCTGCGGCATGCCGGCACCAGCCACGATGCGGGTGGTGCAGATGCTGCCGGCGCCGACACCGACCTTCACCACATCAGAACCGGCTTCGACGAGAGCCTCGACACCCTCTCGGGTGACGACATTGCCGCCCACAACCGGGATATCGGGCCAGCCCTTCTTGAGCGTGCGAACCGCGTCGACGACCCCTTGGGTGTGACCGTGGGCCGTGTCGATGACAAGCATGTCGACCCCGGCCGCACTGAGGGCCTCGGCCCGTTCGGCGGTGTCGGTGACCCCGACGGCGGCAGCGACGCGAAGCCGACCGCTGTCATCAAGCGTCGAGTCAGGGTTCTCGATCCGCTTGGTGATGTCCTTGACCGTGATCAAGCCTTTGAGCAAGCCATCGTCGTCGACGAGCGGGAGCTTCTCGATGCGGTGCTTGTGCAGGATCGAGACAGCCGTATCCAGATCGGTGCCGACCGGGGCCGTGACCAAACCGCTGCTGGTCATGAAATCGGTGACCGGCTGCGAATACTGAGTGGGCGTGCAGAAGCGAATGTCGCGGTTCGTGAGGATCCCGACCAGTCGGCCGCCTGGATCACAGATCGGAACACCGCTGATCTTGTAGCGGCGCATCAGCGCTTCGGCATCGTTCAGCGATGCAGTGGGCGGCAGGCTGATCGGCTTCGAGATCATCCCGGTCTGGGCCCGCTTGACGCGGTCGACCTCGTCGGCCTGCTCCACAACACTCAGATTGCGATGCAGCACGCCGATGCCACCGGCACGGGCCAGCGCTATGGCAAGGGGCGATTCGGTGACCGTGTCCATGGCCGCGGACATCAGCGGCACCTTCAGGGTGATACCGGCGATTGAGGTGGACGTATCGACCTCAGACGGGAGGACTTCGCTCCACCCCGGCACGACGAGAACGTCATCGAACGTGAGCGCTTCACCACCGGCCAAGACCTCGTCGTTCATCAGACCACGATAGGGCATTCGCTGGCGATCTCAAGAACATGTTCCGTCGGTCTGTTCGCGTCGTCGCGCTGCTGGCGTTTGTCGCCGCTGGCTGCAGCACGCCGCAACGGACAGATCACTGGACGGTCGCACGACACGTGCCGGACGAAGAGGTCGCCAGTCCGACCCAAACCGTGTGCGACGACATCAGCGACCCTGATCTGGGCCGGTTCGCCGCCGACACCGA
>JAACCU010000146.1 GCA_009937405.1 Actinomycetota bacterium
AGGGCCCTCTACCAGGATCGGCTTCTCGAGCCGATCGGCGAGATACACCACCCCAGCGATGCCTTCGTCAGACAAGTAGTCAACCGAGGCCAGGTCATTCTTCACACTGGCAACGTCAGGAAAGCGATTCGACATGCCCGAGAGGTTAGCGCCCGTTAACCCCAACTCCCGAACCGGTTTCAGCGAGATTTCCCCAACTAGGGACGGATGTGGCCCTCGCCGCGAACGATGTACTTCTGGGTGGTGAGTTCGCTGAGGCCCATGGGGCCACGGGCATGGAGCTTTTGGGTTGAGATGCCGATCTCGGCACCGAAGCCGAACTCTTCCCCGTCGACGAACCTGGTCGAGGCGTTGACCAACACCGCAGCGGCGTCGACCTCGCGGATGAACCGATCTGCAGCGGCAATGTCGCCGGTGATGATCGCCTCCGAGTGACCGGTACTTGTGTCATTGATGTGGGCGATGGCGTCGTCAAGCGTGTCGACCACCTTCACACTCATCTTCATATCGAGAAACTCGGTTGCGAAATCGTCTTCGGTTGCAACGCCGATCGAGGAGGCAAACCCCCGAGCGGCTTCGTCGCCAACCAGTTCGACATCGGCAAGCGCATCCACCGCCATCGGGACAAACTCGGCCGCAACGTCGACATGCACGACGAGCGACTCGGCGGCGTTGCAGACGCCTGTGCGTTGAGTTTTTGCGTTGACGAGGATGTTTCGAGCCATCGCCAAGTCGGCTGCGGCATCTACATAGATGTGGCAGTTTCCGGCACCGTCGATGACGTAGGGGACGGTGGCGTTCTCGAGAATCGACTGAATCAATGCGTGCCCACCCCGAGGAATCAAGCAATCCACATAGCCCCGTCGCTGCATGAACTCGATAGCGGCCTCACGGGTAATGTCATCGACCAAGACAAGAGCATCAGCAGGCAGGCCGGCCTTCGGCAACGCCTCACGAAGAACCGCCGAAATGGCCAAGTTCGATGAGATCGCCGACGATGAGCCTCGAAGGAACGCCACGTTGCCTGACTTCAAGCAAAGGCCGAACGCATCGCTGGTGACATTGGGACGGCTTTCGTAGATGATCGCCACAACACCAAGCGGAACCCGCACCTTCTCAATACGGAGACCGTTGGGGCGAACCCAACCCTCGGTGATCTCCCCAACCGGGTCACGAAGCGAGGCAACCTGACGAAGGCCCCCGGCCATGCCCTCAATTCTGCTCAGGTCAAGGCGAAGACGGTCGACGAGTGGCGCCTCCACCCCGTTGGCTTCGGCCCGAGCTACATCCACGCGATTGGCGTCGATGATCGAATCGGCACGAGCGACGAGTAGGTCGGCCGCAGCATGAAGCGCGGTGTCCTTTTCGGCCGTTGAGGTGACCGCCAGTGCAGACGTGGCAGCCTTGGCTCGAGCGGCCAACTCAGGTATCGGAGTCGGAGTCTCAGTCAAGGGACCACAGGGTACTCCGAAGGAGCACTAGCCTCGCCAGCAAATGTCTGGGCGAGCTGAGTCACGACGAGGACCAGACCGTGGGGTGGGACCAATAGTGTTCCTCGCCGCGGTGTCTTCGATCACGATTGGCCTCGTCGCGACCGCCGTCGCGCTGACGCTGCTCGTAAGCCGGCATCCCACTCGGGTGGTCCGATGAGCCGGCGCAAGGTGCGCAGCGGATCAGCACTCGTCGGAGCGGGGATTCTGCTGTCTCGCCTGGCCGGACTCTTGCGAGAAACAGTCGCCGGCCGCGTGATCGGCAACGGCAGGGCCGGTGATGCACTGGTTGTTGCGCTTCGTATTCCCAATCTCCTCCAGAACTTGCTCGGTGAAGGGGTGCTCTCCGCTTCCTTTGTCCCCGTCTACAGCGAACTCCTCGAAGAAGGTGACGATGCCGAAGCGAGCCGCGTGGCGGGAGCGGTCGGCGCCATGCTCATGGCAATCACCGCTGCCAGCGTGCTTATCCTCGTGGTCGCCGCTCGCCCGATCACCCGACTGCTCGCCTGGGGCCTCACCGGCGAAAGCTTCGATCTCGCCGTCAACTTCACCCGAATCATCGCTGTCGGCATCGGCTTCATGGTGATGTCGGCGTGGTGCCTTGGCATTCTCAATAGCCACCGCCGCTTCTTCCTTCCCTATGCCGCTCCCGTGCTCTGGAACGCGGTGCAGATTGTCGCCCTGCTCGTCGCGTGGCAGCGGGACTGGTCCGTCGCCGACGCCGCCCGCGGCGTCGCCATCGCCCTATCAATCGGTGGTGCGCTGCAATTGCTGGTGCAACTCCCGACGGTCCTGAAAGTGGCGCGGGGAATCCGACTCCGCCCCGATGGCGCCAATCCGCACGTCCGCACCATTCGGCAGCGGTTCGGCCCCGCTGTGCTCGGTCGTGGCGCGGTGCAGCTCAGCGCCTACCTGGACCTGATCCTCGCCTCGTTCCTCGCCGCTGGCGGGCTGTCAGCGCTCTTTCGTGCCCAGATCCTCTACACCCTGCCGGTCAGTCTGTTCGCCATGAGCGTGGCAGCCGCCGAGTTGCCAGAACTCTCGCGTCTTCGAGCCGATCCAGCAGCGATCCACGATCGGACCGATGCCGCGCTGCGGCGTATCGCCTTCTGGATGCTCGGCTCCTCACTGATACTGATCGCAGCCGGAGAACCAATCGTCCGGCTGGTCTTTGAGGGTGGCGAGTTCACGTCCGCCGACACCACTCTCGTCTGGCTGATTCTCGTGTTCTACGCCCTGGGGCTTCCCGCCATCGGTTTGAGCCGGATGCTCCAAAACGCGAACTTCGCGCTGGGAGATACCTCCGGACCCGCTCGAATCGCCGCAGTTCGGGTCTCGGTCGCCGCCGCAGTCGGATTGCTTGTCATGTTCCCGCTCGATCGTGCCTGGGTTGGCGTCAGCGGCATCGAGGGACTCGGCGACGCGTTGGGGGTCTTCGGACCGCTCGATGCCACCACCCGCGCCGACGAGTCGATCGTGCGAATCGGAGCCATCGGACTTGCTATCGGTTCAGCGATCGGGGCATGGATCGAACTCGCGCTTCTCAGCTCGCTCACTCGACGCAGGATGCCCGCGCTCCGCTCTCCGCTGGCCACCCTACGACCCGCCGCGCTCGCCGCGGCGATCTCCTTTGCGGCCACCGCGGGTATGAAGCTTGCAGTGGGTGACCTCCCCACATTCCTGGCCGTAGTCATCATTGTGGGCGTGGGCGGCACCGTGTATGTCGTGACGGCGTTCCGTACCGGGGTCAAGGAGGCCGACATGGTCCTTCGGCCTACGCGCAAGATCATGTGGCGCTGAAGCGCCCCCGCTGCCAGTTCGGTCTACGATCGACGCATGCTTACGTACCTGAAGAAGCGCTGGAACTACCTCGTCGCCAAGCTCTCCAATAGCCACGAGACAAATGCGGACCCGAAGGTCCAACTCGAACAGGCGATTAGCGAGGCGAAAGATCAGCACCATCGTCTTCGCGAACAGGCCGCCAATGTGGTGGCCAACCAAAAGCAGACCGAGATGCGAATCAACCAGGCGCTCGAGAAGCTGGAGAAGACGAACGCCAATGTTCGCCAAGCCGTTCTCATGGCCGAAGAGGCCCAGAAAGCTGGCGATGGTGCGAAGCTTGATTCGTACACCTCAGCCGCCGAACAGTTCGCCAATCGGCTGATTACCCTTGAGGAAGACATCGAAAACCTCAAAAGCATGCATTTCCAGGCCAGCGAATCTGCCGACCAGGCCAAGCAGGCGGTGAAGCAGAACTCCGTGCTGCTCCAGAAGCGACTCAGCGAGCGCCAGGCCCTCCTTAGCAAACTCGATCAGGCAAAGATGCAGGAGACCGTCAACTCCGCCATGTCGACGCTCGGCGAGTCGATCGACGACGACCTGCCGACCTTCGACCAGGTACGCGAGAAGATCGAGGCCCGCTACGCCAAGGCGTCGGCCATCGCTGAACTCACCGAAACCAACGTCGAGGCTCGCATGGTGGAGATCGAAGAGGCTGCTCGCGGCGTTGAAGCGCACGCCCGTCTCGATCAAATCAAAGCTGACCTCGGCCTTGGCGTGGCGGCCGAACCCGAAGCGATCACCGAAGGCGAGTAACCGCTCAACCCGGCAAGGTCACAAGATCATCTGCGTGCACCACAATGTGGGGCGCGCCGGGTGGCAGGTCGTCACTGCGGAGGCCGGCGATCGCCTGAAGCTCACCGGCGGCATGTCGAACGAGCCCTTTGGCAAAGGCAACACCATCAGTGTCGATGAGTTCGACTGGCTCTCCCGGATCGAACGCGCCATCAATAGCACGCACGCCGGCAACCAGAAGCGACTTACCCCGTTCGAGCGCGGCGCGAGCGCCAGCATCAACGGTGATTTGCCCGCGGGCAACAACTGCAAAGGCAATCCAAAGCTTGCGAGCCGGGATTCGAGCGTCCCGGCCCCGAATCAGCGTTCCGACCCCGGCAACACCGGCGACAGCATCGGCCAGCACCCCGACACGCTCAGCATCGGCGATCACCGTGGAGACACCGGACCAGGCCGCAATCTTTGCCGCAGTCAGCTTCGATGCCATACCGCCACTGCCGCGCACCGAGCCTGCTCCACCGGCGAGAGCCTCATGCTGATGGTCGATCTCGACGATCTCCTCGATGAGACTTGCCGACGAATCAACTCGAGGGTCGGCGGTGAGCACGCCCGGAGTGTCGGTCAAGAGCACCAGTCGCTCGGCATCGACAAGGTTCGCCACCAAGGCTGCCATGCGGTCGTTGTCGCCCCAACGAATCTCATCATCGGCTATGGCATCATTCTCGTTGACGATCGGCACCACGCCGAGTTCAAGGAGTCGACCCAGGGTTTGGCGGGCATGCAAGTACTGGGAACGAGCGATGAAGTCCTGGGGAACGAGCAGCACCTGACCGGCAACAAGATCATGAGAAGCGAACGCTGCGCGGTAAACCTCCATGAGTGCGCTTTGCCCAACCGTGGCCACCGCCTGAAGCGTGATCGCATCTGAGGGCCGGTGTTCGCCGCCGAGCCCGAGCTCAGGAAGGCCTGCGGCAATCGCACCAGACGTCACCACAACGACACGACGGCCTTGCGCACGCACGGCGGCTACCTCGCGGCAAAGCTTGGCGATGACATCCCGATTAATGACACCCTCTGCATCGGTGATCGACGACGTGCCGATCTTCACGACAACAGTGGAGTCGCTCACAGATCTTCCTGGTATTCGACCGCGAAGCTCCCGATGCGCACGGTGTGGCCGTGCTTCACGCCTGCTCGCACGACTGCGTTGTTGACCCCAACCGCCTTGAGGCGCGTCTGTGAATAGGCCAAAGCCTCATCGTTGGTGAGGTCGCTCAGGGCAACAGCGCGAAGCGCGGATCGTCCGAGCACATTCCATGAACCATCGTCGAGGCGCTCGATGTCGACCTCGCGGCTCGCCGGGCGGTGGATCGTTATGGCCTCGACGATCTCTGTCGACTCTCGCGCTTCGCGCACAAGCGTGACGAGTTCACCGACAAGTTTGGAAAGTCCCTCACCCGTCATCGATGACGCCGTCATGCCGTCGAAGGCATGTTCCGGCGCCATGTCGGCGCGGGACCCGACGACCAGCCGAGGCCGATCGAGCAAATCAGGTTGATAGGCACCCAACTCGCTGAGCAACACCTCGAGTTGTTGCTCAGTAGATGTCTGGTCGTAGGGCGCAAGGTCAAGCAGTACCAGCAAGACACGGGCTCGCTCCACATGGCGCAAGAACTGATGGCCGAGGCCGCGTCCTTCGCTCGCACCCTCGATCAGACCGGGGATGTCGGCGAGCACCATCTCAAAGCCGTCGTCGGTGCGAACAACGCCGAGGTTGGGTTCAAGCGTGGTGAAGGGATAGTCGGCAATCTTCGGCTTTGCGGCGGACAGGCGACTGATCAGCGTGGATTTGCCGACATTCGGGAAGCCGACAATCGCCACGTCGGCAAGCAGCTTGAGTTCGAGTCGGAGCCAACGTTCCTCGCCGTGCTCGCCCTGTTCAGCGAACGAAGGTGCCCGTCGATTGTTCGACAGGAACCGGGCGTTACCACGACCGCCCTCACCTGCCTGAGCAGCGAGGAAGCGATCGCCGTGATGGAGTAGATCGGCGATCGGCTCCCGGGTTTCGTGATCAAGAACCACGGTGCCTTCGGGGACGAAGATCTCAAGGTCCTTACCGCGAGCCCCATGCCGATTCTGGCCGCTTCCGTGGACACCGCTAGGACCCTTGCGGTGCGGGTGATCTCGGAACGAGAGCAGTGATGCGACGTTGCGGTTGGCTACGAGCCAGATCGACCCGCCATCACCGCCATCGCCCCCATCGGGGCCTCCCAGGGCGACGTGGGCTTCACGTCGAAACGCGACAGAACCCGCGCCGCCGTCACCGGCCTGGACATTGACATTGCACTCGTCGACGAAGGCGGACACCCTGAAAGGCTACGTCCCCGGCCAAGCACATATACGACCTCGGGCAACCTCATCCCGAGAACAGCGATGATGACGCCCGTACCAAGAGCCGACATCCACCGCGTATCTGCACCCCCACGTCGACCTGATACAGGCCGCTGAGAGCGCCGGCGTCCGGTCGGTGGGACATCTGATCGATCGAGGCGAAATCATGTACCGCGACTGGGTCATCCGCCCCACGCGAAGAGACACCTAGGATCGCTGCGATGCGAGCCAGCAAAGACCTCACCGAACGCGAGATCGAGTGGGGGACCACCATGCGTGGCCACGATGTCGACGGCATCGAACTTGCCCACGCCAACACGCATGTCCAGGTGGCCAGCGGCGCGCCCCTGGACCGGGCCGTTCGTGA
>JAACCU010000147.1 GCA_009937405.1 Actinomycetota bacterium
TCGGGTCCTTCGTCCGCGCCATCGGGTCCTTCGTCCGCGCCATCGGGTCCTTCGTCCTTGGACGGACGCATCTCGCGATAGTCGCGGGCCCCGCCCTCCTCCGGTTCGATCTCGAGGTACAGGCCTTCGATAGCCACAACACGCACGGGGTCACCCTTGGCGATCGGCGTGGTGCGGTTGACTCGTGCCTTCCAAGGGGCGCCGTCGATCATCACGACGCCTTCCTTCTTCATGTCCTCAGTGGCTTCACCCATGAAGCCAATCATCCACTCGCGGCCGATCGTTGGAGTGCCGAAGCGGGTACGGATCATGGCGGGCATACCCGAAATCATCGAGACCGCGATGCCGATCACACCAACAACAAGCGTGACCCAGCTAATGCCGAACCCTTCGAACAAGAACAGCGAGCCGACCACAAGACATATCGTGGCGATCACCGACCACACCCGGGGTACACCCGTTTGAACGTCGATTGCGTAACCGAGCATCGCGATCACCAAAAGAGCCAGCGCCCACGGCTCGACCGGAAGCGCGGCCAGACCGAAACTGCCGAGAATGAACGAACCGGCACCAAGGACACCGGCAACGCCGATACCGGCGGTGTACAGCTCAAAGATGAGAAGGCCGACTCCGATGAGGAAGAGCAAATACGCCATCGCCGGACTAGCGAACGTGTGCATCCAACCGTCAAACACCGGCAACTTGGAGAAACGGACCGGCGACACAGGCACACGGACTGCTTCGTCACCACTCGAGTCGATTTGAGTCTCAAAGCCCGGCAACTCGAGCGCAAAGAACGCAAGGGTCGGCGAGTTACGATCGGCCAAACCCGCAGAGATCACGCCTTGTTCATCGATGGTGTCGTGCTCAATGGCGTCGGCCGCAGCAAGAAACTTCGAAGACAGCAGCTCTGCGGGGATAACCAACTCACCGGTGTTGCCGAAGTGCGAGCCAACAGCCACAGCCACCTCGTCGACGGTACCCAAGAGCTGAGCGACCTGGCGCTCGGCGCGCGCGCCGCTCGGACCAACCCAGGCATAGACCGGGATGTCGGCATTGGCGATCCGCTCAGCCAACTCGATGAGTCGCTCATCGTCTATCACCGCACGAGTGCTGTTGACCTGGAGGATGATTCCACCCGAACCAGAGTTCTCGGCTCGTTCGATAGAACGTTCGAGATAGTCAGCAACGATGCCGTCGAGGAATCCAGACATCTGAACGACATCGAAGATCAAAGGGTCAAGGGATTCCTGGGCATGCCCAGTCGCTCCGGCACGGGCCGGCGACATGGCCAATAGCACCGCGACCAAGAGGGCGACGAAGGCCGCCGATAAGATGACCCTCCGTCGAACCGTCGACCGCCTGGGCGAGGAGGGAAATGGATCCCGGTCATTTCTTCGCATCTTCGCGGGTCCTGGTCGTAGCGGGAAAGGGTGGAGTCGGTAAGACCGTCACCGCCGCAACGATCGCTGCAGCAGCTTCACGGTGTGGCCTGTCCGTACTTCTCGTAGAAGTAGCCGGACGGTCGGCCGCGGCCCCAATGTTCGGAGCCAGCGCCCAAGGCTACGAGGAAGCGGTGCTGGTTCACGAGGCGGAGCGCAATGGTATTCGTCAGGGTGAAATTCGTGGGAAATCGATCACGCCGGACGACGCACTTACGGAATGGCTATCGAGCCAAGGCTTCAACCGTTTACTGAAGCGAATGGCCAAGTCCGGCATTCTTGAGGTGGTCGCCACCGCGACCCCCGGCATCAAGGATCTGCTGGTACTCGGCCGAATCAAGGCCCTCGAATCCGAGGGTGCAGCAGATCTGATCGTCGTCGATGCACCCGCCGCTGGTCACGCGCTCGGGTTTCTGCGAAGCCCCACCGGCGTCCGCGACGCAGCCCGCACCGGAATAATCCATCGCCAAGCCGTTGAAGTGCTCGAGCTCATCAGCGATCCGGAGCGCCTCCAGCTGATCCTCGTGACCATCCCCGAAGAGACCCCAATCAATGAACTGATCGAGACGTCCTACGCCGTGGAGGACGAGGTCGGGGTGAAGCTCGGCCCCGTCGTCGTCAACGGTGTGCTCCCAGAAATCGACGGACTCGAGGGCTCCACAACCAGAGCCCAAACGAGCACCCACGAACGAGCTGACCTCAACGAGGCCGCAGCGTTCCGTGCATCTCGCACCGCGTTGCAGGACAAACAACTCGAACGCCTCGGCACAGAGCTTCCACTGCCCCAGATTCAGATCTCGCAAGTGTTTGGGACTCAGATCGGCCCCGCCGAAATCGACGTGCTCGCTGGCGAGTTCATCGCCGGGATCGAGGCCCTGTGACCGGCTACCAAGGGCTAATCGAAAACCGGCGGGTCATCATCTGTTGCGGCACCGGCGGCGTCGGAAAGACCACCACCTCTGCGGCCACTGCTTTGGCCGCCGCAAATGCCGGCAAACGAGCGGTAGTCGTCACCATCGACCCGGCAAAACGGCTGGCCGATGCTCTCGGCATCGCGGCCCTCGACAACACCCCACGGGTCATCAACGGACCGTGGTCCGGCTCGCTGAGTGCGCTAATGCTCGACACCAAGTCGACCTTCGACGAAGTGGTGCGCAGCCACGCCCACGACGACGCCCAAGCCGAACGCATCATCGGCAACCGCTTCTACCGCAACGTCAGTGGCACCCTCAGCGGCACCCAGGACTACATGGCGGTCGAGAAGCTCAACGAACTCCACGACAGCGGCGACTACGACCTCGTCGTGGTCGACACACCGCCCACTCGTGACGCACTGGCGTTTCTCGAGGCACCGAAGCTGCTGTCGCGGCTGCTCGACAATCCGATCTACCGGATCGTCACCTCTCCTGGTCGTGGCCCGTTCAAGGTGATCAACACTGCCGCCCAGCAGGTTCTCCGTCAGCTCGCTCGTGTCGTGGGTGCCACGGTGGTCGATGAGGCGGTGGCATTCTTCCAAGCCTTCGAAGGTATGGAAGATGGCTTCCGCGATCGCGCCAACGCCACCCTCGAACTTCTCGGCGACGACCGCACCGCCTTCGTGCTCGTCGCCTCACCCCGAGCCGACACCATCGACGAGGCCCGCTACTTCCTTGGCCGTCTGCACGCCGCCGACCTCGACGCATCCGCCGTCGTGGTCAATCGGATGCTGCCCCAGCTCTCAACGACACCAGACAGAGCCGCTCAGTTGGCGACATCACTTGCCGGTTCGGCCGCGGGCGGCGCAGCCCCAGCGCTGGCTGATCTCACCGCCACCTCTGCGGGCGACGACCTCCGAATCACCAAACTGCAAGACGCAGCCCCCGACGCGCTGACGGTCAGAGTCCCCATGCTTCATAACGACGTCCACGACATCGACGGCCTCGCCGAAATCGCCCGCCTCCTGACCAAATAAGACCCACTGGGTCTCTATCGCCGCACGCTCACTGTCCCCGTATTGCTTCTCAGCTCGGGTCGTCGTCGAGAGCCGAGACAGCCTCGCCGAGATCTTCCTTAACCGGGACGATGCGATCGAACCCAGTGGTGTGAAGAAGTCGGGTGATGTTGGCCCGATCACAGAACACGGCAATACGTCCATCGTTTTCGCGGACCTTACGAATACCGCCGATCAGGGCACCCAAACCGGCAGAGTCCATGAACTGCACGCTGGAAAGGTTCACGACCAGTCGAGGCTCAGTGCCAAGCTCGGCAAAGGCCTCACGGAACTGCGCAACTGAATACGCATCTAGCTCGCCTTCAGGGCAAAGCTGGACATAGCCAGCTGACTCAGGGCGTTCAACACGGATCTCAAGCACAGCGGCATCGTACCCATAGAATTCGATCCACTCCACGCGGGCCGAGAAAGCCCGTCAGATAACAACCCCTTCGCTCCAACGACGAAGACCCTAAACCTGAGTTGGGCCAACGTGGGGCGACCTCAGACGAGGTGTACGATCCTTCCCGTGCCGGACATTCTTCTCGCCACCGATTCTGACTGGCTCACCGACGAAGTCGAGGCCGCCATTGCTGGTCCCCATTTGCTGCACCGTGTGCGTGCCGGCGTCGACGTCGTGCCCGCCATCGAACACGTCGAACCGGCCCTAGTGCTGCTCGATCTTCAGATCGGCAACATGGGTGGGATCGCCGCGTGTTTGGCGGTCCGGCACCGCGAAGAAATGGGCGATCTCAACAAACGGCCGATCATGTTGCTGCTCGATCGTGAGGTCGACGTCTTCCTCGCCAACGAGGCCAGAGCCGACGGCTACCTCGTAAAGCCGCTCGATCCATTCTCTCTGCTTCGGGCGGTTGAGAGCACTCTCGCTACGGCCTGAGGACTCGCGTTCAGCTCCAAAAGCAGAGGAGCCGTCGCCGCATGCAGCCGATATCCTTCGGTTCTGCAATACGGGCAGTAGCGCAGGTTGGTAGCGCGCCTCGTTCGGGACGAGGAGGTCGTGGGTTCAAATCCCGCCTGCCCGACCAACGGCTCGATTGAACCCTTCGCCGAAGCCGGCGAAGGGTTCTTCATTTTTCGCCAGAACCCAGCCCACGACCGGCCATATCCTCATCGAAGGCTCCCAGGCTGACCGCCCTCATCTTCCCGACAGCACCACCACCGCCACAACTGGATCAACGTGATGATCGTCTGACCCCGCAGGAAGGGCCAGTCGAAGGGCTACGTCGCTGAGGGTGGCGGGATTCGGCTCACACGGCGGGGTGCCGACAACAACGCCGCAATGAGAATCAACACGCTCAAAAGATAGAGCAGCGGGAGCCAAAAAAGGCGACAGACGGAGCCGGCGCGCCCACCACGAGCAGCAGCGTGCCGGTGCGAGGCTTGATCTCTTTCGCTCGAAAAATCATCCCCGCGAACAGCGTTGCGGTAAGAGCCATCGCCGTAGTGACCCAGATCATCTCACCGAGATTGGTCCACCTTGTGCCCGTGCCGAGCAAGGGCAGCAGCGCCATGCCAGGGAACACCCCAAGCGCAGCGAGCGCTATGGCGGCGGTGTTCGACCACATTCGATGTTGGCTCGTCATGGTTTCGCCTTCCTTCTTTGGTCGCCTGCACGACCCGATGATTTGTCGCCTGCACGAAACATCGGCCGCCACGCTGAGCCGGCGACGTTGCCAACATCACGTTCGATCAGGAGGAAAACCCGGGGCTTTCGGCGCATGAGTCTGTACTAGGAAGAAAGGTTCCCTTCGTCAAGCGCCGACCCCCCACTAGCGTCCAAACATGGACTACGAGTACTTCTCGTACGAGGTTCCCGGGCCCCACCTGGCGTGGGTGACGATCGAGCGACCCGAGGTGTCAAACGCGATCAATACGCCGGCACATGTCTATGGTTCAGCAACGCAGCCCGGGGCAGCGGCGTTCACCGGCTCCCAAGGCAGTTGCCGATCAAGCTCGCTATGGAGTACCTGCTCACCGGCAAAGAGATGACCGCCGCTGAGGCACTCGAGCACGGCCTGGTCAATCGTGTGGCGCCGACAGCCGGACTCGACGACGCGCTTATGGCCGAGTACCCGGCCGTGGCGGCGATGATGGCATCCGCTGATGCCAAAGAAGGCCCGCTCCCGTTCTCGGAGAAGCAGGCGCCTAACTGGACGGGCAGTTAGGCGAGCGAACCCTCCGGTGCTGCCGCACGCGCCCACACCAACCCGCTCGTGGCGAGGATGGCGCCACATGTCATCCCGAAGGCGAGCGGCGTCGTAGTGCCGTTAAACGCCCGGTCGAACATCGACGCAATTGCGGCACCGAAAATCATCGGAATCATCCCAAAGATGGCTGCCGCTGTGCCGGCCACCTCGCCGAGAGGCCGCATCGCCGCCGCGTTGATGTTGGGAACCAAGAGTTGCTGGCAGCTGATCACGGAGGCAACGCACACAAAGAAGAGCCAGAACGGTGGCTTACCGCCGGTCAGCAACGACACCGAGACAAAGACCCCAACAGCCGCCAAAAGAGCAGGGATAGCCAGCCGCATCATGCGATCAAGACCGACGCTCACGACGAGCTGTCGATTGGCGATCATCACGCCCGCCATCAGAATAGCCATGGCCGCAAAGATGGCAGGGAACCAATCGGCCAAGTCAAACACTTCATCGACGATGATCTCTGAGCTCGCCAGATACGACAGGAACGAGGCAAAGAGGCCGACCATCGCCAGCAGATAGCCAAGTGTTCCAGGCGTCTTGAAGATCACCTTCAAGCCTCGACGCACCTCCGCCCACGAATCATCGACCTTCGTTGGGGCGTGCTTCATCGTGGCCGGGAGACGAGTCGTGAGAACAAAAACCGCACCTGCATAAACGGCGCACGCAACGAACACGAACTCCCAAGACCCAACCGCGACGATTCCCGCGCCAAGCGCGGGAGCGAGCGTCGGCACAATAGTGAACACAGCCATGATCGTCGACATCTGCTTCGCCATCTCGGCGCCCTCAAAGGCGTCGCGCACCATTGCCATCGCTGCGACGCGAGGCCCTGCCGTTGCCATCCCCCACACGAACCGGGCTAGGAGCATGACTCCCAGACTGGGGGCCAGTGCTGCAGCGAGCGCGGCGAGTATGTAAAGCGCCAGGCCGCCCCAAAGCACGGGTCGGCGCCCGTACCGGTCGGCGAGAAAACCCGCTGGAAGCAGGCCTAGCCCCTGACCCATCAAGAACACCGTGATCATCCCCGCGACAGCCGTGGAGCCCGGCTCAAGGCCTAGTCCAGCACGGATCTCGGGGAACGCCGGCAGCATCATGTCGATCGCGAGTGCAGTGCCCGCCATCACCATCGAAAGCGTGAACGTGAACCCCGCTCGTCCGGGAGCAAATCGGGAATTTGGGTCTGGGACGATCTCGGTGGAAATCTCAGTCATAGGCGGGGATAACTCAATCGTTAAGACGGTCGGGCTCGCGGACGAGGAGTTGGGCCTTCGTCATCGCTGCGCCTGCTTCTCGAGCCAGTAGTACATTGCACCTCTCCAGCCGGTTCAGTTGGAGGTGCAGCAGCTCGCCCCTCGCCTCGTTCGCTAGCGCCACTACACCCATCACTGCCCCCTCGTGAGCCCGAGCGTAGGGCGGCGTCAAGTAGAGGCCCCCATCCACCTCGGGCTACCCTCACCGCCGTGACGACTATTCGGATCCCTCGCCGCTTTGAAGGCCCACCGGGAACGGGGCAGGGCGGTTACACGGCCGCTCGAGTCTTGGACACGATTGGTGGGGCCGGGTCGGTCGCCTTTCGATCCCCGATCCCGCTTGAGGAGGATCTTTCGCTCGACCAGCAGGCCCATGATCACTGGACCCTGTCGGCGGCGACCGGCGTGACCGTGCTCGACATCACCCGTTGGGAACCAACATGGGCGACGATCTCACCGGTTTCTATTGCCGACGCAACGGCAGCACGACATCGATTCGATTACTCCGCCGACAACCACCCCGCCCACCACTGTTTCTCTTGCGGGGCGCAGCCAGAGTCGATGCAGGTACACGCAGGCCCACTTGGTGATGGCCGATACAGCACCGACTGGACAGTCCCCGAATGGGCGGCCGGCGACGACGGAATCGTCGACCACGCAGTCGCCTGGGCAGCCATCGACTGCACTGCGGCATGGTTCGTCGCAAGCAGCGGCGACCAGCGACCAGCATTCACGGTGCAGCTCGCAGTCGAAGTGCTCGAGCCGCTCGTGGCGGGCGCCACATACGCCCTCGTCGGCTCCCAAGGCGACTACCCATTCGAGTGGGATGGCCGGAAGCGAGGCGCCTGCTCCGCCGCCTTCGCCGCGGACGGAACGCTCGTGGCTCGCAGCCGTTCCTTCTGGGTGGCGCTGCCGTAGCCCAATTTCTTAGGGCTGGCATGCGATACTCGCCAGCATGTTGAACGAGATCATCTCGCAAACGGCCGTCGAATTGGCGGTCCAGACACGGTCAGGTTCGCTCTCTGCTCGTGAAGTCGTCGAAGCCCACCTCGACCGAATCGACGAGGTGAACGGCACGATCAATGCAATCGTTGCCGCCCGGTCACGCAAGGACGTGTTGCTCGACGCCGATACGGCCGACGCGTTACCGGCCAGCCAACGTGGAGCTCTCCACGGACTCCCGGTAGCGGTGAAAGACCTACAAAACGTCGCCGGCCTGCCGACACGAGCCGGCTCGGTAACCACCTCCGACAAGCCTGCGGCGCAGGACGGCCTCGTTGCGGCGCGGCTGAGGGCCGCTGGAGCGATCATCATCGGCAAAACCAACACTCCAGAATTCGGTACCGGGTGCCACACGTTCAATCAGGTCTACGGCACCACGTCCAATCCTTGGGATCCCTCTCGGGTTGCCGGCGGATCGTCCGGCGGGGCCGCCGCTGCACTTGCCTCACGGATGCTGCCGATTGCCGACGGCTCTGACCTTGGTGGCTCGCTTCGCAATCCAGCGGCGTTCTGCGGCGTTGTCGGGCTGCGACCCTCGATTGGACGGGTACCCGTCGACCCCGCCCTCCTCGACAGTTCGGCCTGGTTCCGGCGTTTCGGTGTCGAAGGCCCCATGGGCCGCAACGTCGCTGATGCCGCCCTGCTCCTCTCCGTTCTCGCCGGCCCTTTGGCCGACGACCTCCTCAGCTTGCCCGACGACCCATCCGTCTATGCCCGCCCCCTCCCAACGACGACCACAGCCACTATTGGATGGGTCGGAGATCTCGGCATTCTGACCTACGACAATGATCCGTTCGAGTTGGCCAAAGCCGCCGCGGGGCGAGTCGTCGACGTCGGCGGCTCGATGGTCGAGATCACCCCAGACCTCTCAGTGGCCGAAGAAGTGTTCCGGGTCTTCCGAGGCCTGAGCTACCGAAAGATCGGGGAGGTACTTCCCGAAAGCACCGTAGCGATGACCAAGATCACTGTGCAGGAAAATATCGCGTTCGGCCGCTCGCTCGACCTCGACCGAGTCATGCGTGCCGCCGAGCTCCGCTCCCAGCTTCATCGATCGATGGCTCGGGCCTTCGAACAGGTCGATGTGATCGCGTTACCGACAACACAGGTTGTCCCGTTTCCGGTCGAGGTCGAATACCCCACCGAGATCGCCGGTCAGCGGATGGACGACTACCTCGGCTGGATGATGTCGAACTGCGTCATCACCGCAACCGGGTGCCCGGCGATCTCAATCCCATCCGGATTCACCGACGACGGCCTGCCAACTGGTCTGCAACTCGTCGCACCCCTCGGCGAGGAGCGACACCTGCTCGAGATTGCGTCCGCTGTCGAAGCCGCCAACCCGCACTGGCATCGGGTTCCCGACCTCAGCTAGATGATGGCAGGTACAGGGCTCCCCGTTGCTTAGGCGAGCAGTGCAGGGTCGCGGTCGATCGGCTGCTTGATCTCAGCAGGGTCGCTCAGAAACCCGAGCACGGCCCGATACCCCTCGGTGTCCTCTTTGTGAACAAGCTGGGGGGTTGTGGCCCTGATGGTCGAACCTGAGGTGAGGGTGCACGCGTCGCCGGTGTCACGTTCGGTGATGGTGATCTCACCGCTGACCACATAGAGCATTGCCTCAAAGTTGTGCCAGTGAAAGTCGTTGTGCACGGTGTCGAAGTCGAAAGCCATCGGGAATTGACCCGCAGCCGTCGCCAGAGCGACCGCCTCTTCTTCCGTAGAGAATTGATTGAGTTTGAGGTCGTAAGGCATCCAAGGAGAATAGCCAACTACGGTCGGACAGTGTGAGCCGCCGGTACTTCTCCCCCGACCTATTCGCCTTTCTCGGAGACCTGGCCGACAACAACAACCGAGCCTGGTTCAACGAGCACAAGGCCCGCTACGAAGCATCCGTTCGCCAACCCGCCCTCGACTTCATTACCGACTTCGTCGAGCTACTCGAAGCGCTCTCGCCATACTTCGTCGCAGATTCTCGGACCGTCGGAGGATCACTCTTTCGGATCCACCGCGACACACGGTTCGCTAAGGACAAGACGCCGTACAAGCTCAATACCGGCATGCATTTCCGTCACGAACGGGCAAAGGACGCCCACTCTCCAGGGTTCTACGTGCACCTCCAGCCTCGTAGCTGCTTCATCGGCCTCGGACTCTGGATGCCCGAACCAAAGGTGGCCTACCAAATTCGTGGGCACATCGATGAAAACCAAGACGAATGGATCGCGGCGACGCAAAGCAAGGTGTTCACCTCGATGTACGAGCTGGGTGGGGATTCATTGAAGCGTCCACCTCGAGGGTTCGATGTCGAGCACCCACTGCTCGAGGACATGAAGCGAAAGAGCTTCATCGCCACAGGCCCGATCAAACACTCCGACGTAACCAAAGCCTCGTTTCGCGAGGATCTGGCTGAACGGTTTATGGCCGGCGCGCCGCTGATGAAGTTTCTCTGCGCCGCGGTCGGCGTGAAGTACTAGTTCGCCTCAGCAGCCGACATCGCCTTCCACACCCGTGCGGCGGTGGTGGGCATCTCGATATGACGGATACCAAGGTGTGACAGAGCATCGACAACTGCGTTGTGAACCGCAGGGCCAGCACCAATCGTGCCTGCCTCGCCGATGCCCTTGGCACCGAGAGGATTGCGATCTGTCGGTGTCTCCATGGGGATGCGCTCAAAGCTCGGGAACTCGGCTGCAGACATGAACGCATAGTCCATGAAGTTGCCGGTGAGCGGGTTGCCATCATCGTCGTAGACAAACTCTTCCATCAATGTGTGGGCAATGCCGGAGGCCACGCCGCCGTGCACCTGTCCGTCAAAGATGAGCGGATTGATGATGGTGCCTGCGTCATCGCAAGAGATGTGACGCAAGACAGTGACCTCGCCGGTCCCGCGGTCGATCTCCACAACCGACAGGTGTGCCCCGAACGGGAAAGTGGCACCCGTCGGCTTGAAGTCAGTCTCGGCTTTCA
>JAACCU010000148.1 GCA_009937405.1 Actinomycetota bacterium
AAAGGGGTGTGCGAGCTTGTGCATCGCGGGATCGGCGGACGCATGGCATCACCGTCTCGCTATTCACCCACCGAGGAACGCACAGTGCACGAGTTTTCAAACTATGTCCTCGACCGGGTCCTGGGCCCACAATGACCGAACGGGTGAGCGTTTCCATCCCGAACGTCGGCGAGCCAGCCGATCCACGAGCAGGCTCGCAGTGCATCCGCTCGGGGAACCTGCTGTTCATCTCAGGCCAAATCGCGCTCGACAACGGGGAACTCATCGGCCCCAATGACCCTCTCGAGCAGTGCCGCCAGTGCCTGCGTCACATCAAGAGTTTCGTGACCGCAGCAGGCGGCACGCTCAACGACGTGGTATCGCTCGACATCTTCCTCACCGACATTGGGTATCGGCCCGCGGCAGGGCAAGCCCGGGCCGAGTTCTTCAACGCCCCAGGGCCGAGCGCCACCGTCGTCGGCGGCGTTGATCTTGCCTTCGAAGGGCTCCTGGTGGAGATCAGCGCGAGGGCAGTTCTGTCGTGACCCGGGCGCTGCCGGGCCAGGCCCAGACCGTCCTCGGCCCGATTGACGAAGGCCAACTCGGGATCACGCTCGCCCACGACCATGTCCTCATGGACGGGTCGTTCATGTACGTCGATCCACCGGCGGGCGATGACCAACATCTCGCGGAGGAGACGATCACCCTCCAGAACCGGGGCTGGGTCGCATACCACTGGACGTCGAACCATCACAACGTGCAGTTGGACTCAGCGGATTTGGCGATCAGCGAACTTCACCGTTTCGTCCAGGCCGGCGGGCGCACGATCGTCGACCCAACCAACATCGGACTCGGCCGCGACCCGGCGCCACTGGTTCGCATCGCTGAAGCAACCGGAACCCACATTCTCATGGGCTCGGGCTACTACCTGGGCGGAACCCACCCCTCCGACATGTCTGCTCGATCACCCGATTCGATCACCGCGGAGATCGTTGCCGACATCGAGATCGGCGTCGACGGCACCGACGTCAAAGCAGGCCTGATCGGTGAACTCGGATGCTCCTATCCATGGCTCCCCAACGAGAAGAAAAGCCTGTGTGCCGCGGTGGCGGCACAAATCGAAACCGGAGCTCCATTGATGGTGCATCCGGGCCGCGATCCGATGTCGCCGGTCGAAATCGCTCAGATCGTCGACGGAGAAGGCGGCGATCTCAGCCGCACGATCATCTGCCACATCGACCGCACCTGCACCGACCGGGCATGGCTTGCCGACATGGCAGCGACAGGCTGCTATCTCGAGTACGACCTGTTCGGAAACGAAAGCTCCTGGTATCCGCCCAACCCAGCCGTCGACATGCCATCTGACGCGGAACGCATGGATGTCATTCTTTGGCATTTTGAACAGGGCCTCGAGCATCAAATCCTGCTTTCGCACGACATTGCCACCAAGCACCGGCTGCATCAGTACGGCGGTCTTGGCTATGACCATCTCATAACCAACGTTGTTCCCCGACTGCTCCGCCGAGGCCTCAGCGAAAGCGATGTCACAACACTTATCGTCGACAACCCGAAGCGGATCTACGCGTTCGTTGAACCATAAAACTTTTCGCTTTGAGTATCGGCAACGGATGCGTTCTGGTGGCACAACCCATGGTGGATCCGGTCAGCGAATAGACATCTCAAAAACCTCTGATCGGAGGAACATTTGTCGGCTCTGTGACAGGACTATTCGTGGGTGTGGCAACAAGTGGTGACTCGCTCAGCGGCACAGGTGCGATCTTCGCATTTTTTGTCGTGCCAGGTATCAGCGCTGCCTTTGTCGCAGCTATTAGTCAGCGCACACAACTGCGTTCCGTCCACTAGCTCTTCGCCCGATTACTCTTCGTCACCTTCTGGGCGATGCTCTTCATACTTTCCTCCCGGGATCGGTAAGCAACACCCAGCGGCGGGCTCTGTCGGCGATCACGCATGCCCTGATGCGGCAACCACAACCAGTTGCCAGTTCATGTCACCCCCGTTGAAACCGCGCCTCAATGAGTGGCCCCATCGCCAAAGTGGCGCGAGGATCAGAGCATGGACCCGAGCCGAGCCGCAGCGTTCCCCTTCATCCCCGCCGACACAGCACCGCTCGTGATCGATCGCACAGAGGATGTGTGGCTCATTCGCGACGACGGCACCAGACTCCTTGATGCCGGTGGCGGCGCCGTCGTCACCAACATCGGACATGGACGACGCGAAGTGGTCGAGGCGGCGGCCCGCGCGCTGGGCACGATCGACTATGTCGTGCCGGTCTGGGCCACGGAGAACCGCATTGCACTCGTAGAAGAACTCGTCGAGCATTGGTTACCCGATGGCTTCACCCGAGCATCGTTCTTCTCTGGCTGGTCGGAGTCGGTGGATGCCGCCATCCGGGTGGCGCGAACCCACCAGGTCGCCGTCGGCCAACCACAGCGATGGAAGGTGATCGGGCGCGACGTGAGCTACCACGGCTCAACCCTGTCCGGGTTGAGCGTCGGCAACCACGATCGGCGCCGAAACGGCCTCGAACCGATGCTCGCAGATCACCCCAAGAGCAATTGGCTCGACCCGGAGGCACTGGCCAAAGTCATCGAGCAAGAGGGCCCCGAGACGGTGGCTGCGTTCATCGGTGAACCAATCAGCGGAGCGTCGGCTGGAGCGATGGTTCCGCCCGACGGCTACTGGCCTGCCGTCGAAGATGTCTGCCGGGCCAACGACATCCTGATCATCGTCGATGAGGTGATGACGGGGTTCGGGCGGACCGGCCGGACGTGGGGCCACGAGCACTTCGACGTCACGCCTGACATCATCGTCGGGGGCAAGGGCCTCTCCGGCGGGTACGCGCCGATGGGCGGTATCTACTCAACCGATGCTGTCGTGGATCCAATCGCGGCTGCCGGAATGGGCTTGATGTACTTCACTTTCAGCGGCGCCGACCTCGGATGTGCGGTGAGTGTCGAGGTCCTTCGGATCATGCGCCAAGAACAACTGGTGCAACGGTCCGCTGAGATGGGTGCTCGGCTCCGCCGCCGGCTCGAGGATGAATTGGGCGGCCACCCCAATGTCAGCGACATTCGGGGCCTTGGACTCATGCAGGGGATCGAGTTGGTGCAGGATCGTGACACCGGTATCGAGTTCTCACGCTCGATCGACTTCGCGGCGCGAGTGGCGGGTGAAGCGATCGAACGGGGAGTGTGGGTCTACCCGTGCGGATCAGGACCAGTGGCCGATGCACTCCTCATCGGGCCCCCGTTCACCATCACCGATGACCACATCGAGTTGATCGTCGGCACCACGAAGGCGGCGATCGATGCCGCGGCAGCCTCGGTCTCGGGGTAACGCGCCCGCACCCCCGACAACGCCGCCGAACGGGTGAATCGGGCGGCCCGCATTCATCGGCCGTCGAGGACGACCTCGACAAGTGTCTCGTGGTAGGCGGCTGACCCTTGACCGTCTGCGGGCACAGCCGGATTCGTCAACGCATTGACCCCCCGACCCTGCGGCGTATGGCGGTGGTGCCAGCCAAACGGCACAGCCACAACGCCGGGCAGCACCTCGTCGGTGAATTCAATCCCGAGCGTGAGCCGGCCCCGGTCGTTGAAGACGTCGACCCGGTCACCGGTCCGAAGGCCACGCGCCTCAGCGTCCTCAGGATGAATCTGTAGAAGCGGCTCGCCCTCCCGAGGCAGGTGCTCGCCGAACTGGGCGTAGTTGGCGTTGAGAAACTTCACATGTTGTTTGCGCGTCATCAGCACCAGCGGGAAACGGGCCCCCAAATCGCCGGCACCGTCGGGTGTCTCATCACCAGCCCGGAACTCCAATGCGCCGAGTTGGAGCCGCCCGTCGTCGGTCTCCGGCGTAGTGTCGACGTAGGGCCGGGTTCCAGGATCAACATTGAGCCGAACCCACGTCTCTCGCACCAAACGCTCGTAGGTGATGCCTTCGAGCCATTCGTGATCGGAGTCGAGGAGTTCTCGGATCAACGTCTCGTCATCTGCCTGCAGGGCGGGATCATCAAACCCCATCTCCGCGGCCAACCGTCGGAAGATCTCCGTATTCGGAAGCGAATCTCCGACCGGTTCGATGGCCGGCTGATTTATCGCCAGATTGAGATGGCCCCATGCAATACCCAGATCCAGGTGTTCGATCTGCGTGGTGGTCGGCAGAACGATGTCCGCGTAACGAGCAGTGTCGGTCATGAACTGCTCGATCACGACGGTGAAGAGGTCCTCGCGTTCTAGCCCCTCGATAATCAGATTCTGCTCCGGCACGACGACGGCCGGGTTCGAGTTGTGAACGACAAGCGCAGCTATCGCAGGGGTCATTTCCCGATCGGTAAGGATCTCGCCGAGGCGGGCCATGTTGAACGTTCGCCTTGGCGGGTCCGGCGGAGCCGGATAATTGAGCGCGGTCTCGAAGTACACCTGGGTTGACCGGGCGAGCCCTCCCCCGCTGTCGCGCCAAGCACCTGTCACCGCCGGCAACATGGCGACCGCCCGCATGATGTCGCGACCATGTTGACGGTGCTCTGGACCAACAAGCATTCGGATAGCGGCCGGGCGACGAGAAACGTAGGTGTGCGTCAACCAGTTGATTCGTTCGACGGAAAGTCCGGTGATCTGCTCAGCTCGATCCGGCGACATCGACCGCGCTGACTCCAACAACTCGTCCCAACCCGACGTATTGGCTTGAATCCAGTCGCGGTCGACGAGGCCATCACGGTCAAGTATGTGGATCATCGCCAGCACCAACGCCGTGTCAGTGCCGGGCTGCAGTTGAAGGAACTCGTCGGCCCGTTCCGCGGTCGAGGTGCGTACCGGATCGATCACAATCACGACGGCGCCATCGGCACGGGCTAGCTCGATGACCGGCCAAAGGTGCCGGTTGGTGAGATAGGTGTTGGTACCCCACAAGATGATCGTCCGGGCATTGATCAGATCTTCTGGGTCAATGCCGAACGGCTGCCCGGACACATCACTTGCCCCAAGCCATGCGGTCGCCCCGCAAAGGTGCCGGTGGATGTCCGACGCCCCGATCGCGTTGAAGAACCGATCAGCCATGATCCCCTTCTGGATCACACCTTGCGTCCCATCGAAGGAGAATTGGAGAATCGATTCTCCATCCGCCGCTTGGATCAGTGTCGAAAACTGCAAAGAGATCTCGGCCAGCGCCTCATCCCAACTGATCGGCTCAAACCTCGCTTCGCCCTTCGGCCCAACCCGGCGAAGCGGCGTCAGCAAACGTTCTGGGTGATACACCCGGTCGAGGAAGTGGTTCACCTTCGGACACAACACGCCCTTGGTGGTTGGATGTTCGGCGTTTCCGCGAAGCTTGACCGCCCGACCATCGCTAACCGTCACATCCCACACACAGGTATCGGGGCAATCGTGATGACACGACCCTCGAACGATCATTGGCTCATTCACGACGGGTATCTTGTCCCATTTCGAGACCTCAAGTCAGCACGGTCATGCCTGCCTCGGTTTCATGACCAACGACTCTGGTGACATATGGTTTCGCCTTGCACCCTGGACTCCATGGTGATCCGAAAGCAGAGCACATGACATCAACCGAACATTTCGACGTGCTGATCATCGGCGCAGGGATCTCCGGCATCGGCGCGGCGTATCACCTCCTCGACCAGCAACCCACCACGAGCTTCGTGGTCCTTGAAAGCAAGGACACCTTTGGCGGCACGTGGGTAACTCACAAGTATCCGGGCATCCGCTCCGATAGTGACCTTTACACCTTTGGCTATCGCTTCAAGCCGTGGATCGGCGCACCGATCGCATCGGCCGAGGAGATTTTGACGTACATGGGCGAGGTCATCAACGAGAACGATCTCGATCAACACATCCGCTACCACCACCACATAAGCGATGCGTCATGGTCAAGCGAGGAGGCCCAATGGACGGTCAACGTCACCAATACGGCAACCGCCAAAACGCGACAGTTCACGACCAACTTCTTGTGGATGTGTCAGGGCTACTACAAGCACGACAAGGGCTATACGCCCGACTGGCCGGGCATGGAGGAGTACGACGGCCAAATCGTGCATCCCCAAACCTGGCCAGACGACATTGAACTCGAAGGCAAAAATGTCATCGTGATCGGGTCAGGGTCGACGGCGGCGACCCTTGTTCCCGCCATCGCCGACGACTGCGGCCACGTCACCGTCTTACAACGCTCCCCCACCTACTTCCGAGCGGCACGCAATGCCATCGAAATCGCCGACCAACTGCGCGAGCTAGATATTCAGGAGGAGTGGATCCACGAGATCGTCAGACGAAAGACCCTGTTCGATCAGAGTGAATTCACGAAGTTGTCCTTCGCATACCCCGACGAGGTGAAGGATGCCCTGATCAACGACATCCGTGAACTTCTACCCGAGGGGTACGACATCGAAACCCATTTCACACCGAGGTACCGGCCGTGGCGACAGCGGCTGGCGTTCGTGCCCAATGGCGACTTGTTCGCGAGCATCAGTTCCGGCAAGGCCTCGATGGTCACCGACGAGATCGAACGGTTCACCAAGAAGGGGATCCTCACCACATCTGGTGAAGAGTTGAGCGCCGACATCGTGGTCAGCGCCACGGGCTTCCATCTGTCGGTCCTTGGCAACATCGACTTCACGGTCGACGGCAAGGTGATCGACTTCGCCGACACCGTCACGTACCGCGGGATGATGTTCACCGGCGTGCCGAACCTGGCCTGGGTGTTCGGCTACTTCCGAGCCAGTTGGACATTGCGGGTTGACTTGATGGCCGACTTCATGTGCCGCATGTTCGACCACATGGGATCCACTGGTGCAACGCAAGTCGTTCCCACGCTGCGACCCGAAGACGAGCACATGGATCTCGGGCCGTGGATGGACCCCGAAAATTTCAACCCCGGCTACCTGGCCCGGAGCATGCACCTCATGCCCAAGAGCGGCGACGCTCCACGCTGGGCCCATACCCAGGACTACTGGACCGAGCGGCGCGAACTGCCTTTGGTCGACCTCTCCGACGATGGCTTGACGTTCGTCTAGCGGATGCTCGGTCTACATGTTGACAGTTGAGAACATCAGCCAATCTGTGATGCCGGGTCGAGGTGCATGGCCGAGTACGGGGCCCACTGATTCGCCCATGGGCGCGCTTCCTCGAGAGTAAAGGCCAGGTCGTACAACCGTGCGTCGGCGCCCGGGGCTGCGGTGAACATCGATCCGATTGGCACACCTGTCGGCGAATCGAAGTAAAGGGGCACCGACATCGACGGAGAACCTGACATGTGGGCTATAGCTGCGTTGCTCAGGAATTGCTCGCTCTTGTGCCGGTCGAAGGCGCCGTTGGGGTCAAACTCATCGGCGGCAATGGCATCGTGGGGATGGGTAAGGCTGAGCCATACATCGAACTGGTGGAAGAAGTCTACCGTGTCGACAGAAAGCGTCTGGAGGTAGGCCTCTGCAGTCTCCAGCGCATCCGAAGCGAGATCATCACTTTGGCGCATCAGGCCGATGGTGTTGAGAGTCAACAGACCGGTTTGCTCGATGGGGGCGCCAGCTTGGGCTTCAATCATGGCGATCAGGCCCACGGTTCGAGAAAGGAACAAGTTGCGGTAGGCGGCGTAAAACTGTTCACCGTCCACTGGAGCGGCGATCTCCACCACCTCGTGACCCATTTCGAGCAGAAGCGTGATGCTTTCCTCGAGCGCCGTTGCTGCAGCGGGTTGGGGGTCACGGCCAAGGATGTCGGTCTTGCTCACTGCGATACGAAAGCGACGATTGGAAGGGCCGACGACGACGTCGGCTGGCGGGTAGGCGCCTCCCTCCTGGATCTGAGTCATCGCGAACAGGGCCGCGCTGTCGCGCACTGTTCGACTAATCGCGTGGTGGGTTTTGAAGACGGGATGGGAACCGTCGAGCTCGCCGCTGGCTTGGCGGCCTCGGCTTCCTTTCCTTCCGAAAACACCGCACGCCGATGCCGGAATCCGATTCGATCCTCCGCCATCGGTGCCGTGCGCGATCGGCGTATATCCGGCCGCAACCGATGCCGCCGAACCGCCACTTGAGCCCCCTGGCGAATACTCAAGATTCCAGGGATTCAGTGTCTTGCCGAACACCTCGTTGTCGGTCACCGGAAGTGACGCGAATTCCGGCGTGTTGGTCTTCCCCGCGATGACCAGACCGGCCCGCTCCATCTGCACGATGTAGTCCGCAGAAGATTCGCTGATGTTGCCCATCTGAAGCCGAGAACCCTCACTTCGGCGAAGGCCTTCGACATCGATGAGGTCCTTCACAAATGTCGGTATGCCGGCAAACGGCGCGTCGCCTCTGACCGCAGGGATCAGGCCTCGGGCTCGATCGAATGCCCGGTCGATGACCGCGTTGATCGTGCCATCGAGTGCCTCGACCCGGGCGATCGTTGCATCCAAAACCTCGTCCGCGGTGACTTCGCCCGCGCCTATGAGCGCCGACAAGCCCAGTCCGTCAAACCCGAGCAGTTCCCTTTGATCAGCCATGGAGTCGGACTTTACAGTCGCTCCGGCAGCGCTCGCTCAGACCCGTCGAACCGCCGCTTGTCCGAACACGCCGGTCGGTCGGATCATCAAGACGACGAGCATGACGATGTACGGCAGAATTGTCGTATAGCCGCCCCCAAGAAAAGACGCGTATTCGCCCCACAAACCACCAACCATGACTTGCATCAGCCCGATGGTGATGCCGGCCACGTAGACGCCGCCGTAGGAATCCCATCCACCGATGGCAAGGACCGGGATCGCTCGGAAGAAAAGACTGGGCATCGATCGTGTCGCAAAGATCCCTGCGCCAAGCGGTGGTACTGCGAATGCCAACGCCGCCAGCATGCCGAGGGCGGCAGCGAGCGCCCACGCTGTTGCCATCACCCGCGATCGATTGATGCCCATAGAGACCGCAGCCTCCTCGTCGTTGGCCATGGCGCGCGCCGCTATACCGAACCAGGTTCGATTAAACCCGGCGACACCAACGAGCACTGCAGGCGCCAAAACACAGATGACGAGTGTCGAAACGCTGACGTCGGCACCATCGATCCCGATGCTGGCCGTGCCCCACGGCATGGCCAGGCGGCGGCTGATCGGTGCGTGACCGACAACGACCTCAAGAATGAGCGCTCCGGCAAGTGTCGCCATCGTCAAGATGAACGGTGAGCGACCAGAAAGCGGTCGAATGACAAGGCGTTCGACGAGGGCGCCGATTGCCCCCACCAATACCAGCGCGGTGACAAGACACAGCACCCATCCGACCGGGTGATCGGCGATCGAGGTCAGAGGGTTTTTTCCACGAAACCTGTTGATGCCGAACCCTCCGTCGGACACGAGGCTCGACAGGATCAATGCGCCGGCCGCGCCCAGGAACGGAAGCGTGAAGTTCAAAACCTTGTTCGTCTTGTAGGTCGCCACGAAGCCGAACCCCACGAGCGCATAGACCGAGCCGAGGCTCCAACCCTGAATCAGCAGAATCTCGATCGCCATTGACCCGATCCTCGCGCATGTCGGTCGGAGCGTCGCAAACGGGCGTGGCGCAATACAGACGGGGCACCACGTCGCCCTAGAATCGGTGGATGGCCAACGACGTCGTGGCGCAAGCGCCAGGCCGGGTAAATCTCATCGGCGATCACACCGACTACAACGATGGTTTCGTGCTTCCGATGGCCTTACCGTTCAAGACCGTGATCTCGGCAAGTCCGCGCGCCGACAACGAAGTGCACCTGATCTCGCCCGGGTACGGCACGGCAGTATTCTCCCTCATCGACGATCCATCAACCGTCGACTCGTGGGCTCGATATGTCGCCGCTATGGCCCACCTTCTCGCTCACGAAGGTATCGAGACGAATGGTTTCGATGCCTCGATCGCGACTGACATCCCGATCGGAGCGGGCTTGTCGTCATCGGCCGCCCTCGAGGTGGCCGCAGGCTACGCAATCGCCGGTCTCACGGGCATCGAGCCCGACCCCGTCAGCATCGCGAGATTGGGCCAGCGTGTCGAGAACGAGTTCATCGGAATCCAGTCAGGCATCATGGACCAGCTGATCTCTGCCGGAGCTGGCGCTGGCGGCCCGACCCTGATCGACTGCCGCTCCTTGGCGCTCACTCCTACCGAGTTGCCCCACGCAGCGCAGGTGATCATCATGGACACGATGACTCGGCGTGAGCTAACGACCAGCGCGTACGACGATCGCCGGCACTCCTGTGAACGTGCTGCAGCAGCCCTGGGACTCTCAAGACTTCGCGACGCCACCCTGGCCGACCTCGATCGCATCAGCGATCTCGAGGATCGACATCGAGCACACCATGTTGTGGCTGAGAATCAACGGGTTCTCGATGGCGTAACCGCGCTTGGAGCCAACGATCTCGAAGCATTCGGCAGCACTATGCGGGCCAGCCACTCCAGTCTGCGTGATCTCTATGAGGTTTCTGCTCCCTCTCTGGACGCGATGGTCATGATCGCCGACGCTCAGCCCGGATGCTTCGGAGCGCGTATGACAGGCGGGGGCTTCGCCGGTTGCGCCGTTGCACTAGTGAAGCGAGACGCGGTCACAGACTTCCTGCGAAACGTAGAACTCGGATACCTGTCTGAGACCGGCATCGCACCGGACCTCTGGGCCGTGGATCCATCACCGGGAGCGTCTGTGACATTCGGCGGCGGCCTCAGCTAGAGGGCACTCATGACTGTCGACCCACTCATTCATCAACTCTTTGACCCGACGTTCGTTAGCCACAACCGGCTGGCCATGGCGAACCCCCACGTGCGTCAGAGCCTGCCCAGCACTCTGAGCCTGAATGGCACCTGGGACTTCTTGCTTGTCGATGACCCTGGCTCGGCGCCCGCAGGCTGGCAGACCCTCGACCCAGCGACGTTGGGCTTTGGGACGATCGAGGTGCCAGGCGTCTGGACTCGGCAAGGCACCGGCGATCTTCCGCACTACACCAACGTTCAGATGCCATGGGATGAGCATCCACCGAACGTGCCGGTTCACAACCCCACTGGCCTCTACCGAACCACGTTTCCCGCTGACCCGGCGTCCCGGACAGTCCTGACAATTGGTGCAGCTGAAGCTGTTGCCGCGGTGTGGTGCAACGGCACCTACATCGGCATGGGAAAGGATTCCCGACTCGAGTCATCGTTCGACCTCACGTTTGCACTCGTCGAGGGCACCAACCAGTTGGCAATACTGGTCCCACGCTGGGCGGAGAGCACGTGGATCGAGGATCAAGACCATTGGTTCCACGGTGGAATCCATCGCCCGGTGTCAGTCCATACAACTCCAGACATTTGGCTGGACGATGTCGTCGTCGACGCCAACTTCAACCCCGAAGATGCTGTGGGCAGTTATTCGGTGCGTGCAGTCATCGGAACGCGATCCGCGCTGAGAGAGGGCTACAGCGTGCGTCTCTCGGGCTTTGGTTCGATCGGTGCCACCGCACAGGTCCCGGCCGATCCGAGATCATCGGCCAGCGTGCCCCGCGTGGCCTACAGCTATCCGGGCCGCTAAGCGTGCCTCGAGGGCACGGTGATGAACTGTGCTCCCTGGTCAGCGGAGCGACCCATTCTCCACGAATTTGAGCTCACCCTCCACTCCCCCTCGGGGGCAGTCCTACAGACATTCCGAAGCCGCGCCGGCTTTCGCCGAGTTGAGGTGAGCCAACGTCAACTCCGTGTAAACGGTGCCGCGGTCATGATCAACGGCGTCAATCGGCACGATCACCACCCAGATACGGGAAAGACACTTTCGATCGACGAGATGCGTGCGGAGTTGGTGAGTATGAAGCGTCACAACATCAACGCAGTCCGCACCGCCCACTACCCAAATGACCCGGCGCTACTGGATCTCTGCGACGAACTCGGCCTGTATGTCATCGACGAGGCCAACGTCGAGTCGCACGCTCGTCACGACACCTTGCTCGCAAGCGGAACGTTCGACATCGCTGTCATTGACCGAGTCCGTCGCATGGTTCAGCGCGACCGCTCGCATCCGTCGGTCATCGGCTGGTCACTGGGCAACGAGTCAGGCCACGGAGCCGTACACGACGCCGCTGCCGCGTGGATTCGCCGCACAGATCCGAGCCGGTTCGTTCAGTACGAGGGCGGGTTCAATCCAACGTTCGGATACCGGGGAAGCCGCGAACTTCGAGAGCAGGCGCCTAACGCTTCTGATCGCTTGATCTCCGATGTTGTTTGCCCCATGTATGCACCGGTGGAGTCCATCGTTTCCTGGGCAACGTGGGCTACGAACAGTGACAGCGACGATCGTCCGTTGATCCTGTGTGAGTACTCCCACGCGATGGGCAACTCCAACGGAGGCCTCGCCGAATACTGGAATGCGTTCCTGGCCCACGAGGCCCTGGGCGGTGGCTTCATCTGGGACTGGAAGGACCAAGGGCTTCGAGAGTCTGACCATGACGGCCGCCAGTGGTGGGGATACGGCGGGCACTACGGCGACAAACCCAACGATTCGAACTTCAACATCAATGGTTTGGTCGATCCCGACGGACTCCCCCACCCAGGCCTTGAGGAACTGGCATGGCTGGCTCGGCCCGTGGCGATCACCTGGGCAGATGGCGTCGCCACAGTCTCCAACCGTCGAAGCCATAGGTCACTTGATGATGTCGATGTGACATGGGTCGTCGAGGTCGATGGGATCCCGGCGGCGAACGGCGATCTTGATGTGGCCGGAATTATCGCTGGCGAAACAGCCTCTATCGGATGCGCTATCGACCTTGCGCCCATCGGGCCAGGCACCGCAACCCTCACGTTCACGGCGTCGTTGGGCGCCGCCACTGCCTGGGCAGAGAAAGGCCATGTCATTGGCCACGACCAGGTGGGGCTGTCTCATGGGGAGCTAACCGTGCCCGTACCAGTGCCCGTGGCCGCAGACGGAATGATTGAGCCAGAGTTGCTCGCCATCGTCGAGCGGGCTGTCCCTTGCCTCTGGCGGGCGCCGACCGACAATGATCGATACGCAATGGGCGGCACTGCGGGAGTCGGAGTTGGCCGCTTGTGGGAACAGTGGGGACTTGATCGCCTCGTGCCTGGCGCCGATGGGACCTGGCAGGGAGCCGATGGGAATGAAATGACCTACCACCGGATCGTGACCGCGGTCGAGGCAGGCGTACGGGTTGACGAGACCTTCGATATCCCCGAGGCATGGCATGACCTTCCACGAGTCGGCATCAGGTTGATGCTTGACCGCGGATTCGATGAGCTGTCGTGGTTCGGGCTCGGTCCGAACGAGAGCTATCCCGATCGTAAGGCAGCCCAGCGAGTTGGTCGTTGGCACACCACGGTCACGGAGCAGTACCACCCGCATCCGGTGCCCCAAGAGCATGGCCACCATGTTGAGTGCCGCTGGTTCTCACTCTCATCACGCGACGGGACAAGCTCGCGATTTGGCGCCATCGACAACTTCGGTTTCTCAGCCCGACATAACACTGATGCACGGCTTGCCGCGGCGCCAACGCTCGCTGAGCTTCATGCCGGCGACGAAACAGAAGTCCACATCGATGCCGCTATGCGGGGCCTCGGCACCGCTGCCTGCGGCCCTGACACGGCCATCGAGCACATCGTTGGACCAGGCACGCATCGCCTGTCCTGGACCCTGGAAATCATCCGCCGTTGAGTCCACCCATCACGCAATTGGGCGCGGCCAGCCTTGGGCAGCTACGAAGTTCAAATGTCGATTCTTCCCCCAGATGGGGATCTTCAGATCCTGCACCACCGCACCTACGACACGAAGGTGTACACGGACGGCACAGACCTGATCGCCCGCGGCGCAATTTGTGACCGCAAACCGCCAGGCACTCTGATCGCCGGCGACACCGAATCCATCGTGATGCACCACATGGTGATCGAGTTGCGGATCGCTGTCCCCACCCTTGAGATCACCGGAGTCAACCTTGACTTCGAGGAATTCCCGCACCCTGAATGCCCATCGATCATCAAGGCCTACGAGCAACTAGTGGGTCTCAGCATCGCTCGCGGTTTTACGCACAAGACCCGTGAACTGTTCGGCGGCCCACGGGGATGCACCCATGTTGTGGCCCTGCTCCAGGCGCTCGCTCCAGCGGTTGTTCAGTCGACATGGAGCCTGTCCAAGATCACCGAGTCATCGAACGGCCCGGCGGCGGAGGATGGCGAGATACGGAACCTCAACACGTGCCACATCTGGGCCGAGGATGGTCCACAGGTCCAGCTGATCCGCCGGGGCGAAAAAAGTGAACCACCAATTCCTGCGATACGTCGTCTGATCGAACTTGGGCGAGATCCCCGCGAGTTCTACGACCAGTAACCGCCCGACAGGGGCCTAATGGGCGGAGACATTTCCGGTTGTGCTGCGGTGCAGGTTTTCGGCGTGACGGTTGAGCCCCACAAGGTGCGCCTCGATGCCGCGATCGGCGAACTTCGTGACGACCGTGTCGAGGGCGGCTACCGCTGAAGTGTCCCAAACCCGGGCGCCGCTCAGATCGATCTCGACCATCTTGACCTTGACCGCGTCATAGTCGAATGCGTGCACCAGATCGTTGGTGGATGCAAAGAACAATTCGCCGCTGACGGCGTAGAGACGCTCGACGCTGTCGGGGTCGACCACGCTTGTCACCTTGACCACGCCGGAAACATGGCGGGCGAAGAACACCGCCGACAAGAGGACGCCGGCACCGACGCCATAGGCCAGGTTGTGGGTGAGTACCACGGTGGCGACCGTGAGGGCAATGACCAGCGACTCGGTGCGAGGAGTGGTCCTGAGCGTGGTCCGGTAGATGCTGCGCCAATTGAAGGTGCCGACCGAGACCATGATCATCACGGCCACGAGCGCCGCCATCGGGATCCGGGCGACGAGGCCACCGAGACCCATCACCAGAACAAGCAGAAAGAGGCCAGACGCCAGGGTGGAGAGACGGGTGCGTCCACCGGAACGGTAGTTGATGACCGATTGGCCGATCATGGCGCATCCGGCCATACCGCCAAGGAAGCCAGTGGCGACGTTGGCAATTCCCTGGCCACGAGACTCGACGTTCTTGTCCGAGGGCGTGTCGGTCAGATCATCAAGCAACTGAGCGGTGAGCAGGGACTCAAGTAGGCCGACAAGTGCGAGTGTGATCGCGTAGGGAAGAATGATCTGCAGCGTGCCGAGTGTGAACGGCAGTTCGGGCAGTGCCACAAACGGGAGCGACGACGGCAGCTCACCCATGTCGCCAACGGTCGGAAGATCAAGATCGAAGTACATGGCCGCCGCGGCAAGAACGACAATGGCGACGAGGGGCGACGGAATCGCCTTCGAGACACGGGGAAGGCCGTAGATGATGGCGAGCCCGGCTGCGACGAACGCAATGTTGAGCGGCATCTGGCTGGAGTCGGCATCGTCACCATTGAGGAGGATGTGGGGCACCTGGGCGAGGAAGATCAGAATCGCCAGAGCGTTCACAAAGCCGACCATCACGGTGCGAGGAACGAAGCGCATCAGCGAACCAACGCCGAGATAGCCAAAACCGATCTGGATGGCGCCAGCGAGGATCGTGGCTGCGAAGAGGTATTCAATGCCGTAGTCCTCGACCAACGGCACGAGCACGAGCGCCATGGCACCGGTTGCGGCGGAGATCATGCCGGAACGTCCACCGGCGAACGAGATGATGATAGCGATCGAGAACGATGCGTAAAGGCCGACTTTGGGATCGACGCCGGCGATGATCGAAAACGAGATCGCTTCCGGGATCAGAGCGAGCGCCACGACGAGGCCGGAGAGAAGCTCGACCTTCGGATTGGCGAACCATTCAGCGCGAAGTCGTGCCGCGCGCGACGGCGCTGCAGAAAGTGGTTGGGAACTCATTCGGGGGACCCTCAGGGGTTTGGCGGGCGACCGTTGTGTCGCCTTGGCACCAAGAAACCCAATCGGTCCGCTCGCACCTGTCGTTAAGAATAGAGCATCGATTGGGCTCTAACAGCCCTTTCTGGTGTCGCAGATGTCACACCAGAACGCTGGTCCCGAGACATCTGCAGGATCTGCCCTAGGATTGATGCCTGTTCTCCACGGGGTTGTCTGCCCCGTCTACGGAAGTAGCCGCAATGAGCGAGCCCCAACCGGACGACAGCGAATCAGAATCATCTGAATCGTCTGAATCGTCTGAAACCAGTCCAACCGGATTCGCCGCGCTTGGTTTGCGCGACGAACTCGTCACCACCACCAATGCCCTCGGTTACGAGGAGCCAACACCGATCCAGCGCCTCGCTATCCCCGAGATGCTCACGGGCCAGGACATCCTGGGCCAAGCCGCCACCGGCACCGGCAAGACCGCAGCATTCGCGCTGCCGATCCTGAACGGGATTGAGCCCAACGCCCCCGCCATTCCAACCGCCCTCGTTGTCGTTCCGACTCGCGAGTTGGCGGTTCAGGTCAGCGAAGCAATATTCAAGTACGGCGTGGAGCAACGAATTCAGGTCGTGCCTATCTACGGCGGACAGCCGATCCATCGCCAGCTCCAGGCACTGCGCCGCGGCGTTCATGTCGTCGTCGCCACCCCGGGCCGAGCAATCGATCACATCCGCCGCGGCTCCCTTGCACTCGACGCTATTCGTACCGTCGTGCTTGACGAGGCCGACGAGATGCTCGATATGGGCTTCACCGAAGACATCGAGACGATCCTCGAGACGACGCCCAAGGACCGTCAAACCGTACTGTTCTCCGCGACGATGCCCCGCCGCATCATGAAGATCGCCGAGAAGTACCAGCGAAATCCCAAGCAGATCACTGTCGGCGCGGCCGAGTCGGCGGCAGACAAGGCGTTGATTCGTCAGACCGCCTACGTCGTCACCCGCCACCACAAGTCCAACGCCCTTGGCCGAATCCTCGACATGGAAGGGCCCAGCTCCGCCATCGTCTTTTGTCGCACCCGCGGTGAGGTCGACGAACTGACCGCCACGATGAACGGCCGCGGCTATCGCGCTGAGGCCCTGCACGGGGGTATGGATCAGCAACAGCGAGACCGCGTGATGAGCCGTCTCCGAGAAGGCACCGCGGAACTGCTGGTTGCCACCGATGTCGCCGCACGCGGACTCGACATCGACACCCTCACCCATGTCGTCAACTACGACGTGCCGAGCTCGCCAGAAAGCTACGTACATCGCATTGGTCGCGTAGGCCGTGCGGGTCGCGAAGGCGTGGCGATCACCCTGGCCGAGCCGAAGCAGCGTCGCCTGCTCAACAACATTGAGCGCCTTACCAAGCAAACCTTCGATATCCAGAAGGTGCCAACCATCGGCGATCTTCGTGAGAAGCAGATTACGGTCACCGTCGAAGCCATCCGCGAAGCAATGATGGGCGACGATCTTGAGGACTACAACTCTGTCCTCTTTGGCCTGGCCTCAGAAGGCAGCGAGCGCACCATCGCTCTCGCCGCCATCAAGCTCTTTCACCAGGGCCGCGGCGCCACCGCCGACGAGGTTGAGATTCCCGACGCGTCCGAGCGAATGCTGCGAGACGATCGTCCCGGCAAAGGCAAAGGCAAAGGCAAAGGCAACTACGACGGCGACCGTGGCGGCAAGCCGGGTGCTGGCAAGGGCGGCAAAGGCGGCAAGCAGGTCGGCAATGTCGGCCCAGGCACCAGCCTGATCTTCGTTGGCCTTGGGCGCAAGTCTGGCGTGCGACCCGGCGACCTCGTCGGCTGCATCGCCAACGAGACTGGCCTGACTGGTCGCGACATCGGCCCGATCCGCATCACCGAAAACTATTCCGTTGTCGGCGTGCCCGAAGCATCAGCCGACACGGTCATCAACGCCATCGGCGCCACCATGATCCGCGGCAAGAAAGCCCGTGCCCGCCGCTACGTCGACTGACGACGCGCACTCGTGCACCTCGACAGCACGCAGGATTCACTTTTCGAAACTGTCGAAAACGCCGGTTCGGTGGGCCTAGCACTACGTTCCAATTCTGAACGTTCCGCAATGGGCCGCTGGCGGCCCCTATCCGCGGAGATCCGATGAATCCAGAAAAACTTGCTGCCCAAATCGGCGTGCCGTTGAACACCGTAGGCGCGGCGCACTACTTCCATCCTCAATCCGTCGCCCGCAGTAAGGAACTCGGACTTGACGGCTTCCGCTTCTACGTCCTTGGCCGTGGCGGCGTGCTCGGTGATGTGGAGGCCCCGGTAATCCAGAGTGCCTTCGGGGGGTTCAACGGCGGACTCATCGCCAAGATGTGGGACAGCGCGCGATCTGTCGTGGATCCTCGGCAAGCGGCACGAGAGATACTCGACTGCGGGCACGCCATCGGCCGGGCTGAGTTCAGCGAACTCGATGGACTCGACGCGTTCAACGAGGCTGCCCAGGCCGTCATCGCCGCCACTGACCCGGCCGGTCTGGCGCTCTACGCTGGCTACGCCGCCGAGCCACTCCCAGACGATGCCCCTGCCCGAGCGATGCAGTTGGCAATCACCCTCCGGGAACTCCGCGGCAGCGCGCATCTTGTCGCAGTGCTTGCCGCCGGACTCACCCCCGCCCAAGCCCACACAATCAAGCGACCGGACATGGTCGCTCAGTTCGGCTGGGAAGAATCGCCAGTCATCGAAGAACACCATCGTCGCTCCCTCGATCAAGCGGAAGAACTCACGAACAAGATCGCTGGTCACGGCTTCGCCAGCCTGACCGCTGAACAGGGTGACGCTCTCCTCGCCGGCGCCAGTGCCATGTTGGCCGCGTTACAAAACGACTGAGCAACGCGACTACCGTTTCCCCCAATCCAAACAGGAGTAAGAACATGGCCGCATACCTCATTGGCAACTACAACGTCACTGACCTCGATGGCTATCGCGAGTACCAACAAAACTCGGCACCCATCCTCGACGGTGGGGGGAAGCTTCTGGTGCTTGACAAGGAATCAGAGAAGAAGGAAGGCGACGCCGGCCATATGACCGTCGTCATCGAATATCCCACCAAAGATGCCGCACTGGCCGCCTATGAGTCGGAGTCGTATCAGTCGATCGTGGGTTTGCGCCACAACGCCACCGACAACGGCCGCCTCGTCGTCGTTGACGGCTTCGGCTGACCGACCAGGAGACTGCAGCATGGACTTCGATATCCCGGCCGAAGTTGTGGCCTACCTTGATGTTCTTGATGGCTTCATCACGAGCGAGATAGAGCCGCTCCAGGCCGAAGACGACAACGAACGGTTCTTTGACCATCGTCGAGAACACGCCCGCACCGACTGGGACAACGACGGGCTACCGCGCCAAGAATGGGAAAATCTGCTCGGCGATATGCGTCGCTTGGCCGATGCAGCCGGCCACTACCGGTTTGCGCTTCCCGCAGATGTCGGCGGAAGCGACGGCACGAACCTGCAAATGGCGATCATCCGAGAGCATCTCGCAACTCGAGGTCTCGGGCTTCACAACGATCTCCAGAACGAGTCATCGATCGTCGGCAATCATCCGTTCATCAAAATGATGATCGCCAAAGGCACCGGCGCCCAAAAAGCCGAGTTCATTGAGGTCAGCCTTACCGGCAAGCGCCGTGTGGCCTTCGGCCTGACCGAGCCCAATCACGGTAGCGACGCCACCCATCTCGAAGCCACCGCGGTACGCGATGGCGATGAGTGGGTGATCAATGGCGACAAGCGGTTCAACACCGGGATGCATCACGCCACCCACGACATGGTCTATGTCCGAACGAGTGGCGAAGCAGGCGATGCAGACGGCATCACCTGCTTCCTCGTGCCCACGGATTCGCCGGGCGTTGAACTCGGCACGTTCTGGTGGACGTTCAACATGCCGACGGATCATCCCGACGTGCACTTCACCGATGTCCGAGTGGGCGACGATGCGATCTTTGGCGAGCTTGGTCGTGGCCTGGAACTCGCCAACATGTTCGTGCATGAGAACCGCATCCGACAGGCCGCATCGAGCCTCGGAGCGGCCCAGCACTGCATCAACGTCGCCGTCGAGTACGCCAAGGAACGCAAACCCTTTGGCAAGCCACTCTGGCTCAACCAGGCCATCCAGTTTCCACTCGCCGAGCTCCAAACTGAAGCGGCCATGCTGCGCGCCCTGATCCGCCAGACCGCGTGGCATATGGATAAATACGATCATATGGAAGTCACCGATCAGGTGAGCATGTGCAACTATCGGGCCAACCGGTTGGTCTGCAACGCCGCCGACCAGGCCATGCAGACGTGTGGCGGCATCGGCTACACCCGCCACATGCCGTTCGAGCACATCTACCGTCACCACCGGCGCTACCGGATCACCGAGGGTGCCGAAGAAATTCAGATCCGTCGCGTCGCCGGCATCATGTTCGGCAAGCAGGCCAAGCGCTGAGCGCTACTGGAATGCCGGCATGACCTCGGTGGCGAAGCGCTCCATCATTTCGCTGGTCTCACCAGCCGACTGGCCGAGATGTGAGCTGAGGATCAGTTCGTCGATCTCTTGATCGTCGTACTCGGCGATCCTTTCGATCATCTGTTCTGACGTGCAGACCATGATGTTGGCGTCGAGTTCTTCAATGGTTTGTTCACGAGGCAACGCGGCGATGCAGCCGTCCCTGACAACGCCGGGGCCGGTGAAAACGTTGTCGAACCGGGAGTAATATTCGTAGGCCATCTTGAGCTTCTCGCGTGCGTCGGCTTCGTCGACCGCGCAGTAGGCGATCCGGCTGAGCATGATTCGCAGGTCTTGGCCCGTCTGACCCATCTCGGCCTTGGCCTCCTTGTGGGCATGGACCTGCATCCGGAACAGATCAGGGTCGCCGGACAACGGTGTGGTCTGGATATTGAATCCGCGCAGGGTCGAGTTGCGGATTCCCTCGTAGTTCATGGTGGCGATCATCATCCGCGGACGAGGCTCGGTGAGCGGCCGCGGCATGATCGTGATCGGATCGAAGTCGTAATAGTGGCCGTGGTGTTCCACCTCGTACTCTGTGAGTAAGCGGAGCAAGACGTCGAGCGACTCATCGAACTTCGCCCGACTCTGCTCAATCGGCGTGCCCAGGCGAGCCATCTCATAACCACACGCCCCGCGCCCCACACCCAACACAAGCCGACCATCGGTGAGGATGTCGGCCATCGCCACCTCGCCAGCGAACACCCGCATGTCGTGCAAAGGCAGCACCACGACCGACGTCACGATGTCGAGCGACTCGGTCTCACACGCCACCTTCACCGCCAACTGAAGCGGGGCCGGATTGAGCAGCACGTTGATGAGGTGGTGTTCGGGGATCGAGACACTATTGAAGCCAAGTCGCTCCGCGAGCTTCGCCTCCGCCACCATATCGGCGTAGAGCCTCTGGCCGCCGTAGGACGGGTCCGGGTAGTAGCTCGACAGAAAGAAGTTGAAGTCCATCTGGGATGGAGTGTAGCGATCTTGGGACGGCGGCCTGGACGACTGTCCAGTACCCTTGGAGCGATGGATGAGATGAGTCATGAGTCGCCCGACGCGATCACGGCCTACAACCCGTTCCAAGGGAACCGCCTCGGCCTTGATGCACCCCCAGTCGCAGCCGCATCAGCCGCCGCTCGGACGGTCCACGTCGAATTCGCGGATGGCTCCACCACCTTCTTTCACCACCAGTGGCTCCGGCACTGCTGCTACTGCCAGGCGTGCGGCAACCCGGCCGACGGCATCCGTTTCAACACGGTGATCTCCTTTGAAAGCGACATCGCTCCCGCAGCGGTATCGGCGATGCACGGCGATCTCACCGTGACCTGGCCTGATGGTCATGAGTCCGTCTACGGGCCCGACTGGCTTCGCCACCATGCCTATGACGGTGCCAACCGTCGGCAACGCTCCGGATGGCGACCGACACGATGGCGTTCAGAGTTGGTCCAGAATTTTCCCACCGTCGGATGGACCGACGCATCTGACGGCGGAGCCGGGCAACTGGGCGCCCTTCAGTTGCTGCGCGACTACGGCATCGTGCAGATCGCCGGCATCGGTACCGACCCGGCGGCCACCGAACGGCTGGCAGCCCTTGTCGGCCCGATCCACGAGACCACGGTCTATGGCTACATCTATGATGTGAAGGCAGAGCCTGTCGCCAAGCTTGGTGCCAAAACGGGCATGCCTCAGGCTCCACACATCGACGACGCCTTCTACTACTCCCCTCCCGGCATCGATGTGTTCCATTGCATGGTCAACACCGAGGAAGGTGGCATGTCGACCTATGTGGATGGCTTCGCGATCGCTCAGTCACTTGCCGCGGAGCAACCAGACGCGTACGAACTCCTCACGACGCTGCCGATCTCTCAGATCCGTCGACATCCCGGCGAAATCGATCTGCGAAACCGGGGACCCCTCATCTCGCTCGACGAGTTCGGTCGACCACAAGGCATCCGCTACTTCGACCGGGCACTGGCGCCTCTCGATGTTGACGCCGACGTCATGGATGCGTTCTATAACGCGGTACGCGAATACAACCGTCGAATGATCGACCCTGCATTCATCGCTGAGATTCGCGTGAAACCGGGAAACGGGATGCTGATCGATAACCATCGGGTTATGCACGGCCGTACCGCCTTCGACCCATCGTTCGGCCGGCACATCCGTCTGTGCCACGTGCCTCGCGATGAGTTCCACGGGCGGCTACGCGAGCTAAGCCGCACACTCGACCCTGAGCATCACGACGAGTACCTCCCCCAGGGCGCACGCTCGTAACCCGACACCGCTGTATTGTCCCCTGCATCGGTCAACTCAGAGGATGTGCAACGGTGAGGACTCGGCTCGCACTATTGACACTGGCTCTCGGCGCCGCTCTGGCGTCGCCAGTGGCTGCTGGTGCCCTTGAGGATGCGGTCGCCGACACCGCTCACACGCCAGACGAGTATCTCGCCACCTTCGATGAAGCGCTGCTCCCCGGGCTTGGGCCAATCGGCGCCCCGCCGCCGATCACAGGAAATCCCGAAATTGATGCTCGGATACGAGAACTCGGCGAGGCGCGGGGGTACACGCGCCGCCCGGAGCCGACCCAAAACCTGGTCAGGACCGACGGGGCATTGCTCCAGCCTGCTGCCTCCGCAGCATGGGAAGGGCTTCAAGCCGCGGCTCGCGCCGAGGGGCAAACCCTTATCCTCACCTCCGGGTATCGCAGCGGGTCGCATCAGGCTTCGCTCATGCTGGGGAAGCTCACCGGGTACAACGACGCATCCATCGAGGCGGTTCTCGACATTATTGCTGTGCCCGGATACTCCAAACATCACACCGGCTACGCCCTCGACATGGTGTCGGACACCCATCAGCGCTTCGACTTCGTGAACTCGCCGGAGTACAGCTGGCTAGCGGAGAACAACTTCGAACGGGCCAAGGCGTTCGGGTTTATCCCCAGCTACCCCGAGGGGATCATCAACGCGGGCCCCAACCCAGAACCCTGGGAGCTTGTGTGGGTCGGGGCGACGAACATTGTTTGCGGTGACTTTGAGGCCACCCCCGAAGCACCCTTCTGCGACACGACCGGTTCGACATTCGCGGGGGATATCACCTGGCTCCTGTAGCAGGGAATCACTACTGGCTGTCGAGTGAACCGCTTCTGCACCAACGACATCGTCTCCCGGGCACAAGGTGCCACCTTCCTGTGGCGCATGGAGGCGATGCCTGCGGCATCAGCGGTAATCGAGTTCGACGACGTTGCGCCCAACACATTTTACACCGAGGCCGTTCGATGGATGGTTGAGCTCCGATACACGAGCGGCACATCGCCATCAACGTTCAGCCCCAATGAAAATCTGACGCGCGAGCAATTCGTAACGTTCCTCTGGCGGCTCGCAGGCCAGCCACCTCCACTCGAACCTCTTCCCTTCAACGACGTCAACCCAGATGGGTTCTCTGCAGATGCCGTTGCCTGGGCAGCCGAGGTCGGTGTCACGACCGGCACTTCCGCCACCACCTTCTCACCGTCGGATACGGCAACTCGAGGCCAGGCCGCTGCGTTCATACACCGGTATGAGCGGCTCGGCATACAATTCGCTGGCGGCGCTCATGACTGAGTCAGTCTCGTTCACAACGATGAGTGACGCTACCCAAGCCGATCATGATCTTTTGGCCGATCGGCTTGAGCCGTACCTCGCTCAGGCGGCGGATCGATTTCTGGTTGCGCTGGCAGCCCAGAGGCTCGAGCGGGACTCGGGCTACCAGATCGATCGATGCGAACACGCTCTGCAGACAGCGACTCGTGCCCGTCGAGACGGCGCCGATTCGGACTGGGTTGTCGCCGCGCTTCTGCACGACCTCGGCGACGGTTTCGCACCGATGAACCATGATCGAATGGCGGCCGAAATCCTCCGACCGTACGTACGAGAAGAGGTCACGTGGGTGGTCGCCCATCACGGCGTCTTCCAGCAGCATTACACCGGCCGATTCAACGGCAGCGACCCAGATGCACGTGAGCGGTTCCGCGACAGCCCGCACTTCACGGCATGCGCCGACTTCTGTGAACGATGGGATCAGTGCAGCTTCGACCCCGAGTACGAGAGCGACTCGCTCGAAAGCTTCCGAGACGAACTTGAGACAGTCTTCTCCCGGACCCCATTCGACCCGACTAACCTCCGCGGCGACGAGTCCGAAGGGGTTGCGCAATGATGTCGGTTGGGTTGACCGAGGCCGAGGTAGCGGCGATCGACCAGCCGGTCGCCACCGCGGCAGCTCTCCCCAACCGGGCGTACATGAACGATGACTTCTTCGCGTTCGAACGCAAGCAACTGTTTGCCAAAACCTGGGTCTGCATCGGGACCGGAGCTTCGATCCCCAACCGGGGAGATGTGCGGCCCGTCAGCTGGCTTGGCGCGCCGCTGGTGATGGCCCGGGATCACGAAGATGGAATTGTTGTCTTTCATAATGTGTGCCGTCATCGCGGCAACGAGTTGGTGTGGGGCCCCGGCAACGCAGGTGGGGCGATCCGGTGCCCGTATCACTCATGGACGTACGGCTTTGACGGCGAACTGCGGGCGACGCCGCACGTCGGCGGCGTGGGCATTCACCATCTCGACTCGATCGACAAGGCCAACTGTGGCCTCGTCGGAGCACGCAGCGCCGTCTGGCTCGATCAGGTCTTTGTCAACATCTCTGGGGATGCCCCCTCCTTTGAAGCTTTCGCAGCCCCACTGCAGGCCAGGATTGACCGGCTCGCGAGCACCGAAGACATGGCCCGGCTGTAACCAGATTCCGAGCTCGGCGCGTTTGCCATGCCCTTCGCGGCGAACTGGAAGCTCTGCCTGGAGAACAATCTCGAGGCCTACCACCTGCCCTGGGTTCATCCCGAACTTTGCGCCCAATCGCCCCTGGAAAACCATGAGCAGTTCTTGGGCGACAACTTCGCGGGCCAAATCACGCTCGACTACGACCACAGCTCGATCACCGGCGACGCCTTTTCGACCGTGGCCACGTGGCCTGGGCGATCAGCGGAATATCCAACCCTTTACCCCAACCTTTTTCTCGGCCTTCAATGCGACCATTTCTGGACCCGAATCATTACGCCGGTGACCGTTTCGGAGACGATTGACTCGCTGCAGATCTACTACTTCGATGACAATGCCAGCGATCCCAAACTTGGCGAGGTGCGCGCCCAACGGACCGCTGCATGGAAGCAGGTTTTCACCGAGGATCAAGGCGTCGTGGAAGGCATGCAGCGAGGGCGTCATTCGCCTGCCTTTGATGGCGGCCGATTCTCGGAGGTGATGGACGCCCCATCCCACCATTTCGCTCAGTGGGCGGCTCGCCGACTCGCTGATCCTGCCGGCACTCAACGAGTTTCGTTGCGGGTATGAGCGGCTCCCCTCACCTTTGTTTCTGCCGGCAAGGGTCAGGCATGTGTTAGTTCGCTCGTCGGTAGCCGGTGAAGCGGCGGAGGCGGAGCGAGTTGGTCACCACAAAAACTGACGAGATCCCCATGGCTCCTGCGGCGATCATGGGGCTGAGCACACCGAAAGCGGCAAGGGGAATCGCGGCCGCGTTGTAGGCGAAAGCCCAGAACAGGTTGACCTTGATCGTTGTGAGTGTGCGCCTCGACAGGGCGATGGCATCGGCGACGGCACGAAGGTCGCCGGCCACGATCGTGAGATCGGAGGCCTCAATTGCCACATCGGTACCGGTGCCGACGGCAATGCCAAGATCGGCTTGAGCCAGAGCCGGTGCGTCATTGATGCCGTCACCAACCATCGCCACTCGGTGGCCTTCGCCCTGGAGCCGGGCGATGGTGGCAGCCTTGTCGCTGGGCAGGACCTCGGCGATGACCTTGCTGATCCCGACCTGCGCCGCGACTGCTTCGGCGGTTCGCTGGTTGTCGCCGGTGAGCAGAATCGTCGCAAGACCCTGACTGTTGAGCGCCTTGATCGCCGCGGCCGATGTGTCCTTGACGTGGTCGGCGATGACAAAGATCGCCTCGGCCACCCCATCACGACCGCCGTAGACCACCGTAGAGCCCTTCTCTGCCGCCACCAGACCAGCGGCGAGCACGTCATCTGGGACAGTGTCGAAAAGTTCGGGCTTGCCGATCGCCACTGTGATGCCGGCCACGATGCCGCTGACGCCACGGCCGGCGTGGTTTTCAAAGGCATCAACTTGGTGTGGGGTACGCGCTGCGGTGGCGACTGCGCGAGCGATCGGGTGCTCTGAGCGGACTGCTAACGAAGCAACGAACGGGACGACTTCGGAGGCTTGGACCGACGGTGTGATGATCTCGGCCAGTTCCATACGGCCAGTCGTGAGCGTGCCCGTCTTGTCGAGGACGACCGTGTCGATGGCACGAGTGTCTTCGAGCACCTCGCCGCCCTTAATGATGATGCCTAGCTGAGCGCCACGACCGGTGCCAACCATGATTCCGAGTGGCGTCGCCAGGCCCAGTGCGCATGGGCAGGCGATGATCAGAACGGCAACGGCAGCGGTGAAAGCATCGCTGACAGCTTCGCCCAGCACCAACCATGCGATCAGGGTGACGAACGCAGCGGCGATGGCAGACGGAACGAACACCGAGGCGACTCGATCGGCGAGTCGCTGGACTTCGGCACGGCTCCCCTGTGCCTCGTCGACCAGCCGCATAATCTGTGCCAGCGCAGTATCGGCCCCGACCTTGGTGGCTTCGACAACGAGTGAACCATTGGTGTTGATCGTCGCGCCGATGACTTCGTCACCGGGCCCAAGGTCGACGGGAACTGGTTCACCGCTGATCATGGCCATGTCGACCGCAGCGGTGCCGTCGACGATCACACCATCCGTTGCGATCTTGCCACCGGGCTTCACGATGAAGCGGTCTCCAACGGCCAGGTCGGCAATGGCGATCTCTCGTCCATCTTCGAGGGTGGCGATTGGGGCGCCAAGCTCCGCCAGGGCTCGGATCGCGTCTCCGGAGCGCCGCTTGGCCTTCGCTTCGAACCACTTGCCGAGCAGGATCAGCGTAACGATGACGGCTGCGGTCTCGAAATACACATGGGCACCGTCGATGTCTCCCACGAGAACAACCGTCGACCAGGTGAATGCTGAGAGCGTGCCCATCGAGACAAGCGTGTCCATGTTCGTGCTGCGGTGCCTGAGGTTGACCATCGCGCCGCGGTGGAACGGCCATCCAGACCAGAACACAACCGGCACCGTGAGCGCGCCGGCGACCCACTCCCAGCCGGCGAACCGTAAGGGCCGCACCATCGAAATGACCATCACCGGAACGGCGAGCGCCATTGCGGCAACGAACCGTCCAAAGAGGTCTCGTTCTCGTCGCTGCTCGGCATCGTCGGCTGCTTCGTCATCGTCGACGACTTCGTAGCCAAGGCCTTCAATCGTCGCGTGCATCGTCGCCAGGTCGACGGTGCCAGCGTGGCGGACCGTTGCACTGCCACTGGCGAAGTTGACTTGGGCATCGCTGACGCCGGCCAGGCCGGCCAACCCGCCTTCGACACGGCTCGAACACGCCGCACAGGTCATACCGGCAACAGAGATGTCAGTCCGCTCGAGCGTTGACGTTTTGGTCATGTCCACAGTCTAAAGCTTCTAGCCGACTGGAAGGTCAAGCCCTTCTTTCAAACCTCCACTTCAAGCCGCTGCGTCTGCCCCAGCGATCACCTGACAACGATTGGGGTCGGTGCACGAAGAAGGGTCGAGTTCCTGCGCTCGCTGAGAGAGACGCACAAGCTCGGCCCGAGCTTCCTGAAGTCGTTCGATCTGCTGATCCAGGTCAGTCAAATGGCGTTCCAGCAGGGCAGTTGTGTGCTGACAGCTCCCTGACCCAGCGTCCTTCAGCTCCAACACCGAGGAGATCTCGGCCAGGGACAGGCCGGTGGCTTGTGCGTCACGAACAAAGCGCAATCGCACCACAGCCTCGGCGTCGTAGTCCCGATAGCCCGAAGGCCCCCGGAGGGGCTCAGGCAAAACACCGATCGACTCGTAATAGCGCACGGGCTTCGCGGTGACGCCAGTCTGAGCGGCCAACTCGCCGATCTGCATGTCAGCTGTTCCTGCGACGAGCGATCAATTCGATCTCCACCGCAGCCCCCAGCGGCAGGGCGGCAACCCCGATCGTGGTGCGAGCCGGGAGCGGCTCACTGAACCGCGTGGCGTAGGTGGCGTTCATCTCCTCGAACGTCGCCATGTCCGTCAAATAGACGTTGACTTTCACCACATCGCCCTCGTCAAGCCCATCGTCGGCCAACACCGCCAGCAGGTTGTCGAAGCACTGCGCGGTCTGGGCGCCGACGCCGCCACCAACCAATACACCCGAATCAGGGTCGAGGGGTGTCTGGCCCGACAGGTAAACGAACGGGTCAGAAACGATGCCGTGGCTATAGGGGCCGACGGCTCGGGCACGGGCGCTGGTAAGGGCAGAACGCATACCGCAGTCTGGCGCATCTACCCTAGTGAGGTGGTCACATCCCTGTCCGAACTCAACTTTGACAACCGCTTCACTGCAGAATTGCCGGGCGATCCCCTCGATCTCAACCGTCCTCGCCAGGTTCACAACGCTGCGTTCTCACGGGTCCAGCCCGCGGCCACCGCGGCGCCGCGGCTGCTGGCCCACTCCAGCGAGGCGCTCACGATGCTCGGCCTCGACCCGATCGTCGCAGACAGCAACGAGTTTCTCCAGGTGATCTCGGGCAACGCGACCATCGACGCCATGGACCCTCACGCAGCCTGTTACGGCGGCCACCAGTTTGGCAACTGGGCAGGTCAACTCGGTGATGGGCGAGCGATCACACTGGGCGAGATCGTTACCGAGGCCGGTGAGCGGCACATGCTGCAACTGAAGGGCGCCGGCCCCACGCCCTATTCCCGCACTGCCGATGGACTCGCCGTGCTCCGTAGCTCAGTCCGCGAATTCCTGTGCAGCGAAGCAATGCATCACCTCGGCGTGCCGACCACCCGAGCGCTCAGCCTCGCCACCACAGGCGATCAGGTCATGCGCGACATGTTTTACGACGGTCGTCCGGCCTTTGAACCAGGCGCCGTCGTGTGCCGTGTGGCGCCGTCATTTATCCGCTTCGGTTCCTTCGAAATCGCTCGTTCACGCGAGGATCTCGACCTGCTCCGAACACTCGCCGACCACACGATCACCACGCATTTTCCAGAGCTCGGCGCGCCATCGCCGGAGGTGTACACCGAATGGTTCGCCGAGATCGCTCGTCGCACCGCCGACATGATCGTGCAGTGGCAGCGGGTTGGGTTCGTCCACGGTGTGATGAACACCGACAACATGTCAATCCATGGTCTCACCATCGACTACGGGCCGTACGGCTGGCTCGAAGACTACGACCCGGGCTGGACGCCGAACACGACCGACGCTCAGCACAAGCGCTACCGCTTTGGCGCTCAGCCTCACATCGGCCAATGGAACCTCACCCAGCTTGCGAACGCCATCTATCCGCTGGTCGAAAACGTCGATGCCCTCCAGTCCGCTCTTGATGTGTACATCACTCGTTTCAACGAGGAATGGCCGACGATGATGGCCGCCAAACTCGGGCTCGGCACCCCCAACCCAGAACTTGACCAACCCCTCATCGGCGACCTCCTAGACCTGCTCCCCAAGACCGAGGTCGATATGACCGTGTTCTTTCGGTCGCTGGCCGAGGTGGCTGTAAGCGAGAGCGAATCCGATCCCGACGACGAGGCCCTGCTCGAACCCCTTCTCGGCGCCTACTACGACCCTGCCCTCTTCTCGGGCGATGTTCGTGCGGAGACGCTCGCCTGGCTTCGCCGCTACAGGAAGCGAATCGCGGACGAAGGCCGGCCCGACATGGACCGCAAGAAGGCAATGAACACAATCAACCCGACCTACGTCCTTCGTAATTATCTGGCCCAACTCGCCATAGACGACGCAGAAAACGGCGACCCCGCCCTCGTTACCGAACTTCTTGACGTGCTGAGGAACCCCTACGACGAGCAACCCGGCCGCGAACGGTTCGCCGAAAAGCGTCCCGACTGGGCTCGCACCCGCGCCGGATGTTCGATGCTCAGCTGTAGTAGCTAGCCGCGGCTCGTCCTGATCCGGCGATCAGGGCTCATGCTGCGCTGCGTGAGCCAGACCACCGCCGCCAGCATGACTGCGCCGCCCACCAGCGTCGCCCCCGTCGGCTCCTCGGCGTAGACCAGCCAAACCCAGAACGGGCCGAGCACGATCTCCGACATCAGCAACAGTGTCGCTTCAGGAGCAGGCACAACCTTCTGGGCATGATTGAAGAACGGCAGTGGCAACGCAATCAGGGCTACGCCGGCCAGTACGGCAATGGCAACGTCTCGTGCGGCGACGTTGAAACCTGGCCCCATCAAGCTGACAACAAGCCCAACGGATCCAACCATGAATCCGGCGATCACAACCGGTGCCAACGGGTCGATCGTGGCCGCCGAGCGCACCAGCGTCCCGTAAAGCCCTATCCCGACAGGAATGATCAAGACGATCAGGATGGCCCAACCCATGCCCGCGTCGACCCCACCCGACACCATGATGACCACTCCCAACACGGCCCCCGCCGCGGCAATGCGAGCATCGCGCGACATTCGCTCTCCAAGGAGAACCCAGCTGAATGCCGCCGCCGAGATCGGGCCTGCTGCTTGGAACAACAGGATGAACGCAGTGTCGGTGTAGGTCAGCGACACGATGAACGCAATCATCATCGCGCTGAGAATCAATCCGGCGAAAACGTGTCTCACCTCGACACGGTGAGCGATCGCGCCGAGATCTCCTCGATTCTGGAACCAGAGCACCGGTAAGACCACGACGAATGCGCCATAGCCCCGAAACGTCAGGTACTGCCAGGCATCAAGGGTGTTGGTGGCCCGGAAGAACAGTGAGCCAAAGCTGAACATCACGCCGGCACCAAGCACCATCAGTGCGCCCGAACGGCGGGTGAGTGGCAACCGACTACAGCTTCGTCATCGTGTCACACTGCCGGATGCAGCCCGCGGTGACGACACGGGCATTGACGCCACGGAGCTTCATAGCGGTCCCAAGTTCGGAGTTCACCAACCGGTGGGCGTCGAGACCAAACCGCCGGATGAACTTGCCGCAACCGGTGTGGGGCTGGTCGGTGATCTCGATCATCGCGTCACCGTCCTCGGTGACCTTGGACGAGCGCTGATTCCAGCTGTCACCGGCCAAACCTTCCTCGGAGTTCAACTCACCCTCGACAAGCACCACCCGCACGTCGACTTCGGGCCGCTGCACGATCAGCTTGAGCGTGCCGCCATCAGCCGGCGATTCGCGAACTTCGCCGAGGCGAGCCTCAAGTTCAGCAGTGGTGAGACGGTCCATGTCGGAGAGTCTGCCACGCTGCTGGGAAGAGCAGTAAAAATTATTTTTCGATCGCCAGCCACTCGTCGACCTTCTCGACCGGGGCGAAACTTTCGATCAGGGAGTTATCAGCCAACTGGCGAAGGCCGGCTTCGTCAAGCGATGCCAGGTTCCATGCGTGCTCGTACTCCGCCAGCAGATTCGTGGCCATCAGCGGCGGATCGTCGGAACCGAGCGTGACGGTGATTCCCGCGTCGAGCATCGCGGCCAGCGGGTGTTCATCCATCGACTGAACGGCCGCAAGGGCAACATTGCTGCCCGGGCACACATCACAGGCAATGTCCCCGTCGACCAGCATCTTTACGACCTCTGGGTCATGCATCGCTCCGATGCCATGCTGGATGCGTTCAGCCCCAAACTTCTCGATCGCGTGGCGGACCTCCCATGCGGGGCCATGCTCACCGGCGTGGCTCACCGCCCGCAGGCCCGACGCGCGAGCCCGGTCGTAGCACGGGCCGTAGTCGTCAACGAGCCAGGTGTCGGTTGGTCCACCCATGCCGATCGCAACGACTCGATCGTCGGGGCTGGCCAGCACCGAGTCGAGGGCACGATGCGCGGCCTTGGCGCCGAGATGGGGCGAAAGGTCAGGGATCAAGAGAGATGAGATGCCGAAGGTGTCCGCCGCCTCGTCGCAGCCGGCGTTGATTCCCGACAGGATCGAGGGCCAGTCTGCGCCTTGTTCGACAATGTGGTAGCTCGACGACACGTGAAATTCCACATGAACAGCGCCCTGATCGTGAGCGCTGGCAAGATAGTCGTAGGCGATTCGATGGAAGTCGTCGGGATCGCGCAGAAGCCGACAGATGAAGAAATATCGCTCGAGGAACCCGGGAAAGCTGTCGGTACGAAGCCAGTCAACAATGCCCGGTTCGTCGTAGGCCGGGGGAACAACGCCATTCTTCTCGGCGAGCGCCAGCAGAGTGGCGGGGCCGACAGATCCTTCCAGATGAACGTGCAGCTCAGCCTTCGGAAAACGGCGAGAAAAGGCAGCAGGGA
>JAACCU010000149.1 GCA_009937405.1 Actinomycetota bacterium
CCCCCTCAACTCGGATCACGTTCGCCGCCTGAACGTCTGTCAAAACAGGGAACGGATGAGTTCAGACTTTATGTTGTGGGAGCGTTGATGAACTCGATGCCAGCGAACTGGCTGAGGCCGAGCCAGATACGAAGGGTGACTGCGGCGAAGGTGTTGTCATCGGGGATGCAGAGGCTCCGTGCCTGCCAACCCCGGCTTCGGCCGGTGAAGATCGGTTGGGTGGCCAGGGCCTCAGTCGCGGCTGCCTGGTCATACCTTGGCTCTGGTCACTTCCCGTATCGTTGGCCAATGGTGGTGCCAAGCTGTGCTCCCGCTACCTATGGCAAAACGACGGTCGACCGGCTTCCCGGCGGCCTCAGGTCGACCAATGTTCGCGAGCTGAGCCAGGGAACGGCCGAGGTGGTGCCGTCATCCAGAACCTGTGACGGCACCCCACAAATCTGGAACAGAAACCACACACTCGCATTTTCGAATCTGCGTCGCGTTCGAACAACTCACCCAGGGAATCTGACCGACAAGGCCGCTGTTGCCGCACCCCAACGTGCCCAAAGATCAAACAATTCGACAGTGCCGGGCAGCTTGGTAGCGGCTCATCAAACCACTACATTCGGCGCCATGGCGAACCTTCCCGGAAACCCCGTTTGGCAACGCGACAGCTCTCATGCTCATGAGCTCGATTACCACCTAAGCATGCTTCTCGACACGGCCCGAATGGATTCGTACCGGCGGGCCATCGACGCCTCGGTGCAACCCGGCGATGTGGTGGTAGACATCGGCTGCGGGACCGGCGTGCTGTCGTTCATGGCGTGTGAGGCCGGTGCCGAACGGGTCTACGCCATCGAAGGTGGGCCGGTCATCGAGGTGGCACGAGAGCTGGCCATCGACAACGGGTTCGCTGATCGGATCGAGTTTCTCGGTGGTTGGTCAGTCGATATCGACATCCCCGAGCCGGTTGACGTGCTCATCACCGAGACCATCGGCCATGCCGGGCTCGATGAGGGAATCATTGCCTGGATCTCCGATGCCCGGAGACGTTTCCTCCGGGCCGGCGCGGTGATGTTGCCCCAGAGGCTTCGCCTTTGGGTCGCAGCCGCCGAATCGTTCGACGATCACGCATTGATCTCAGATTGGTGGGCGCCAGATCTTCCCTACGACTACACGGCGGCCCACCGTCGAGCGGCGCAGACCCTTTGGTTTGCCGACATCATGCCGAGCAGCCTTCTCGGGCAACCCGAGCTGGCCGCCGATATCGACTTGACGACCGCGCCCCACGAAACCACCACCACCGCAGGCCACCTGCGCGTCGACCGCGACGGCATCCTGCATGGGCTCGCCTGCTGGTTCGATTCACTTCTGTGGGCCGGTGTCACCGTCGACAATTCGCCGCCGCGTACCAATTCGAGTTGGTCTCAAGGGTTTATGCCCCTGGCCGAGCCACTGGCGGTCTCCGCGGGCGACCAGCTGAGCTGGGAACTGTCGATTTCGGCCGACGGCCAGCACTGGACCTGGCAGGTTGATCACGCCGGGGGCTAACCCTCGCCGAGGAGAACGTCGAGCTGACGGTAATCGTGAGATCCTCCGCTGGGCAGACGATATGCTCTGTGCCCGGTCGCGAACAGAACTCAATTGGCAGATGCATTGCCTGCGAGACAGACCATGGGACGGGAGTCCCTTCGCAACCTTCCACCATTTTCAGGAGATCAGCCGTCGTGGCCGCAAACAAACTCACACCATTGCAAGCGTCAGAGGCTCGCCGTAAGGCCGCCGAGGAAGCCAAGAAAGACAAAAAAACTGTTACCCGTTCAGACGCAGAGAAGGCCACCCGTAAAGATCGCGTCGAAAAGGCAAAAGATGCCCTCACCCGCTCGGTTGGCATGAAGGGTGACCATGTCACCGCCGGCCGTTCAGCACTCAAAGACTTCCTACGCCGTCTCAATGAGCCGAGGCAGCCTGACGATTCTCGATTCGAATCGCTGATAGAAGCGCCGTTCAAGGTGCCACCAAAAAAGAAGTCAAACGACCGCTACTAGCAGGTCGCTCCTTCACCAGTCGTCTGCGACTGGGTCGGTGGTTCACACCCCAGCTTGCAGCTCACTCACGCCACCCTGTCCATCGAAATGAAGGACCCGGTTGGCAACCTTGTCGATGAAGAACCGATCGTGACTCACGACTAGCACGGCACCGGGAAAGTGGGCCAGCGCCCGTTCCATCACCTGGGTGCTCTGCATGTCAAGGTGATTCGTGGGCTCGTCAAGAATAATGACCGCCGCTCCCGAGAGCAGACATTGGGCTAGCGCCACGCGTGCTGCTTCGCCGCCGGAGAGCTGCCCAATTTTCGTCGCACGAGCAATCTCCGAAAGCTGGAAGAGGCCGAGGAACCGATTGACCGACTTCTTGGTGGCGTGAAGAGCCAGGCTGTCGGGCATCGCGGAGACAGCATGGCCGACGGTGTCATCAAGATCTAGCTCGTCGACCATCTGGTTAACCGAGACGTACCTGGTGCCGCTGGTCCAGCGGATCTCGCCGCTGGAAGTTGGTGTTAACGCTCCTGAGAGAGCTGCGAGCAAGGTGGTCTTGCCACAACCGTTGGGACCGAGGATCGCTATCCGGTCGCCGCGGCGCACATCGAAGTTGAGGCCCTCATACCAGCTGCACCCATCGAAGGCCATCCCTAGTCCGCTGACCTTGCACAGCTCGTCTTTCACGTGGAGACCCTTATATATGTCGGTCACGATCTGGTCGACGGGGCGGGGTGATCCGCTCTTCTTGACTTTCGCCAGGCGTCGCCGAAGGGCCGGGCTCGGGTTCTTGGCCAGTTCTTTGCGGTTCGAGATCGCCTCTTGTTCATAGGCGAGCAGTTCGCCTTCGTGGGCGAATTCTCGGTCGAGGGTTTTTATCCGCATCTGCTTCTTGTTGACATAGTTGGCGAAGCTGCCGTCGTACTCGTAGAGCCTGCGGTTTTCGACCTCCACTATCCGGTTACAGACCGATTCCAGGAACTGGCGGTCGTGGGAGATGACGATGAGCGCGCCGCTGAACTTCTGGAACCAGTCCTCCAACCAACGCAGGCCAGCGATGTCGAGATAGTTCGTCGGCTCGTCCATCAAGAGGACCTGTGGGTCCTGGAGCAGGACTTTGGCGAGAGCCGCACGATTTCTCCAACCGCCGGAGAGCTGGCTGATCGGTAGCACCCGATGCTCATCAGAAAACCCGAGCTTGGTCAGCACGGTGTCGATGTCGTTCTCGTACGTCCACGAACCAGCGCGATCTTGTGCTTCCAACAGTTCGGCCTGGCGGTCCACCAGCCGCATCATTTCGTCCTCGTCAGGCCCCGTAACGAAACCTTCGTTGACCTCGTTCATCTCTGCTTCGAGAGCGTGCACCTCCGGGAAGAGGGCGACAAGCTCGGCTTGGATCGTGGTCTCGCTGTCGAGTTCAGAAAACTGTGAGAAGTAGCCGATCTTGACGCCGTCGGTGACGTCAACCCTCCCCTCATCAGGCTCTTCCTCACCGAGGATCAGCTTGATGAGCGTCGTCTTGCCGACACCGTTCTGGCCAACCAGCCCAACCTTGTCACCCGACGTCAGTTTGAAGTGGATGTCCCGGAAAATCGTGGCACGTTCGTAGGACTTGGAGATGTTCTTGATTCGTATCCAGCTCAAGCGGACGACCCTATGCCCGGGTGAAGGGTCGTCCGCGTTCAAGGGTTATCGATTCCCGCCCGAGATCATCATGCTGGCTGTCTGGTGGTATCCCGGTCGCGCATATCGACCCGAATGCTCCTGCAGCCGTCTATCCAATCACCCCCCAGAACCTGGCCGGGCGATGACCCGAATCTTGGAGGCCGCCACCTTCGCCAGGTTCGCCCCCGGCCGTAGGGCATCGCCTGATTCATTTCTCCCTCAGCTTGAGACTGAGGACACATGTCGTAAGTCGAAACTTAAGATGCCCTCCATGTCTGAGGCCGCGAACGATGTGCAGATTGATGTAAGCGTTCGGAACGGCTGGGAGTTTCGTTCTGTCGGGCCATCAGACGCACTGCGGACCATCCTTCTGGTGCCTGGTTTTTTGTCTACTGCCCGTTTCTACGACGACGTCCTGCAGGATCCGCTCCTCCATGGTGGAGACGTTCGCTTGATCGCCGTGACGCCACCCGGTTTTGGTGGCCGGCTTGCCTTCGACGATCTGAGTGTCGGTCACTACGCACTGATGTGCGGCGAACTCGCGACCGCTGTGATGGCTGACGTCGTCGTCGGGCACAGCCTTGGAGCGAACTACGCACTCGAAATGGTCGCCGGAGGGCACTTCGCTGGTCCGGTGGTGCTGTTGTCACCCTGCTTCTCAGCCGAGGACGAGGAGCGCGATGTCCGAGTTGGAGCCCGGCTCTCACGCGTGCCGATCCTCGGCGGCCTTCTATGGATGTTTCTTCCGAAGCTGCTCAACTCGGCGATGAAAGGACGGTTCCCGGCAGACCGTCATCATCAACTGGTCGCCGAGATCGAACTCACTGACCGAAGGGTGGCCCAGCGAATGCTCATCGCCTACTTCGACTACCTCACCCGCCCGGGTGCTCTCAGCGAACGCCTGTGTGGGACGGGCGTACCCGCCTACGTCGTGCGCGGTGATCGGGACGAAATCGGACTCAGCACAACAGAACGCGACACCCTCACCAACTGCCCGAGCGTGACCATGGTTGAAATACCCGATGCTGCCCATTTGGTGATGATCGATCAACCCACAGCCACCGCCGCGGTCATCCGCGAAGCACTTGACACAGTTCCAACCTGAATTTGTCCACCGAGTGTTGAAGGATTTCGCTTCACCCGGAATTGCGCAGCTCGCTCAACCACCCGCCAACGAAACCAAATGATGGAATCTGCAAAGCTGCTCGGCGAGTGGAACCGAGGGACGGGTCGGTTCGACGGCAGCGAGCTCCAAGGATCGCAGTTTCGGTGCTTGCGGCTGATGGCACGCTTGTTACCAACATCTATTCCCATGCGCCCCGTGGTGCCACGTCTGGACACGAATGCGAGGCCCCGTTTCCGGCCATACATCGCAACGACTAGACCGCTACCTTGCTCACCACACAGACCCCTACTTGTGTCACCCGGTCGACGGTGAGGCTCGATCGAGTCGAAGCGCCAGATAGAGCAATCCAAGCGGAAAGAGCGAGGCCAACTGTTTGGACAGCGTGACGAAGGCCGCTATCACCACCACCCCCAGGGCGAGGTTCAACGCACCGACGTCGCGGACGAGACGTTCGTTGTACGGACGGTCGAAATTAATCAGCGAACCAAGGCGGAACGAGCAGAGGCTGGGCACAACATCGCGTGTCAATGTGCCTCGCTGGCCCGCTATCTCAGCAATCTCTTCTCGTACCCCAAGAGATTATCAACGAATACCCAAACGCTGCGCGGCCGGGCACGACACGACATTCAGCTGGCACAGTCACTAACCTATATCGATTCGGAGAAGCCACGTCCGACCATCAGGAGTCAGCATGAGCACCGCCCATCTTCAACAAACCATCGCTGCGACCCGTGGTGTGCTCGCCAATGTCAGCGCCGACCAGATGCAGAACGCAACACCATGCGATTCTTGGGACGTCGCTGGCGTGATCAACCATGTCGTTGGCGCCCAGCACTTCTTCGTTGCGGGCATGAAGGGCCAACCGCCTACCGGTGGCGACACCAACTGGTCTGAAGGCGACTTCGTCGCCGCATTTGACGAGGCTGCCGCCGCAACCGTCGCCTGCTTCGAAGAAGATGGCGCACTTCAGCAGATGATCGCTATGCCATTCGGCGAGATGCCAGGCGCAGCAGTCATGGGCTTGGCCGTCGTCGACACCTTCACCCACGGCTGGGACATCGCCAAGGCGACCGGCCAGTCGACAGACCTTGCCCCCGAACTCGCCGCAGGAATCTTGGCGCAGGCGCGTCAGATGATCCAGTCTGGCTTCCGTGCTGAAGAAGATGGCGCTGGCCCATTTTTGGCCGAGCAGCAGCCTGTCGACGGTTCATGCAACGCCGATCAGCTCGCAGCCTTTCTGGGCCGCACTGTTTAATCGGCACTGTTTAATCGGCACTGTTTAATCGGCACTGTTTAATCGGCACTGTTTAATCGGCACTGTTTAATCGGCA
>JAACCU010000150.1 GCA_009937405.1 Actinomycetota bacterium
CGAGCCGAACTTCTTGGAGCGGTTGTTCATACCGGCGTGCGGGTAACTGGGATTGACTCAGTGGGCCCTGACCGATCCGTCTCGGTGAAGACGGCCGATGGAGATCGCACGATTCGGGCAACGGAGATCGTGCTTGCCACGAATGGCTATACCGACAGTTCGGCTCCCTGGCATCGATCGCGGATCGTGCCGATGTCATCATCAATCATCGCTACTGAGACCCTTGGTCGAGAGCGGGTCGAAGCGTTGCTTCCAGCGATGACCACGGTGATCGACACCAACCGCGTGATCGTCTACACCCGCCCAACGCCGGGGGGCGAAGGGATCTTGTTTGGTGGTCGAGCCAAGTTTCATCCGGTCGGGTCTGACACTGGAGCGAGGGTGCTTTACGACCAGATGCTGACGGTGTTCCCGTCGCTGGCTGGGGTGAAGGTGACCAATGCGTGGTCTGGCTATATGGCTTTCACCAAGGACTGGCTGCCGAAGATCGGCCAACACGACGGGCTTTACTACGCGCTCGGATGCAATGGCGGGTCTGGGGTCGTCTTGATGAGTTGGTTGGGACGAAAGATCGGGCAGCAAGCCGTCGGCGACGAGGCGGGCCGGTCGTCACTGGAGGACATCGCGTTCCGGCGACAACCGCTGGGCCGATGGACGTCGGCCGGTGTGCCCCTTGCGGGCATCTGGTATCGCACTCGTGATGCGATCGATTCACACCGCTGATCTGCGGAGTGGATGTGTGGCACTGGTGTAGCGATGACACGCGACGATGATTACTGAATGAAGTGAACGTTCGCTAACATGTTGCTATGACTGAACTCAGCGTCGAAGAGGTCCGGGCCGAGGTCGAGGCATGGCTTGATGCCAACTGGAGTGAGGATCTCAGTGTTGGCGAGTGGTGGGACATACTTGGTCCAAGTGGCTATGCCCACCCGATCCTGGCCGAGAACGCATACGGCAAGGGATGGGGTCGTTCCCAGGCCGGCACAGTTATGGCCACGATGGCTGATCGCAACGTGATGGGGCCAGCGGCCGGTCTCGGCCGTATGCTCGCTGCCCCCACGATTGCCACCCACGGCACTCAAACGCAGATCGACGAGTTCATCCCGCCGATCCTCGACGGCCGAGTCGGCTGGTGTCAGTTGTTCTCCGAGCCTGGTGCCGGTTCTGACCTCGCCGGTCTCACCACCAAGGCCGAACGTGATGGTGACGAATGGGTCATCACCGGTCAAAAAGTGTGGACGTCTGGCGGCCAGATCGCAGACATGGGCATGCTCATCGCCCGCACCAACCCCGATGCGCCCAAGCATCGAGGAATCACCTGGTTTGCCATCGACATGGACCAGCCGGGAATCGATGTTCGCCCGCTCGTCGAGATGACAGGCACGGCCATGTTCAACGAGGTGTTCCTCGACGAGGCCCGGGTGCCCCACGCCAACATCATCGGCGAAGAACGTCAGGGGTGGGCTGCGGCCAACACCACGCTGATGTTCGAGCGAGCTTCGCTCGGTTCGGCAGGCAAGAGTCCGGCCACCGCGTCGGGTTCGGGCAAGCGATCTGTTCGAAACCGTTCGGTCACCGAATTCACTCAGCGCGCCGGAGGAGAGGCAGGGTTACCCCCGATTGGAATGCGGGTATGGGAAAAGCTTGTCGACGTCGCCCGCAAGCGTGACATGGACTCCGATCTCGTTCTTCGCCAGGAGCTCGTCAAGATCTGGAGCCTGCTCGAGGTCAACCGCATGTCGCAGGTCCGAGCCAAGGACCCGAAGCAGCGCACGGGGGCCGAGCCCAACATTGGCAAGCTCATTATGAGTGACCTGTTCCGCGGTTTCCGCGAACTTGGGAACGCCGTGATCCAGGCTGACGGCATGCTCACCGGTGCCGACGAGCCCAACACGGGTGGTCTCGTAGCAGAGACCACAATGTTCTCACCCGGGCCGTCGATCTACGGCGGAACCGACCAAATCCAGCGCAACATCATCGGCGAACGCATCCTCGGCCTCCCCCGTGAACCGGGCCCCGGCAAGGACACGCCTTTCAAGGATCTGCCGAAAAACTGACACCTCCGCGCTCTCTCTTCACGGCAGGTTCAGCTGCCAGGTCACACCATAGGGATCGCTGACCCATCCGAAACGGCTGCTGAAGCCGTAATCGTCGAGGGGCATGAAGACCTCGCCACCATCGGCCAAGCGCAGAAAGCCTCGCTCGATCTCTTCGTGGCTGTCGCAGTCGATCCAGATCGAAATCGCTGGGGTGAATCCCCACTCATGCGCGATGGGACTGTCGGCGCAGCCGAGATTCGCACCGCCGATTCGGAACCGTGCGGAGATCACAGTGCCCTCGGGGCCCGGTCCATCGGCGCCGTAGTAGTTGATCTCGATGAGTTCGAAGTCGTCGAACACGTCGCGGTAGAGATTGAGTGCGGAGGTGGCTGTGCCGCCTTGGAACGTGAGAAAGGTGGGCAGACTCTGGGTCATGGCGGCGATGCTACCCAAGCGCTGGGGCCTCCACGGGGACGAGTTCTCCGGGAACACCCTTTAGATTTCCCGGACTACCGAAGAACTGAATGAGGGCAACGCGTCGAAGCCATGGCCCATCGGTGGTGCTGGTTCCGGCGGCGCGTCGACGGCGACTCGACGCTCGAATCTGGTTGTCGTTCAGTTGTGAGACGCGAGGGGCGTCCCGAAGTATCCGGTGGGAATCACCAGGCCGAGCCCGGGTCCCCCGGATGGGATTGCGACACGACCGCCCTCGATGCGTGGACCATTGGTCTCGTCGTAATGGCACTGGTGGTACGGATGGCTGATCCAGGCGCCCCGGCTGAGCGCCGGCGGCATTGTCGACCCGATGTGCACACACGCGGATGCGATGATGTCGCCACCCCAGGAGTCGTCGAAGCTCGTGGGCGTGTTTGTTGCGATGCACAGGTCGCGGATTGCTCGCATACCGGAGAGTCCGCCGACTCGCGTCAATTTCATACCGAAACCGTTGGCAACGCCTGACGAGATGGCCTTCGCCACCGTGGCGAGGTCCTTGGCCGATTCGTCGAGCAGCAGGGGATGTACGAGGGACGGCTTGGCCGCAGCACACTCTTCGTAGGTGTGGCACGGCTGTTCCATGTTGAGCCGAAGCCCGGCACATGCGTGTGAAAATTGGATTGCCTGCTCGACACTAAAGCCCCGATTGGCATCAACGAAGAGGTCAACGCCAGGCCGGATCACGGCGGCAACCGCGCGGGCTGCGTCGATGTCGTCTTCGATCCTGCGGCCTCCAGCCTTGAGCTGCAGCTTTGTGTGACCATCGTTCTGTAGGTGTTCGGCCGACGATGCCGATTCATCCGGGGTGCCGATGGCAATGACGTGGTATGTGGATACGGGGTCCGTAAATGGTCCCCCAAGAAGATCGCATACGCGGCGCCCGGTCGCCTTTCCGAGCAGATCCCAGCATGCGATGTCGATCGCTGACTTCGCCCCGATTCCCCCGTCCATGGTCGAGTTCATCGCGGCGAGAACCTGTCCGATCAGCACGGGGTCGAGACCGATCAAGGCGGGAGCGAGCAGCTCAAGATCGGCCCTGATGCTCCCTGCGTGTTCAGGCTGTGGAAGCGGCCCGGTCGGGCATATCTCGCCGTATCCGATGTGTTCGGAGTCGGTGTGCAACTCGATGATGGTGCTGCTCGCGTCGCCAACCGTGGAGCTCGACATGTTGTAGGCGCTCGCCATCGACAACGTTTTCTCATAGACGTAGATGGCAATGATCTTCACGCTCAGACCTTCGGATCAGGAATGAGCTTGCCTGGGTTGAACATGTCGTCGGGGTCAAGGGCCCGCTTGATGGAACGCATCATGTCCCATTCCAATTCTTGCTTCTGAGGTCCAACCCGATCTCGCAGTAGCAGGCCGACGCCGTGCTCGGCAGAGAGTGTGCCCCCGAGTTCGAACACCGTTTCATCGATCGCTGCCTCCATCGCCGGCTTTACCGCAAGCCAGGGCTCGATGGCCTGTTCGGTGGTCGGCAGGATCATCAAGTGGATGTTGCCATCCCCGATGTGGCCGAAGCCGTAGCAGAGAGCCATCGGGGCGATCTGTTCTGCGCTCGTGGTAATCCGTCGAATGAACTCCTCGATGTGATCGATGGGCACCGCGGTATCGAGCTTGATGCCGTGATGCTGGGTCTCCCGATACGTGGTGGACGGGGGAATGTCGTCACGCAGCATCCACAGCGAAGCCTCCTGATCTGGC
>JAACCU010000151.1 GCA_009937405.1 Actinomycetota bacterium
AACGTGCATTGTCTCTAACGTGCATTGTCTCTAACGTGCATTGTCTCTAACGTGCATTGTCTCAAACTTGCATTGTCTCTAACGTGCATTGTCAGCGAGACAAGATGACGAGATGGTCGATGACATCGATGGCAACATGAACGGTGTCTCGGCGTGGGTTGTCGAGTCGGAGCATCAGGACGTTGTAGCCCGCCGAGCGAAGCTCGCCAATGAGTTCTTCGCCTCCGGTGGCGATCTGCACCCGAGGCCGCTCGGCGCTGAGTTCGACGAGAGCATCAGCCAAGGCAAGGTTGATGTCGAGGGGACGATCACCGGTGGGTGTGTTGTCGCCGGGGAACGGACGCACGAAGGCGATGGCGTCGTGGCGGATGACGATGTCACCGAAGCGCGATTCGTGAATTATGGCGAAATCGGAACCAACGGCCACGACTGCACCGGTATGACGGCCGCCCGCCGTTGTCGTAATGGTAATGGCCTGCCCCCGCTCGGCGAGATCGATGATCGAACCGATGAGCGTGGCCTCCTCTTGGGCCTGACGTTCCAGCCAACGTTGACGCGCTCGTGATCGGGCAGCTTGGTCAGCGGATCCCTCTGCCACCCACCGACTAAGGGCTGCAAGAGGGTCGCCGGGGCTCAGTCGGATCGGTTGGCGCGGCGTCGCTGGTTCGTCGGGCACACGTCGATGGTACCGATCGCGCGTAACTCGATGTCGATGAGACCCGCTGGGCGCTAACATCGCGAACAGAAGATGAGCGAATCAACCACTATCCGGGTTCCCGGCAACCACCTGATGAGCGCGTTGCTCGGTGAGCATGATTGCCACCTGCGCCGTATCGAAGAAGCATTTCCTGGCACCGACATAACGGTTCGCGGTAACGAGGTGCACCTGACCGGTGATGATGCCGACACAGCCGCAACCTTGTTCGAGGAGCTCGTGGTCATGGCTGAGCATGGGCAGCGTCTTGACGAGCGGACTCTGGTGCGCACGATCGACATGGTGCGCGCCGATGAGCGACCCTCCTCGGTGTTTACCCACGAGGTGCTGCGAGCCGATCGAGGCCGCATCATTCGTCCGAAGTCCGCTGGACAGAAGGCATACGTCGAGGCGATCCAAAAGAACGTCGTCACGTTCGGCATCGGCCCCGCCGGCACCGGCAAGTCGTGGCTGGCTGTGGCGATGGCGGTCCGAGCCTTGCAAGAGGGCGAGGTCGAGCGCATCATCCTCACCCGTCCCGCGGTCGAGGCTGGTGAGCGTCTGGGATTCTTGCCGGGCGACATGATGGCGAAGGTAGACCCTTACCTGCGTCCGCTCTACGACGCGTTTCACGACATGGTGGACAGCGACAGCATGGAGCGAATGGTCGAGCGAGGCCTCGTCGAAGTTGCGCCGCTCGCATTCATGCGTGGCCGCACACTGAACTCGTCGTTCATCATCCTGGATGAGGCGCAGAACGCCACGCCTGAGCAGATGAAGATGTTTCTGACCCGTATCGGCTACGGATCAAAGGCCGTTGTCACCGGCGACGTCACCCAGGTCGATGTGCAAAGCAGTAGGAGCGGTCTCGCTGGCCTCGAGCCAGTGCTTGGTGCAGTCGACGGGATCGGCTTCGTTCGCCTCAGCGGCCGCGATGTCGTGCGTCACCGCATCGTGCAAGACATCGTCGACGCCTATGAGAAGGCTGCCGCCAATGAGAGCGGCAGCCCTTCGTGACCGACTCTGCCAATCTGGTCGTGGTTGCGGTTGACGAACAAGACGAACTGGTGGTCGATCTGGGCCGTTGGTCGGCGCTCGCTCAGGCGGCATTCCAACACCGAGGCGTCACGGCCGGCGAACTCAATTTGCTGTTTGTCGACACCGATTCCATTCACGAACTCAACCGTGAACACATGGGGAAGGATTGGCCGACCGATGTCTTGTCGTTCCCGTTCGACGACGATGACGACCTGCCGGGCGAGACTCTGCTCGGAGATGTCGTCGTCTGCCCTGCCGTCGCTGCGGCCAACGCCCCTGAGCACAACGGGCAGGGTCACCACCGAGGGTCAGTTGAAGATGAGATTGCGCTTCTCGTTGTGCACGGCGTGCTGCATGTGCTCGGATATGACCACACCAACGATGATGAGGCCGAAGAGATGGAAGCCTTGGAGCAGACCGTGCTTCTCGCTCACTACCGATGACCAGCGGTGTCATCGTTGCCTTTGGGATTGTTGCTTTCCTGGTCGTGCTTACCGCGGTGTTGGCTGCCGCTGAGACTGCGCTCACTCGCATCAGCCGTGCTCGTGCCGAGAGCTTGGTCGTGTCTGACGATCCGGCGTCAATTGCGCTCGTTGACCTCCTTGAGGATCGACAGGCCAGCCTTGCGCCTTTGTTGCTCCTTCGTCTTGGCTGTCAGGTCGCCTCTGTGGCGGTTGTGATGGTCGCGGTTCTCGACGACTACGGCTCTGGTGTGGCTGCAGCGGCCGCAGTCGGAATTGGGCTCGTTCTCTACGTCCTCGCCGAGGCGGCCCCGCGTACCTGGGCGCTACACCATCCAGATCTCGCCGCTCGGCGGGCGGTCCGGCCGCTTCTCGGCCTTTTGCGAGTGGCGCCTCTGCGTTGGCTGACCTGGTTCCTCAACGGGATCGGCAATGCCGTGAGCCCCGGCCCTGCTCGCGCTCCGGTTGTGTCCGAAGTTGAATTGATCGCTCTGACTGAGGCGGCCGCTGCTGGCGCTGCGATCGAGAGTGAAGAACGAGACCTTATCGAGTCGGTGTTTGCCCTTGGCGACACGATCATCCGTGAGGTGATGGTCCCGCGCACCGACATGGTCACGGTCGACGCGGTCAAGGGCGTCAGTGAAATTCTCGACCTTGTGGCCGACAAAGGGTTCAGCCGTTTACCTGTCATCGGCGATGGGATCGATGACATCGTCGGGATCTTGATGGTGAAGGATTTGCTCGGTAAACGTCCCGGAGGCGAGGAACTGATCGGTCGGCTCATGCGTCCGGCGTGGTTTGTCCCTGAGACAAAGCACGCCGATGAACTTCTGCGTGAGATGCAGGTTGGTCGTCCTCACCTCGCAGTTGTCGTGGACGAGTACGGGGGCACCGCTGGTCTGGTCACCCTGGAGGACCTGGTGGAGGAGTTGGTCGGCGAAATTGTGGATGAGTTCGACAAGGAAGAGCCACTCTTTGAGCCGACCGATGGGGGTGGACTTATCGTTCATGGCCGGATGCCGGTTGATCAACTGGAGTCGCTAATTGACGCCGAACTTGACGACGGCGACTGGGACACAGTCGGTGGTTTGATCTTCAATACGCTTGGTCATGTTCCCGAGATCGGGGAGTCTGTTGACAACGGCCAGATACGGTTCGGGGTGGAACGAATGGAAGGGCGCCGGATCACCCGAGTGCGCCTGTCGAGACTCACCGATGACTGACGATGAAGCCACGAACGAAGAGCCCGAGCACCGGTCGGGTTTTGTGTCCCTTGTGGGCCGCCCCAACTCCGGAAAGTCGACCCTGCTCAACCAGATCCTCGGGCAGAAGGTTTCGATTGTTTCCGACAAGCCGCAGACCACGCGGACACAGATCCGCGGCGTGCTGACCAAGCCCGAATTTCAGCTGATCTTTGTCGACACACCCGGCATCCATAAGCCACGAAGCGCTCTGGGTTCAAGTCTCAACGCTACTGCCGCCGCGGCCACCCGTTCTGTTGATGCGGTGTGCTTTGTGCTGGATGCCACTGCGCCCTACGGCAGAGGCGACGAGTTCATCGCCAAGTCGCTCCCGTCGAACGCCGTGATCGTGGTCACAAAGGCCGACATCGCCAAGCCAGAGCAGGTGCTGAATCAGTTGTCGGCGACCTCAAAACTTGACGCGAACGCGTGGTTTCCCGTCTCGGGCAAGACCGGGGAAGGTGTCGATGCGCTGATCGAGAATCTGTGCGCTCGGCTACCGGTTGGGCCGCAGTTCTATCCCGAAGACATGATCACCGACGTGCCCGAAGCGCTCTGGGTCGCCGAGTTAGTTCGCGAGCAGTTGTTAGCAGTGGCCCGTCAGGAACTCCCGCATTCGATCGCTACACGCGTGACGGAATGGGAGTGGCCCCGGGTTCGATGCGAAATTCTTGTCGAGCGTGAGTCGCAGAAGGCGATGGTGATCGGCAAGGGGGGCGAGACGCTCAAGAAGGCTGGCACTGCGGTGCGTCGCCAATTGCCGGAGGGCGCGTTTATCGAGTTGTTTGTACGGGTCGAAAAGAATTGGCAACGGCGCCCGGCGTCGGTGGCCGAGCTCGGCTACTGAGTTCGCTCAGGTACGAGTTGGATCCTCGGGCATTTCGTTGCCGTATTTCTCGGCGAACGCTAGCCATTCGACGAGCCAAGCCGTGTAGACGGCCTCGTCAACTTCGCCGCTTTCGTTGGGCAGCGGTGGAGGCGTCGGTGCCCCAGTGGCGGTGATCGTCGGTTGTGGGACAGGCACAGGTTCGGGTTCGGGGGGTGCAGTGAATGCCGTGACCGGGGGCTCCGGTGATACGAACGGATTGACCCCTGTTGCTCGGGGCGGCAAGCGATGTTCAACCTTTTCAGGGCCCGAGGCCGCCGCCGACTCAGCTTCCGCGGTATGGCGAGCTCGTTGGAATGGATCGGGGCGGGGGCGAGTGGAACGAGGATTGGTTTCTTCGGATCCGGTCGGACGAGTGTTGTGCCGGAATGGGTCTACTTCTGAACGCGGCAATTCGTCGGGCGTAGGGCTGGCCAAACTACCGCTCTGGGGTTTAGCAGTAGGTAACGGCACGGAAGCGAACGGATCCGCCGCAAACGAGTTGTCAAAGGTGATGGGTCCGTCGTCGTTGCCGGCGGTAGTTCCGAGAGGGCGACGGCGGGGTAGAGCGACCGTGCTGTTGAGCTGGAGTTTGGGCTGAGCTAACTGCTCGCCAACAGGGAGACCCTCGAGCTGAGCCTGCGTTTGTACGAGCAGTCCCTCATGGTCAGATTTGTGAACGTTGCCGGCGTGCATGTTATTTTTGGGTTGTAGGCGCCGGGCGATCAACCCGCCGGCGAGTAGCGAGCCGACCACGACGATTGCCCAGATGATTGGGTTGCGAACGTCGGAGCCACCGAGCCAGGCATGGTATGTGCCGGCGACAACTGTGACGACGGCCAGGCCATGGGCGACTCGCCAGATTGCGTTACTGACCCGATCCTGGAGCAATGATGTGAGTTCAACGGCAATGAGCGACCAGAAGGCAATGATCCCCATCGATGCAGCTGTGGTTTCCCACGTTGATTCACCCGGGATCAGGAGTGCCCTCCATGTGAAGACCTCCGTGTTGTACATGTACAGAGTGCCAAGATGAGTGACCAGAAAGATCATCGACACGCTGCTGAGGAACCGGTGCAGGTCAAAGAACCAAGGCCGGTCGAGCGATTTGATTGACTTGCCGGAAAGGAGCAGCCCGATAAGGACCGATCCGCACGCCGTCACCCAAGTCATCAGACCTGCGCCGCGTGTTGCGTACCACCACACTTCTTCGTTCACGGTTCTCTCGTCGGCAGAGCCGTGACAAAAGCGAGGATTCCAGGCACGGTCGGTCAGCGCGGCGATTCGAGCTTGTGCTCATCGGCGTCGCGTAGTTCTCGTGAGAATGCCTCAGCCTCGGTGAGTTCACGGGTTCGACGCATCGGTGGAAGGGCTTTCACGAGTTCCCATCGGTAGCTGCGAGCTGTGGCAAGGCGGGGGTCGAGCACCGCCACGACGCCTCGGTCTGTGGTCGAGCGGATGAGCCGGCCGGCCCCTTGAGCAAGGAGCGTTGCCGCTCGCGGCAGGTCGATGGTTCGAAATGCTGACTTCCCAGCCCGGTCGCGACGCGCTTGGAGCACCGGATCATTTGGTCGCGGGAACGGCAACCGGTCGATGATCACAAGGCTGCAGGTCGCTCCTGGGGCGTCGACGCCCTGCCAGAATGACATTGTGGCAAAGAGGGAGGTCTCGGGTTCCGCGACGAACTGGTCGAGCAGGGCGCCCTTGGACCCTTCACCTTGCACCAGAACAGGCCATGGGAGGCGAGGGCCAAGTCGCTCGGCAGCGTCGCGCATCGCGGCAAGGCTCGTGAACAAGCCAAGTGTGCGGCCGCCGGCGGCGATTATGAGCGACTCGATTTGGGCCAGTTGAGCGTCCTTGTGATCGGCGGCCCGTGGGTCTGGGAGGTCGACTGGGCAATACAGCAACGCGTTTTGTTCGTAGTCGAACGGTGACCCCACATCGAGTGTGGTGGTTGCCTCGGGAAGGCCGAGACGGGCCGCCGTGTTCTTTGGCAGCGTCGCCGATGTGAGGATGCCGGCCCGTTTTTCCCATAGCTGTGTGGCCAGGATGCCGTCGACGGCGATCGGTGTCGATCGAAGTGGGGGGTTGGATGGCGGCCCGTCTACCCACAGCACTTCTGAGTCGATCGGCCATCGCATCGCGTCGAGGTCATCGATGAGGCCAGTGGCGACCTGGCGAGCGCGAATGGCTTTGGCTTTGGCGTCGGCCGGTGCGTTGTCGGGTATGGCTCGAAGTGCGTTGAGGATCTTGTCGGCTGCGGATCGAGTGGCGTCCATGGCGCGACCGATCTCCTCGGTGGGCCCTTCCAACAGGCGCTCGCCAATCTGGCCTTCGAGTGCAGTGTGAATGGCGACAGCAGTGTCTTCGGCGGCTTGGGTGAACGTGGCTTCAGAGAGGATGGCCGCGGCAGCCCGTGCGGTGGTGATGACTCGGGCGGGACTGAGTTGGCGGCTAGCGGCTTCGGCCATGATGTCTTCGAGTTGGTGGGCCTCGTCGATAATGACGAGTTCGTGATCTGGAAGGATCCCGGGGTTCATCACGTCGAGGGCATAGAGGTGAAGGTTGACGATCAGGATGTCGGCGGCAGCGGCCTGGCGCCGGGCGCGCTCAGCGAGGCAGTCATCGCCGCGTGGGCAGCGTGAGGCCCCGGGACATTCGTCTCGCCCAACGGACACCAGCCGCCATGTGCGATCGTCGATGTCGCTGAGCTCGGCGCGGTCGCCGGTGGGACTGGTAGCTGCGAACTCGCGAAGGCGCGTGATGGTGGCCGGATCGAGGGGGTCATCGGCGACGTTGATTTCAAGTGTGCCAGCTGAGTCGTCTTCGGCTTCGTCGAGGCGTTGCAGACAGAGATAGTTGGACCGGCCTTTCAGGACAGCGAAGTCAACGGCTCCGTCGGTTTGTTCGACGAGGAAGGGGAGGTCCTTTGTGGCCAGCTGATCTTGAAGCGCTTTGGTTGCCGTGGCTACGATGGTTTGGCGCTGCGCGGCGACCACAGGCACGAGGTAGGCAAGTGACTTCCCGGTGCCGGTGCCGGCCTGAACAACTGCGTGTCCGTCTTTTTTTATTGCTTCAGCAACTGAAACGGCCATCTCGCGCTGCCCGGCCCGGGCTTCGCCGCCGCCGGGAAGGGCCGCGGTCACGTGATCAAGAAGTTGCAGGGTCGAGTCGTCGAGGGTCACGAGAGGCTCCGGAATCGAGGGAGCCTATGCCAAGAAGAGAACCACCACGACGATTGCCGCTGTGAGGACAATGAGTGTCAGCGGGCGGACATAACGCCAGAGTTTTTGGCTGGTCTTGTTCCCATGCAGTCGCGCGAGCTCATCAGCCCATTCGTTCTCCGGCACAAAGGTGACAATAGTCACCTTAATAGATCAGTGTTTGAAAAAGCTGCAACTTTCTGTGGCGGATGTGAAACGCGTTGTCCGGGTGACGAGAGGGTAGGTTCTGCGGGTGACCCTCGGAGGACTTGATCCGGACCGGATTCCAGCGCATATCGCGTGCGTTATGGATGGCAACGGCCGCTGGGCACTGGCCCAGGGTTTGGCTCGTACTGAAGGCCACAAGGCCGGCGAACATTCCTTGTTCGAGGTGGTGGAAGGCTGCTCAGATCTTGGCGTCAAGTGGCTCACCGTCTACGCATTTAGTACCGAGAATTGGAAGCGTCCAAAGGACGAGGTTCGCTTCCTCATCAACTTCCCCGAGGAGATCCTTGTCCGGCGCCTTGAGGAGCTTCACGAACGCGACGTGCGGATCCGTTTCGTTGGTCGCCGTGATTGGCGGGTGCCGAAGCGGCTGATTCGTCAGATGGACGAGTCAATCGAACTCACCAAGAACAACAAGGGCCTCACGTTCACGATCGCGTTCAACTACGGCGGCCGCGCTGAGATCGTGGACGCCGTGAAACAGATCATCGAATCCGGCACACCGGCCGACAAGATCAACGAGCGCACTATCGCCAAGTACCTCTACGACACAGAGATGCCGGATCCAGATTTGATGATCCGCACCTCAGGCGAGTACCGCATCTCTAACTTCCTCTTGTGGCAGCTCGCCTATAGCGAGCTGCTCTTTACCGAGACGCCTTGGCCGGAATTCGACCGGCAAGCGCTTTTTGACGCTATAGCCGAGTACCAGGATCGCGAGCGGCGATTCGGGGGCGTGGACGACTGACATGAGCCTGTACCGCGACCAGGCCGTTGTGCTGCGGGCGTGGAAACTTGGCGAAGCCGATCGCATCATCTCGATGCACACACTCGACAACGGCAAGGTCCGCGGTGTTGCCAAAGGCGTCCGCCGCACCAGGTCGAAGTTCGGCTCGCGCCTTGAGCCGCTGAGCCACGTCTCGATCCAGCTCTACCGCGGCCGAGGCGACCTAGACACGATCACCCAGGTCGAGACGATCGACCGGTTCCTCAGCCTACGAACTGACCCCGATCGATTCGCCCGGGCCGAAGCCATGCTGGAATGCGTTGAACAGGTCGCGCAAGACCGCGAACCGGACCCGCGGCTCCATGTGATGCTCGTGCGTGCACTCGCCACGTTGGACAACAACGATTCGCCGCTGGTCGTGGCCGCGTTCTTTCTCAAGTTGCTCGCCCACGAGGGCCTTCAACCGCAGGTCGACGAGTGCGTGTCGTGCGGCGCCACCGAACAGATCGAAGCGATTGATCTCAATGACGGCGGTGTTCTCTGCCGCAACTGCCGGCGAGGACGTCCGCTGTCGGAGGGTGCGCTTGACCTCTTGCGGCGGATCCTCGGAGGAGGACTCGCCGGCGTACTCTCAGAACAGGTCGGGCCAGCTACCGGCGAGGTCGACATGCTGTCGACCGCCATGATGGAGCACCATCTAGAGCGACGGCTCCGGTCAGTGGCCGTGTTGGATCAGACCCAGATCTGATCAATCTCGGCGGCTAATGGGAATCCAACGGCTTCCGGATTCACTCCACTCCATCCACTCGCTGAGCTCTGGGTCCCATTGGATATACGTGTTGCGGACCTGGTCCCATTGGGGCTCATGGACGCCGAGTTGGCGGGGGTCAGAGTCAACCGGCAGAGAGTCAACTGGCTCAGTCTGGTCAGCCTCGGGTTTGGCTGATTTCGTCTCGTCAGGCACGGGTTGATCAATCGATTCCGTCTCATCAGGCACGGGTTGATCAATCGACTCTGGGTCGGTGGGCATGGGAGGAAATGCCGGCGGTGGAGCGGCTGTGGGCATGGGTGGTGCAGGAGTCGGTGACGCGATCACCGGTGGACCAGTGGGAGCAGCAAACGGTGGTAGCGGAGTGGCGACCGGCGCTTGAGTAGTGGTGGGAGGCGGTGGTGTCGACGTTGGCGGTGGTGTGATGCCCATGGGGGGCGGTGGTGTGATGCCCAGGGGGGGTGGGGGAGCGATGCTTGTCGGGGGTGGCGCGGGTGGCATTCCTGGTGGCGGTGGGACACTGAAATCGTGAGTGGCTGCGGCGGGAGCGCTTCCGATGCCGCGAACCGGTGTCGGATGGCCAACAAGAGATTTGTCAACTACGAATGTTTTGGCCACAAGATCTCCGATCCGGCGATGGCCGGGGGTGGCCAGACCGAGTACGGGGCCGGCCAGCGGCACGAAGCATGGGAATGCATCGACGACCCACAAGACCCCGCGCCCGATGTTGGGACCCATTCCGGCAAGTTCGAATGTGTCCTGCTTGACGACTCGCAGACCCATGATCAGCTTGCCGAGGTTCCAACCGGTGAACCCAGGAAGTAGCAGTGTGTTGAGGAGCACGTACACGCCCCAAACAAGGATGAGCATGCCGACATCGTCTGACTCGCCGACCCACACGGTGCTTCCGCTGTTGATGCACACGTTGTCTGTGAAGAAGTCCATCTGAGTGCATATGTCCTCTGCGGCGAGGGTCGACGCGAACTCAGTGGTCGTGAACGTGGCCAAGACGGTCACGAAGATGAGGGCGGTACCGATCAAAGCATCGATAACGAAGGCGAGGGTCCGACGTCCCATGACTGCGGTGGGGTCGGCGGGGAATGAAGAAACTTGGGGCTGCACGACGCATATCTTGGCGCATGGGCGAGCAAGAGGCCGGTAACCTTCGGCGCTATGTCAGCCGAGGCCCCCGATCCCGCACTATTCGACAGGATTGTCAACCTCTCCAAGCGCCGAGGTTTCGTCTTCCAATCCGCGGAAATCTATGGCGGTTTCCGGTCCACCTACGACTACGGGCCACTGGGTGTTCTTCTGCTCCGCAACGTGAAAGACGCGTGGTGGCGATCGATGGTCCAACTGCGTCACGATGTGGTTGGCCTCGACGCGTCGGTCCTGTCGCCGCCCCAGGTCTGGCAGGCCTCCGGTCATCTCGCCAACTTCTCCGATCCGCTGGTCGACTGCACAAACTGCAACGCTCGGCATCGTCTCGACAAGCTTGATGACCCCACCACATGCCCCACGTGCGACACCTCGGGCACGTTTACTGAGGCTCGCGAGTTCAACCTGATGTTTAAGACGCAGGCCGGCCCGGTGGCTGACACTGCGGCTGACGTGTACCTGCGCCCTGAGACTGCACAGGGCATGTTCATCAACTTTGCCAACGTGCTCACCACCAGCCGCAAAAAGCCGCCGTTCGGTATCGCCCAGATCGGCAAGTCTTTCCGTAACGAGATCACGCCCGGCAACTTCGTCTTCCGTACCCGCGAGTTCGAGCAGATGGAGATGGAGTTCTTCGTCCCCCCGAGCGACTCGCCGCATTGGTACGAGTACTGGTGTGAGGAACGGATGAATTGGTACCTCGATCTCGGCATGGACCCGGCGAAGATTCGCCTCCGTGCTCACGGCGACGATGAACTCAGCCACTATTCGAGTGGCACTTCCGACGTCGAATACTTGTTCCCCTGGGGCTGGGACGAGCTTGAAGGCATCGCCAACCGGGGCGACTTCGACCTGACCCAACACGCTAACGCGTCCGGCGAGAAGCTCGACTTCTTTGATCCGGCCAGCAACGAGCGCTACACGCCGCACGTCATCGAACCGGCCGCCGGCGCGACCCGAACTGCGATGGCGTTCCTGATGGCCGCGTACGACGAAGAGACGGTGAATGATGACACCCGCACGGTGCTTCGGCTCGATCCTCGTCTCGCTCCGTACAAGATTGCGGTGCTGCCGTTCTCCAAGAAAGACACACTCACACCGACTGCCCATGAGATTTTTGACATCGTCAAAGGCCGCTGGATGTCGGACTACGACGAGACGCAGTCGATCGGTAAGCGTTACGCCCGCCAGGACGAAGTCGGCACGCCGTACTGCATCACCGTTGACTTCGAGACGCTCGAAGATCGCGCTGTCACCGTGCGCGAGCGCGACTCCCGCGAGCAAGACCGCGTCAGTATCGACCAACTCGAGTCCTATCTTGCCGAGCGTCTGCCCTGACAAAGCACCCATGGCGACAGACCCCAACCCTGCTTTGTCCTAAGGAGGGCGGCGCAGAGCGCTGCTAGGTTCCGGTGCGATGGGTATTCACGACGAGGACATTGCCAAAGTTCGTGCCTCGGCCGACCTCGTACAACTGATAGGCGAGCACACCGAAATCAAGCGATCCGGCCGGAGCTGGATGGCTCGCTGCCCCCTGCACGGCGAGCGCACGCCATCGCTGCCCGTGAGCCCGGAGAAGGGCGTTTACTACTGCTTTGGATGTCAACGCAGCGGTGATGCGATCTCGTTTTTGCAGGAAATCGACAACCTCGACTTTGTCGGTGCGGTCGAGTCGCTGGCTGGTCGCTATGGCGTCACGCTGCGATACACGTCACAGAACGAAGGAGCCACCCGGGCCCGTAAACGCAGCCTTCTCGATGCGGTCGAGAAGGCGGTGCACTTCTACCACGACCGGCTTCTCACCAGCGCTGACGCAGGTGAAGCACGGGGCTACCTGCGTTCACGCGGCTACGACGGCGAACTCGTTCGTACGTATCGCATCGGATGGGCACCCGACGACTGGGATCAGCTCGCTCGTCGTCTGAAGCTGAAGGACGATGATCTTCGTGACTCAGGCCTGGGGTTTGTGAATAAGGCCAGTCGGCAACAAGACTCGTTCCGTGGCCGGGTGATGTTCCCAATCACCGATGAGCGCGGCGACGCGGTCGGTTTTGGCGGGCGCATACTCCCTGGTCACGAAGGATCCAAATACAAAAACACGAGCACTGAGTCCTCCGTCTACGACAAGAGCAAGATCCTCTACGGTCTCCACACGCACCGCGACGGGATCGTGAAGGCGGGTGAGGCAATCATCTGTGAGGGCTACACCGACGTGATCGGCTACGCCACCGGCGGGATCCCGCGTGCGGTCGCGACGTGTGGCACTGCGCTCACCGAGGATCACGTCAAGCTGCTGAAGCGGTTCTCGGCTGATCGCGTCATCTTGTCGTTCGACGCCGATGCCGCGGGGATCGCTGCCGCCGAACGGGTCTATGCGTGGGAGCGCGAGTACGAGCTCGACATCCGAGTTGCTGCACTTCCTGATGGCATCGACCCCGATGATCTTGCTCGCGAAGATCCTGCGGCACTCCAACGAGCCGTTGATGAGGCGATGCCGTTCCTCAAGTTCCGTTTGGAGCGCGCTCTGGCGGCTGGAGACCTCTCCACCGTGGAAGGCCGGGCTCGCACTGCCGAACATGCGTTAGACGTCGTGGCAGAGCACCCTGATCCGCTCGTGCGCGACCCGTACGTCATCGAGATTGCCGACCGGTGCCGTCTTGACGTGGTTCGCTTGCGGGAGCTTTTGGCCGGGGAACGGTCAAGCGTCATGCCCAAACGTCCTCGTGTGGACCCCGATGCGCCGTTGACGCCACCGACCCGGCTCACCGCTGAGGACGAGGCCATTCGTTTGGCTATTCATCGCCCATCCGAGGTGGTTGGCCTTCTCAGCGCTGAACTGTTCGTCGACCCGGTTCGCCGGGAGGCATACGAGGCGCTCGCCGAGGACGGTCTCGTCGCTTCGGCCGACCGTGCAGGCCCCGAAGCGGGCACGTTGCTGCGGCGTCTAGCGGTCGATGCGGGCGACGCCGACACGGACGACGTTCTCGCTGGGTTGGCTCGTCTCACCGGCGATCGTGTGATGCGAGACCTTCAACGATCAGCTCGAATGGCCGAAGGAACGGAACAACGACGGGGCTACGCCGATGCCATTCAATGGGTGAAGTCGCAGCTTGAGTTGGTCACTGAGAGCAGCACGCGGGAGACGGCCGTGGCACAGTTGTTACCGTGGCTCATCGAGCATGCTGAGGGGCGGGAACTATGAGCGAGAGCATTGCGGCAGCGAATTTGCCGGAGTCAGCTGCCGCCGAGTTCGCCGGACTCCTCAGTTCCGCAGCTGCCTCGGGGCATCTTTCGCTCGATGCGGTCGTCCACGCTCTCAAGGACGTGGAGTTTGACCCTGAGATCATCGAGGGCGTTCGCCAGTCGTGTGCCGCCGCCGGCGTCGTGCTCGACGAAGAACACGAGTCGCCCGTTCCGCCTGAGATCTCGGTACCTCAAAGACCTGATGGCTCAGTGGTCGTGGCCGAGGTTGATCTCGATGCCCCGCCTATCGACGAAGCCCGCGTAGCTCGTGCTGCAGCTTTTGCCGCCACTATCGGTGATGACGTCGAAGAACCGTCAACTCGCCGCACCCGCTCTCGCTCCCGTGTCAGCGAGAGCGGTGGCTCCGATGACCCGGTCCGCCTGTATCTCAAAGAGATAGGACAAGTCCCACTCCTTGATGCCCGCCAAGAGGTCCGTGTCGCTGCGCGTATCAAGCGCGGCATTGACGCCAGAGAGACGCTCGAGCAGCCCGCTGAATCCGACGTGTCCGGCAAGCTCGACGCTGGTGACGTTGCCCGCTACAAGCGGTTGGTTCGTGACGGCGATCGGGCCAGTGATGAACTCACGCGCGCCAACCTTCGACTCGTGGTCTCTATCGCCAAACGCTACGTCGGCCGGGGCATGGTGCTGCTCGACCTCGTGCAGGAAGGCAACCTGGGTTTGATGCGAGCGGTCGAGAAGTTTGACCACACCAAGGGCTTCAAGTTTTCCACCTACGCAACCTGGTGGATCCGTCAGGCGATCACCCGGGCGATCGCGGACCAGGCTCGGACCATTCGCATTCCCGTGCACATGGTCGAGGCCATGAACCGGGTTAAGCGTGTGCAGCGCCAGATGCACCAGGAACTTAAGCGTGAGCCAACGGTCGAAGAGCTCGCCGAAGAAGTCGATCAACCTGTCGGGAAGGTTCGCGAGATCCTCCGCATAGCCCTCGACCCGCTTTCGCTCGACTCGCCTGTTGGCGAGGAAGACGAAACGAACCTGGGCGACTTTATCGAAGATCAGAATGCTGTCGCCCCCGTTGAGGTGGCGGTCCGCAATCTCCTGACCGACGAGGTTGCCGAAGTGCTCCACGAGCTGTCTGATAGGGAGCAAGAAGTTGTGCGGCTTCGCTTCGGCCTCGACGATGGTCGGCCTCGCACACTCGAGGAGGTCGGCAAGCAGTTCGGCGTGACACGCGAACGTATCCGCCAGATCGAGGCGAAGACCCTCGCGAAGCTCCGTCACCCCCACCGCAGCGACCGGCTGCGCGATTATCTCGAGACGAGCTGAACGCTTAGAGAATGCTCGATCAGCGCTGGTGCTTCGCTGCGATGTTTGCCATAGATCAATCTGAGAACTGTGAAAAATTCATAGTCTGATCGCCGAGCTGACACTGATATCGTCAACATCCGTCAGTCCGGGGTAGCTCAGCTGGCAGAGCGTCTGACTGTTAATCAGAATGTCGTGGGTTCGACCCCCACCCCCGGAGCAACAAGAAAACGGCCCACACCGCAGCGTGTGGGCCGTTTCGCGTTTCGCGTTCCGCTCAGGGTCAGACCTCAGATAGGGTCCGGCCGGGCCTGTAGCTCAGTGGTTAGAGCAGGCGACTCATAATCGCTCGGTCGTGGGTTCAATTCCCACCAGGCCCACCAAGCATTCCAAAGGTTTCGAGCCGTACTGCGGTAGGGACGAGCCTCCTCGTTGCTCACAGATTGCTCAGAAGCGCCTATTGCGTACCCGTGGGCTTCATGAGAGCTCCGATGGTCGCCGCTGCCTGCCGGTCCTGCTCGTCATCAGAATGTCCGTAGATGCTGAGGGTGAACGCAGGTGTGGCGTGGCCGAGTCGGTTTGACACCGTGTCGAGGTCGACCCCCGCACGTACGAGTTGTGCAGCATGCCCGTGGCGGCAGCCGTGCAGCGTCATCCGTGCGCTAACAACTCCGGACTGAACTGCAGTGGCTGCATCCCTCGTCCATGCTCGACCCAGAGCATGGGGGTGCCAAGGGCATGCACGTGGGTGTTGGGCCGTGCATCCTAGGGACAACCATCATGTCGTGCAGCAGCAAGGACGAGTTAGCTATGGCCGCAGAAGTCCAGCAACTCACAGGCACCGCGCACTTGGTGGCCAACCTGTTGAGGAACAACCGTTTCGGACTTGACCTTTACCAATGTGAATTCATGTGGGAGGAAACCCAAGTCGGTGAGCTGATCGATGATCTCTCTACAGGTTTCGATGACGAGTTCGATGAAAGCCACTCGGCGTGAAAGAGATCGGTGAATCCGGCGCGATCGGTTTCGCTCCGGCAATACACAACACAGTTATGGAGGAAGTATCTGACGTTGGTGGTCGCTGACTCGAAATGCCGCTCACTCCCGACGGCGTCTGGCGGTCTTTCTGGGATCGGACAGATCGATGTCATGATCGCCGTTCGAGGGATGTGGAGCATCGATGGACGTGCCAATATACGGGTATGAGTTCCTCATCTCCCCGCGTACCGATGCCCGCCCCGGTGCGGCTCAACCCCGGAGGTTCACTTACAGGTGCGGTGGCTACCTCTACCCGCACCCTTGCCGACCTTGGCGGCATTTTCGCCGATGAGGTAGCGCGAGAGGCCATGCCGCATGGAACGGTCGTCTACCGTGTCGAGTCGTTCACCCCGGTCGATCCGGGCACGAGCGGCGGCCTTTTCTTCGGCACCTCGTTCCTCGAGGCGGGTCGGGTTGGCGATGAGTTCTTCATGACACGCGGCCATGTACATGAGCGCGCCGAGGCGGCCGAGTTCTATTGGGGGATCGAGGGAGAAGGCATCTTGCTGATGATGGATGAGGATCGCGAGATCCGAGCCGAGACAGTCGTACCAGGATCGGTTCACTACGTGCCCGGCCGAGCCGCTCATCGGCTCGTGAACACCGGCTCTGAGCGTCTCGCGGTGGGTGCGTGCTGGCCCGCTGATGCCGGCCACGATTATGGAACGGTCAGCGACAAGGGATTTGCCGCACGGGTACGTCTGATTGATGGCGAGCCCCAGCTGACCAATTTTGATGTCTAACCCCGTTCTTGCCTGCGATCTCGGGGGCACAGTCATCAAGCTGGCGATCGTGCAGGCTGGCACGGTTCTCGCGCGCTCAGATCTTCCCTCGCACTCCGAGGCTGGTCTGCGTCCTCGCCTTTCATCGATCGCAGACAGCGCCCATGACCTGAGTGCCCAGGCCGATGTGAAGCTCAGCGCATTGGCGGGTGTGTCGATCGCCATTCCGGGCATCGTTGATCATGCTCAGGGACGGGTTCGTCACATCAATGGCAAGTTCCTCGATGCCCCCGACATTGACCTCATCGAGTGGGCACACGCCGAGTTCGGGGCTCGGGCCGTGCTCGAAAACGATGCGCGCGCGGCTGCGATAGGCGAATGGCATCACGGGGCCGCCCAAGGTTGTGACGACTTCGTCGCTGTCACACTGGGTACGGGGATCGGTGTCGCTGCGGTGTGTGGGGGCCGAGTTCTGCGTGGACCACACGGCGGCGCTGGAATCCTTGGCGGCCACTTGACCGTCGCCATCGATGGCAGACGGTGCAGTTGCGGACGCATCGGTTGCGCCGAGGCCGAGGCGTCAACGTCCGCCCTCACCGAGTTGATCCAGTCGATGGGGGCATCCCACGACATCCAGGCGCTCGACGATGTCTCCGTCGACTACGCGAAAGTCTTCACGCTCGCCGAGTCCGGTGACCCGGCCGCCATCCATGTGCGAGACCGAAGCCTGGCTGTATGGGCAACGCTTGTTCTCGATCTGATTCACGCGTACGACCCGGAACGGGTGATCGTCGGTGGTGGCATCGCTGCAGCTCCAGGCATTCTCGGTGCCTTTCAACGCGCTCTTGACAATGATCCGTGGTCATCGGACTGCGGTATCGACATCGTTTTATCTCGGCTCGGAACCGATGCGGCGCTCTTGGCTGCACCCAGCATTCTTGCCGAGGCGTCAGCGTGAGCGACTACGACCTAAAACCCGTGGTGTCGATCCCTGATGGAGCTGGGAAATGCACCACGGGTTGGGCTGCCGTCGCCGCCCGGATCGTGGGCCGAGTCAGTTCACTCACCGTCGATCGGCCTGTCGTGGTGGTTGACACCTACGTTGGGGTGAATAGCGCTGAAATCCTTGAGAAACTTGGGCAAACCCTGGGGCCAGAGTTGGTCATCGACACCGCTGATCTGATGCGAAGCTCCGAGGACATCGAAGATCTCGTCGCACCATTCTTGGGCGGTGATGACCCGATCTTTGGTCGAATCAGCCCTCTTGCGGTTCCTGACTTCTTCGACTCATCCCTTGTCGAGAAGGCAGAGCGGCAGATCGCTGCCATGGATACGGGAATAGTTCTGATCCTCGGCACCGGCGCCGCCCAATTCGATGCTGACATCATCATCCTCGCGGACTTGGCGAGATGGGAAGCCCAACAACGACAGCGCCGACATGAAATCGCCAACCTTGGTGCCGACAATCACACCGCCAAAGCCGGCGAACTCTACAAACGCTCGTACTTCGTGGATTGGCGTGTCTGTGACCGGTGGAAGCAAGACCTGTTCCCACGACTTGATTATCTCCTTGACACGAACGAGCCCGGCGTACCCCGACTGATCAGCGGCGACACGCTTCTCGATGCGCTCCAACACACGAGCGCACGGCCTTTTCGGGTTGTGCCCTTCTTTGACCCCGGACTATGGGGCGGGCATTGGATGGAGGAGATTTGTGGGCTGGATCGAGACGCGCCCAACCACGCGTGGTGCTTCGACTGCGTCCCTGAGGAGAACAGCCTGCTTCTCGGCTTCGGTGATCAGACGGTCGAGATACCTTCGAATGATCTGGTCCTTCTCGAGCCGGTCGCGCTGCTGGGTGACGCGGTGCACGCACGATTCGGGCCCGAGTTCCCGATCCGATTCGATCTTCTGGACACCATGGGCGGTGGCAACCTCTCGCTTCAGGTTCACCCTGTCACCGAATACATCCAGGCACACTTCGGGCTTCACTACACCCAGGATGAGAGCTACTACATCCTCGATGCCGAAGTCGACAGCGCTGTCTATCTGGGCGTAAAGACAGGCACAGTTCCTGAGACGATGCTCGCTGACCTCCGCTCCGCCCAGCAGAACGGCACAGAGTTCGATACCGATCGATACATCAATCAGTGGCCGGCCCGACCCCACGATCACTTCCTAATCCCAGCGGGAACCATTCACTGCTCCGGTGCCAACACAATGGTGCTGGAGATCAGCGCCACTCCGTACATATTCACCTTCAAACTTTGGGACTGGGGTCGAGTCGGACTCGACGGGCTTCCCCGACCCATCAATATCGACCGCGGGGCCGATGTCATCGCCTGGGAGCGCGACACCGAATGGGTGGAGCGCGAACTCGTGTCACGCATCGAACCCCTTGCCGCTGGCGACGGCTGGCGAGAGGAACGAACCGGACTCCATCAGCGCGAGTTCATCGAGACCCGACGCCATTGGTTCAGCGGGACGGCCCCGCACCAGCGGACCGGCAGTGTCGACGTGCTCAACCTGGTTCAGGGAGCCCAAGCGATCATCGAAAGCCCTGCCGCCCGATTCGAGCCTTTCGTCGTCCACTTCGCAGAGACAGTCATCATTCCTCACGCCGCCGGTACCTACACGATTCGGCCCCACGGCCCCGCCGAGGGAACCGAGTGCGCCACAATCAAGGCCAGCGTTCGTACAGGAGCCAATGCGTGAGTGGTAACTTCGACCACGGACTGGATCTGGAGGTCCACACCGATCCGCTCGGCTTCACCTATGGCTCGAACTGCACCGGCCCGACCCCTGAGCTGCGATATCTCGATGACATTCGGGCCACGCTCCTCGATCCCGAGTGCACTGGACCTGACATTGCCTATGCCATCGTCATGGACATCGCGCCAGAGAGCGTGCGAGATGACCTCCGTAGGCGGAACCTCTGCTTTGGGGTGGTCACCTACGCCGCCGGCCGCCTGGGCCGTGAACCAGTGCGCTCTCAGGGCCATGTTCACAAGCGAAGTCCACACACAGGGATCTCCACTCCCGAGGTCTATGAGGTTTGGTCCGGCCGAGCCGTGATCCTCATGCAAGAACACGCTGCGGAGGACCCCGGTCGGTGCTTTGCCGTCGCTGCCGAAGCGGGCGATGTCGTCGTCGTCCCGCCCGGTTGGGTCCATGCCACTATCAGCGCCGACCCGACCGTCCCCCTCACGTTCGGCGCTTGGTGTGACGCGGACTACGGGTTCGAGTACGAAGCCGTGCGTGCCCACCGGGGTCTGGCCTGGTTTCCAGTCCTCGACGGTGACCAATTGACATACGAGTCGAACCCGTCGTATCTGCCCAGCGAACTCATCGAGAAATCACCAAGTCCGTACGAAGCCCTCGGTATCGCCGCCGACACCTCCATCTGGCGTCAGTACATCGATACGCGAGACCGCTTCGACTTCGTGCCTGACCCTCGGCTCACTCGAGTCGACTGGGAAGACTTCATTCCCTGAGCACGGCCGCACCGATCGAATGGGTGAGCGAAGTCCGCATCTTCATGTCACCTGAGAGTCTTTTGGGGTAGTGGTGCTCGAAGCCGCTGAGTCCGACCATGTCGATGGGGTCCTGCAAGACGTAGCCGATCCGTTTGGATCAACCGAGAAGAGCACATGCCGGAGTGCCTCGGAGCCACCGGGGACTGTAAGATCGGCTCGCTCTGAACTCAGCCCGCCCCGAACTACAGATGACGAACAGTGAGTGAAGCCCAAATGGTTGTTGAATTTCTCACCTTCGAAGTCGACGTCGCACTCCGAGGCGAGTGGCTTCGCCACGAGGAGAAGCACTGGAGTCGGTTCCTGGAAGAGCAGACGGGTTTCGTCCGCAAGCAGATGTGGGAGGACGCCGACGATCCACGCGCGCTCCATGCCGTGATCTGGTGGGAGTCACTCGACGCGTGGCATTCGATCCCAAAGGACGAACTGGCACGTGTGATGGCGGCAATGGGCAAGTACGAGCTCGATGCCGCGCTGTCGACGTTCAACGTCATCCGCGACTGCTAAGCGGCGAGGGTCACAATGACCCCAAGATTTCTGCTGCCCGCTCAACCAGTTCGATTGGATCGCCGCGTCCATCATTGAGATCCACCAAGTTGATCCCGATTGATGCCGGATGCCATCTGGCGGCTTCATCAGTCAGCAGCGAACCGACATCAGCCCATCGGCGAACGCTGGGTGAGTTCATCTCATCGCTCGCCGACTGATAAAGAGCGATCTGGGGTACTTCGACGACCTCCTCCATGGAGGCCACGATCATCGCATGCTCAGCTGGTGTGCACCCGCTGAGAAAGACCCCATCGGCGAGCCGGGCAGCCAACTTGACTATCTGTGGCCCGCGCGATCCGACCCAGATCGGGACGTCGCGCCGACCAATGGCATGGTCGGCCGGCTCGTAACCCGCTGCCGATTCAACAGCGAGGACCGCCCGAGCGGTGACGATCGCCTCGCGCAACATCGCCACTGGACGCTCCGATGACAGTCCGAAGGGTTTCAGTGATTTTTGGCCGCCTACCCCCAGTCCGAGTGTGAATCGCCCACCACTGAGTTCGTCAACCGTGGCCGCAGTTGCGGCGATCGCGCCCGGGTGACGCAGTAGCGGAGAGGTGATGCCGACAGCCAACCGGATTTCCGAGGTCTCGCGCGCAGATGCCGCTAACACAGTCATCGGATCTCGAGCAACGCCTTCATCAGCGATCCACACCTCATCGAGACCGAGTTCCTCGGCCCGAACGACAGCCGCCACCAACTGATTGGCGGGTGTAGCCGGGCACATCCAGACTCCCTTCCGAGGCCGTACTTGACGTGATGTCTCGCTCATCAGACCACCGTTCCAAAGTGAAGAACTGCGTGTTGGTGTGCTCGTTTTTGGCGGGGTTGAGATGGAAGATGGGGGCTGCGTCCCACCTGCGCCAACAATCGCCGGTACTCCCACGAACAGATCTGGCGGGCCACCGAATGGGTCATCGACACCGGAGTGCCGTGCGACAAGCTCGGATTCGACTCGCACTGGCTCACCGAGCACCACTTTCAATTTGCAGGCTACGAAGTCATCCTGAACGGATCCTCATCGAGGCGGTCCCCGCCGAGCGCACTGACTAGTTCCGGGTCGGAATGGCGTTCGACATCGTACCGCAGTGGCATCCGCTGATGCTCGCGCAGAAACTTGCCACCCTTCACAACATCAGTGGCGGTCGCGGCATTCTCGGCGATGAGAGCGGCACATCACTGCGCCGAACTCGCGGAGCAGACCCAGGTTTCTACAAGAAATCTGCGACGGCGGACCTTAACCCCCTAACCCCACCCCCGCTCGGCAGTCCACGGGTCTGGCTCTTACCTGAGGATCCGGGAGTGGCTGGTTGCTCACGGATTGCTCACGCAGGCTGAGAGGGGCCGCAATCTAGTGAGAGGACGTGAGGCATTGTGTCTGGAAGTCGGCTGATACGATTGGTTTTCGCGACCCCGGGCGACGGCGTGAGTCATGTGTTGAAGAACTCATAATCGCTCGGTCGTGGGTTCAATTCCCACCAGGCCCACAATGTTGGCGGATAGTGGTGTTTCGTTGTTCGACCTTCGTCGTCGGTGGAGAGGGCGGCGTTTAATGGCAATGGTCAGGATTCTCTGACTTGGGTCCAGATCGGCCATCGAACGCTGCGGTCAACTCGGTCGGGCTGGTACTGCTGGTTGTGGTTCGATCACCGTTGTTCACGTTGATGACGCTGAGACTCCAACGGTTAGCGGTGTGCCGTGCTAGCCGGATGTTTTAGTGTGGGTCGTTTGTCTGCCTTCGAGGACTCATTGGGGCGACCCTGTTGGCTGTGCGGTGGCGGTTTTGATGGCTGGTTTGTGCCATGAGCGCGCTGACGGCTGATAATGTTTTAGATAGGCAAAGTTTTATACCCGACATCTCGAAGGCAGTGTCATGTTTACGAAGTCACAAAAATTATTCGTTCCGGTTCTTGCGATTGTTACGTTCGCGTCGTTGTTGATGGCTGGTCCGGCGTCTGGTGTTGATTGGGATGCTGATCCTGGGTTCGCCGCGGGTGACCCTGCTGTCCGTACTGATGTCTTGCCGGGCGAGGTCTACTTCCGTGATAATGCGGTTGATTCTTTGGACCGGATCGTGATGGCCGGTGATTGTGAGCCCGGTTGGGGTGACGATGATTTTTGTGTGGTTCGGTATACGGCGGCTGGTGAGCTTGATGTGACCTTCGGTGGGGGTGATGGCTTTGTCACCACCGATCCCACTGGCACCGACGACTATGACTACGTCGAGGGAGTTGTGGTTGATTCTTTGGATCGGGTCGTTGTGGCCGGTGATTGTGATGACCCGGTGAGTAATGACAATGATTTTTGTGTGGTTCGGTATACGGCGGCTGGTGAGCTTGATGTGACCTTCGGTGCTGGCGGTGTTGTCATGACCGACCCCACTGGCGATGACGGCGATGACTACATCAGCGGAGTTGTGGTTGATTCTTTGGATCGGGTCGTTGTGGCCGGTGATTGTGAGGAGTACGACGATGTTCTCGATGAATACGACTCTCAGTTCTGCATGGTTCGATATAGCAGCGATGGTTCACTTGATGTGACCTTCGGCTCTGGTGGGATCCAGTTCTATTCGTATCCTGCGGTTCCATACAGTAATGGGGCGTTGGCTATTGACGACCTTGGCCGAGTGACGGTTGCAGGGGTCTGTTCGGAAGACGAGATCACCGTTTCGGGGTGCGTTGTGCGCTTCCAACCGGACGGCAACATTGACTTGTCGTGGGGTGGCGGCGACGGAACCGTCACGTGGGATATGTCGGCTGATTTCGGAGAAGAGATCTTCATCGCAAAAGCGGTGTCTATCGATAGCGCTGGAAATGCCGTTGTCAGCGGCGATTGCGCGGCAAACCTGTTGTTTGCTTTGGACAGTGGCTTCTGCACGGCAAAATTCCGTACCGGTCCGTTTCTCCTAGATTGTGAAATGGAGCGTCCCGTACCGTTTGGCGATATCGGGCCGTCGTCTTATGCGTACGGTGCTGTGGCTTGCTTGTATGAGCTGGGAGTGACGAACGGTACGTCACCGTCGACGTATTCCCCGAACG
>JAACCU010000152.1 GCA_009937405.1 Actinomycetota bacterium
CGACGCGACGCGACGCCCGCCTTGTCCTGGGGCAGGGCGCTGACGATGGCATTGGTGGTCGGAGGCATGAGAAATGCCATGCCCGTGGCCATCGGAATAACCGAAGCGAGCACAATCTAGTAGCTCGAGTCTTCGCTGAGCCCGACAGCGGCGATCAGGAAACCCAGTGACTGAATGAGGACCCCGATCGCCACGGTTCGACCCGTTCCAAGCCGATCGGTGAGCTTCGGATTTCGCGGGGCGATGATGATCATGACCACCGAGAACGGGAGCAGCCGCACCGCAGTCCCAAGGGGTGACCACCCGAGCACGAACTGCATGTAAAGCGTCATCAGAAAGAACATGCCGAACATCGCCATGAAAGCAATCGTGATCGTCAGCGCGCCCAAGCCAAACCGGGGAATCAGAAAGTCGCGGGGATCCAGCAACGGGTAGTCGACTCGGCGTTCCCACCAGACGTAGACGGCGGAGTTGGGGACGATTGCGATGATCGCTCCGCCGGCGAACCCGGCCCAAACGGCGATCGCCTTTGCTCACTCTTGAGGGGGGAACACTCCAGTGATGGTGGACAGGGTGGCGGGCATTATGAGGGCTGCCCCAATGCCCATGATCAAGCTTCGCCGAGGATGACCCACGTTCGGATCAAACAGCTGGTCAGGCGAGTTGCTGGTCATTTTGGTCAGCGTACGGGCCGCTATTGATGTGACGCTACGTCAGTGGCGGAGAGAGGGGGATTCGAACCCCCGGTACCATCGCTGGTACAACGGTTGTCAAGACCGACGCAATCGTCCGCTCTGCCATCTCTCCGAGGTTGAGGTTAGAGGATCCGCTGGCGGACCCACACCGGAGATGGTTATTCGACGGCGACTTCGATGCGGTCCTGAGGCCAGTCGTACGCGGCGGTGAGAGCGCCTTCGGCACAGTCGATCAGGGGGCCCACGTCGAACGCGTGGGTCGGGTAGCAGGCAACGCCTGCCCAAAAAGTGAAGTTGGGGTGATCCTGGGCGATGCGGCGGCGAACGCGCTCCAGGGTCCAGATCGCACCGTTTTCCGGCGTGTCCTCGAGCACGACACCGAAACGGCCGTCAGCGAGACGGGTAGCCGTGTCACAGTCACGCAGGGTTTCGAGCAAGGCGTGGGCTGCGATCGCCGGTTCGGCATCGGGACGATCGCTGCCTTCACGGCCGTCAACCACCTGCACGAGTGCAACCGCTACCGGACGGAGATGGCGGCGTGCGGCGGCGATTCGAGAATCGAGGGCGACATGGAAGTACTCGTGGTTGAACAGCCCAGTGGCGGCGTCGGTGAGGCCACCCTCGCCGGACGTGTTGATCACGATCGGGGCGGAACTGGCATCGCCGGCGCGCCGCTCGGCTGCAAAGAGTTGTTCGCTCAGCGACTTCACTGCGTCTTCGGCTGCCATGCGATTCTGGACCTGGGAGGCAACGGCTCTCTCGAGCTGCCGAATCTGTTCGGTCATCGCGGTCACTCGACTGTCGAGCTCCCCGGCTTCCTTGGCGTTTCGTTGGCCGAGCACGGTGCTTGCTGCGGCTGCGGCGGCAGCAAAAACACCGAGTTTCCGGCGGCCGCCAAGGGCGGCGGCGAGCCCGGTAACGAGGCTGCAAGCAGCGAGTCCGGTAGCGAGGTTAATGCGCTGATCTGTCATCGGTCTTCCATCGGTCAAAACAGTTGGGGAATCAAGCTTGCGGGGCGATCGGAATCGTAAGTCTCTCGCCAGAGAAGAGCGCGGACGGGGGGACAGCCAACAGGCTGGGTAGATGTCGGATGTAGTCAGCGCGGTTAATCTCGCTCACGCCGAGGGTGGCGAGGTGGTCAGTCCGCCACTGGACATCAACGAGTCGGCGGTCCCCGTGTTCGTCGCTCAGGCCTGCAACGAGCGCAGCGACCGCAGCCTTGGATGCGTCGGTTACTCGCCGGAATTTTGATTCTGCGGCAAACAATCCGCCGATGGCCAGCCCATACAAGCCGCCCACCAACTCCCCGTTGAACCATGTCTCGATGCTGTGCGCCCAGCCCAGCTCATGGAGTTCTCGGTAGGCGGCTCGAATCCGTTGGTCGATCCACCCGTGTGGCCGGTTCGTATCAGCGCACCCGGCTACGACGTCATCGAATGCTGTGTCGACCCGGAACTCGAACCGTCCCATCGAGCGTCGCAATGATCGGCTGATGTGGAAGTCCCGGAGATGAAGCACGCCTCGCGGGTCAGGCGACCACCAGCCCAGCTCTCCTTCCGCCTCGATCGGAATCGGGAAGATACCTAGCCGATACGCGGCCAGGATCGTGCCGGGTTCGCTGTCGGCCCCGAGGGCGACGAAGCCGTGTTCGTCTGCGAGATCAACCGGTGGAAACTGCCACAGTGTCGACGGAGGTTCGGTCGGCACTACGACAGCCTAGGTTCCGGGCCCGGTAGGTTGCCCGGATGGCTCCATGCCTTCCGTCGGAACTCACTGTTGTTCTCGCTGAACGCCGCCGCGCCATTGCTGGGGCGGCGACGGGTCGTGTGCTGGACCTTGGTGGCTGGAGTGACCATCTCAGGGAGTACGCCGAGGAGCCAACGATGCTTGGTGACCTTCACGAACTTGGTGAACTCGACGGAGTGTTCGACATGATTGTCTCTCTGGTGCGGACCCCGCTCGTGCAAGACATGGGGGTGTTCATTGAGGGCCTGGTTGGTCATCTGGCCCCGGATGGAATCGTCGCGTTTCTTGAACCCACCCGGCGGCCCGGCCGCGCCGGTGGCCGCCGCTGGTTCGGGGCTCGGGCCCAACGTCCGTTTGGTGAGCTGCATCTCGATCGCGACATCCCCAACGAGTTCCGCGAGCGACAACTCTTCGTTACCGATCTCCATCGTTTCGAGGTGGCATCGGTGGCCGTGCCCCTTCGACCGTTCGTTGACGGACGGGCGCGGCGAAATCGCCACATGCCGAATTGATGATCAGCTGATCTCGATGGTGACGCTGTTGACCGTGACCGTCCGTGACGGCGCGCCACCGAGCGAACCGCCCGGCTCGTGCAGGCCGATCACGTTCTGAAGGACGCCGAGGCCGGCTTCGTCGGTTTCACCGAAGACCACATACACACCCTGGCCATCGAGGAGCGCCGCATTTGTTCCTGTGGTGAAGAAGAACTGAGCGCTCGACGAGTTGGGTGCCCCGGTGCGAGCCATCACCAACTGGCCTGGCACATAGCGGTATGGCCCGGTCATCTGCCCGGTATCCGGATCGAGATCGAACTCGGGTTCATCCTGAATCGTGTAGCCGGGTCCGGGGTCCGATGGCGACTCGGTGTGGGGCCCTCCGCCCTGGATGATGTCGATGCTCGGGTCTGTGCGAAAGAAGGTGGTGCCGTCGTAGTAGCCCCAGCGAGCAAGTGTGACGAAGTTGTTGACCGTGAGCGGTGTATCGGCTGCGTTCAACTCGACCCGGATCTCGCCCTCGGATGTGTCGAACACTGCGATGTGGGTTTCGTTCGGATCGATGCACATCGGATGCGACTCGGCGAAGTCGATCGTGCGCGGCGATGACCCGTCTTCGGCGGGGCAGCCTCCAGAGATCGGCCGAGCAGCCGCATCGCCCTGGTCAGTTTCGGTGTCGTCGTTGGAGGTTTCCTCGGTCGCATTACCGGTCTCAGTGGTTTCGGTCTCAGCGGTCTCGGTCTCGGTGGTCTCGGCATCGTCACCGCCGGAGAACGCAACCAACGCCACGACGATGACCACGACGATGGCCAAGCCACCGTAGAGGACTAGCTGCCGTTGCCGGGCTTCCTTGTTGGCTGCCTCGGTGGCCGCCATCCGGTTTTGATCGCGGTTGGTTTTCTGTCGTTGACGCTTGTTGTTTGCCACGAGGCAAAAAGGTAGCGCCGATCAGCCCGTTGTCTCGGTCACTGTGACGTCTCTGACCCGAAGCTCCGCCGTGGCTGCAGCAGTATCGAGGGCAACGGCTGTCTCAAGATCGGCAACGCTGCCGATGATTGGATGGACCGGGTCTTCGGCGAGGCGGTCCGCTGCCGCTTGGGTGCTGATGATGGCCAGTTGGCCTTCGATTGCCCCGCCGATCTTGGTGAACATGATGACGGAACCGACGGGGTATGTCCGGTTCTCGGGGGCCTCTGCGGGATCGGCGAGTTCGATGAAGCCGGCTGAGCCGAGCGAGCCGATCAGCGTGAGCCCGGTAATGAAAGAGATGGCATTTGCGCTGTCGTAGACGCCGTAGCGGGCGAAGGTGACTGCGAGGTTCGTGGCGGCTGGTGCGCCGGCAGCGTCGAGATTGATCACGACCTCGCCCACGCTGGTGTCGAGGACCATCGAGTAGTTGAACGCTGGATCGATGCAGAACTGTGGGGCTTGCTGGAAGCTTGTGGTTCGTTGTGCGGTGCCGTCAGTGGCGGGACACGGCGTCGGCCCTGAGATGGAGGCCCCAGCAAACTCCGGGTCGACGAGCGTCGGAGGCTCAGTGGTTGTCGCGAGGGTGGCAATCTCTGTTCCGCTGCCGTCGAGCAGCAGCCCAGCCGTCAACGGTGCGATAAGCGCGAGGGCAAGGAATCCGACGATCGCGCCGACGATGAGCTGTCGCTGTCGCTGCTTACGGCTCCGTCGCCGAGTAGTGGCGCGTGCGTGGCGCTCCTGCTCTTTGGCGATGGTTACACGCCGCTTTGTTCGCTCTTGCTTCGAGACCACCGGTTCCCTTTCGGCTCACCGCGACGCTATCGGCCCCACAAGCCCAATCTGGGACCACTTAACATGAGGGGCAGTTCCGCCGATTGACGTAGGGCAGACATGTCTCCTCTTGATCACGTCACCGACGGCCGTCCCTCTGAGAAACAGCTTCGTCGAGTTGTCGAACAGCACGCCGCGGCCGTTTACCGGGTCGCTATTACGGTTGTACATGATGCTGCGCTCGCCGATGACGTTGTGCAAGAGACGATGCTGAAGGCGTGGCGTCATTCACCGGTTCCTCCGAATGAGGCGATTCCGAGAGCATGGCTGCTGAAGGCCGCCCGCAACACGGCCATCTCCCTGCTACGTACCCGTCGCGAAGACCTCTACGCTCCGGACACGTTGCCCGAACGTACGGGTGGGCCAGAGACCGATCGCACGGTCGAAAACCGAGCTCACCTCGACGCGCTTTGGGACCTCATGCAACATCTCAACGAAGATGCTCGCATCCTTATCGTTCTCAAGGAAGTGGACGGTCTGTCGTATGACGAGATCGCATCAACCCTCGATCTCCCACTTTCCACAGTGAAGACCCGCCTGTACCGCGCCCGCAAGTCTCTGAAAGATGCACTCAAGGATTGGAACTGAATCACTCATGAACCGACATCCATCATCACAGCGATTGCAGCGCTGGCTCGACACCGGGGAAAGCCGCCGCGTTGATCGTCATATCACCGAGTGTGATCTGTGCCAGTCAACCCTCGAGACCCTGACCGTCCTCGACCGCGAGGTGGTGGCTGATCTGCAGGCGGTCGTCACAGCGCCGAATGGTCTTCTCGATCGCACCAATGTTGGCGTGGATGTTCGACTGCAATCCGAGGCTGCCGTCGGGGTGTTCGTCGACCTGTTCTTGGTTGCCCGGGACGTGGCGCACACGATCCTTGATCCGACCACTGACAGTGGTATGGCTCAGCCTGAGCCGACTGATACCGACCGGAGCATTCGATGATTGATCCTTGGATATTTGCGACCGGTGCCATTGTTGTCGGCCTGTTGTCGGGTGTGGTTGGCGCCGCTCTGGTGCGGCGCATCATCCTGACCGACCGCTCTGACTATCCCGAAGTGCACGACGCCGCTCGGGCGAGTTCGATGTTTCTCTTCCTGTTCTTTACCTCGATCGGCGTGATTGTCGCCATTGGGTTCATCAACCCGGAGACGCTCGAGCCGATCCCGGCGGAGATCCTGCGGGAATCTCCGCGTGTGCTTGCCGCCGGCCTCATCCTGATTGCTGCTCGCGCTCTTGCCTTCGCTGTCGGCGGATTGGTGAACGGTGCGTTCGAAGGCTCCGGGGCTCGTATGCGAAGCCAAATGGCCAGCCTTGGCCGCTTGCTCGTGTATTCGGTGGCGATCGTGTTGGCGCTCAGCCAGCTCGGTGTTGAGACCACCATCCTCTCGATCATTGTCGGCGGGGTTGTCTTCGCTGGCGCTCTGGCATTTGGGCTGCTGGTTGGTCTGGGCGGTCGTGAACTCGGTGGCGAACTCGCCGCCGGCCGCTATCTGCATCGCCTGGTGCGGGTTGGCGATGAGATCGAAGTGGGGGGCACGGCAGGTCGGATCGTGGCCCTGCATCCAGCGTCAGTCGAACTGGCGGTCGAGGACGGATCTTCTGTTCACCTTGCCAACTCACTCCTCACCAAAGGCGAGATGCGGGTTCGTCATCAAAGGTGAGATGCGGCTTCGTCCATCTTGGCCCACCTTTGGCCGTAGTTTCTGGGCCAGACGGCGGGATTCGACGAATTTTTAAAAAACTTCGCGACTCGCGGCCTTCTCGTGCGTCATATGATCAGGGTCGCAAAGCCTCGGCGAAATCCCCCTTCTCGGGGCATGACCCCTCAATCGGACTGGACTCCCGATTGAACACGTATGAAACAGGCCGCCTTCCGAGGCGGTCTGTTTCGCGTTGGAGGATCTGCTTGGCTAGTGAAATGCCCAAAGCGTTTGCTGCCGCAATTGTGGTCGTCGTCGTTGCTGCCGCGTGTTCGGTGCAGGACGGGTCTGGCGGTGGTCCACCCGATCGATCGCCCACGTCAGTGCCAGCGACGTCGTTAGACGTGCCGTCAGAGGCGCCGCCTGAACCCGAGTCGGTCGGACTCCTCACAATTGACGACAGGGCGTTTGACCTTGTGGCGGACTGTTTTGCTCCGGGTGCCGGCGAAGTTCTGGTGCTTGCCGTTGGCGAAAACGTAGAAGTTTATGTCGAAGCCTTTCTGGGGTCGCCGTACCTAGCGATTCAGATAGACGGCTGGCTACTTGAACCCTCGATCGACCGGCCCTTTGAGTTTTCGATCGACGGGAACGTCGTTCGTGCCGGTGAGATTTTACTGGTGCGAGACCTCGACCTCGTATCCGGGGAGTCCACTGCGGCAGGAACCGGCACGCTGGTTGTCGAATGTCGGACCTATTTGGACGAACTGCCTGAGTCTTTCCGCCGGTAGATTTACCGGATGGACGTCTTCAGCAAACCCGAAGTGAGCATTCCAGACTCGGCGGCACCGATCGAATTGGTGATCGACGATCTTTTGGTCGGCGATGGTGCCGAAGCCATAGCCGGTCAAGGTGTCACGGTCGACTATGTCGGCGTCTCATGGTCGACGGGCGCGGAGTTTGATGCCTCGTGGAATCGCGGCGACACCTTTGCCTTTGGTCTTGGCGCGGGCCAGGTCATCTCGGGCTGGGATCAGGGCGTGCAGGGCATGAAGGTCGGCGGTCGGCGGCGCCTCACCATCCCGCCGCACATGGGATACGGGGCTCAAGGTGCCGGTGGCGTGATCGCCCCGAACGAGACGCTCGTCTTCGTGGTCGATCTTCGTTCGATCGGCTAGTTGGGGCTACGTCTCAGTGCAGGCCGACTTCTCAAGCACCAAGGGGGTTCGCCCGCTGCGGAAGGTTTCGACGACTCCGTCGCGGATCGTGAAGATCACGCGAAACTCGGCGTCATCCTCGTCTTGGGGGACAAAGATCAGATCGACGCTGCTGTCGTCGTTGATGGCACGTTCGATCTGGTTGCCAAATAACTCGATGATGCGATCTTCGGCGGTGCCGATGCCGACGCCGGAACGGGTGGTGATTGGGCCTTCGGTGATGTCGACTCGTTCGATGGTGCCCTGGTGGACTACGAAGCTGATGCCGTCGGGGGCGTCGGTCGGTGTAACCCGGTAGCAACTCGACACTGGTGCGCACGGAATCATTGACGTGCCGGCTGCGGTCTCAGCCTGCTTGACGGTCATACCGAAGTTGACCGTGTCGAGGCCGACGGTGGTGATTGAGGATGATGGGCCGAGCGTGGGAACGACAATCTCTTCGTCGTCGGCGGGAAGATCGGCGTCGCCGTCGGCCGGATCAGCGGCCTCGGTGGTCGTGGTGTCAGAAGCCTCATCATTGGCGTCGTCACCGGGGACCGTGCAGTCAACCGGGATGGTTGTCGTGGTCGTGCTTGTTGTGGTCGACGTGGAGGAGGTATTGGTGGTCGAGGATGCGGGCATGGACGTCGTCGAGTCGGCCGCCACGTCGTCGTCGTCTCCTGTCCAACTCATAACGAAGATCGCTGCGCCAAGAATGGCAATGATGGCGACGAGCACGGCGAAGATTTGGCGAGGTTGCACCCCTTGATGGTAGGACGCCGAACGGCCCGCGATGGCGCGGGGCCCATTCAGCGGTCAAATGTTCCAGACTGGCCCGGTGACCGAACCATCCGATCAGCTCGACGTCGACCGGCCCCTCCCAGTTGTGACGCGTCCCGCGAAGTGGGCGAAAGGAGGGGGCGCAGCATCTGCCGTCCTCGGTGCAGCAATGCTCGCCGTTGGCGAAATCCTGGAGCCGGAGAAGACGAACGTTGAAATAGCGGAGCCGAGCGACGACCGTGGTGATGACCGTCTGAATTTCAGCTTCGGGCATCTGCCCGATCTTGATTGACCGGTCAGAAGGGGCAGGCCACCCGGGGCTCGAACCAAACTTCAGCGGTAGTTAATCTGACGGGGTCAGTGGCTGATTGAAATTGTTCGTGACAACGGTTGCATACCCCACTGGGCCATCAAAGAGGTTGCCTCTGGCGTTGCGTACAGCGCAGCGATGCCGGCCATGTACGCATCGAGAGAATCGGTGTAGAATAGGGCGGCCCAACTGCCGCTCAACGGGCCGGCGGCGATCCAACGGATCATCCGCATGCCATTGACTCCTGCCCCTGTCATGACCGACGACACGATGTCGTAGAACTCTTCGGATTGTCCCCGGTCGAAATTTTCGAGGGTAGAGGAGAAGGCCACGGTGTATGCGCCGCTTGGGTTTCCCCGCTCAGCCTCGACCACGCCTGCCATTCGGCCAACAGGCTGGACCGGTGTCGCGGTGAGGGTAGCGATCACCTCAGGGTCGGCGTAGAACTCGTCGAGTGCTGCGAAGCCGGCATCAACCGACGCCCAACGAGAACCGATGGTGAACACGCCCATCTGAGATCCACCTGCAATCGACTCGTTCGCGACGACATAGTGAGCGCCAAGAGCCTCCAGCTTTGGTCGGATCATTTCCGAGATTGAGGCACGAAACGCCGCAGGATCAGAGGGGATCAGTTGGGTGGCGATGACGTGGGACATTTTTATTCCATGTGCTTTCGTGGTCGGATCTTCACAGGGCGCGTTGCGGAACGGCCCCCAGATGGCGTGTCTCAAGATTTCCTACGCGGTTCTCTCTTGACGGCCTTCGTGTGGAAAACGCTACCGGCGTGACGCGGTGAGGTCCAGCAAACAGGTCCGAAAGGACTAGATCGCAACAGTCGGTTGCGCCCCTGTAGCGGTGAACGTGCAGGTCTGAGGTGGTAGGCCGCCCGGGGCTCGAACCCGGCACCTTGAGATTAAAAGTCTCCTGCTCTACCCGATGAGCTAGCGGCCCTTGGGGGACGAGGTTAGGCGCTACCAGTCTGGAACGGCACCCAAAAACTCGAGGGCAGCATCGATGAAGCCGAACTGCTTGGGCAGGCCGAAGTGGTCAACGCCGGGGAGAATCACCGTTTCGACACTGGGGAGGAGTTCGGCGAGCGGTTCGGGACGACCCACAAAGTCTTCGTCACCGATCACGATCAGGCAGTCGGCTTGCACCGTGGCGAGCGTCTCAGGCGTGAAGATTTTTGGGCCTGTCCGACGCGATCGATACTCTGAGAGGGCAGCGAGAGCCAGTGGGTCGTTGCCGGGCTGGTTGAACATGCCTTGGAATCGGTAGCCGACATCATCGAGACCGGTGTCCTCGTCAACGGCTCCCTCGTTTGGTCGGCGGCTACCACCGATCACGTTTTCACCGACACCTGCAAGTACGAGTTTGCGAACGAGGGACGGGTAACGAATGGCGATCTCGAGCGCGGTCATGGCACCCATCGAGTAGCCGCAGATGTCGAGTTGGCGCTGAAAGCCAAGCTTTGATTCGCCGTTGGGGTCTACGGGAAGTTCGGCGATCACATTGTCGACGAGTGTGGCGTAGGCATCCGGGTCGTGGGGCTTGTCGGCGTCGCCGTGGCCGAGCAGGTCAATGCCGACGGGGCGCCGTCCGCCTTCTTTTACGAGGTCAAACCAGCCGGGTTCTTTCCACGTGCGTTGGGTGTTGGTGGCGAACCCGTGGAGGAAAACGATTGGAATCGCGGCTTCGATTGATGCCATGTATCGACGTTAGGCCCGAGTGAGAATCGAAGCCATCTGGATGCGCACTTCGGCTTCGATAGCGGCATCGTCCCGGTCGCCAAGATGAATGGGGGTGCCGGTTCCAAGCGTGACCTTTGGCCGCCGGAACGGGTGCATTCGTGGGAGCTTGGCTCGACTTCCCCACACGTCATCGGAGTTGATTAAGGCGACGGGCAGAATCTGGGCGTTGGCTTGGCGGGCAATGTCGATGTAGCCGGGACGGAATGGACCCATTCCATCGGGGTCGCGCTGGTCGCGCGGTGTGATCCGCCCTTCCGGCATGACCGCAATGGGTCGTCCGCTGGCAAGAGTTTCGAGAGCGGTGGAGGTCGCATCGGTGCCGCCGCCACCGGCCGGTATGCAATCTACCGAGCGGAGGAAAGCGCCCGCCAGCGGATTTTTGAAGTAGTTGTAGCGCACAAGGCAGCGAGCCGGATAGCCCCAGTCCGACAGCATGGCGATGGCATAGAACAGGTCGCAGATACTGCTGTGGTTGGCGACCATAACCACCGGTGTGTCGCCGAGTTCGGGCAGTGGGTCAGAGCCAGGTTTGCTCATCCAGCGCGCGAACACGCGGAAGATCCACCCCCCAAACGCATAGGAGCGAGGCACGTGCATCGAATTGGCTGACCGGCCGGCGAATCCCACGCAGGTTGTCTATCCGCTCACCAGTACGGTGCCACGCATGCCCACCCGGCCTCGTGTCTACCCGCCGCAGGTTCTGGGTCTTTTCTTGGCCACCATCGGCTATTTTTCTGTCGCCGGTCTGTCGTTTCCGGTCCTGCCACGGCTCGTGGAACGTGAGCTCGGTGGTTCGAAGGCCGACATTGGCCTGGTGTTCGGCCTTCTTGCGGTTGGCATGTTGTTTCCCCGGCCTGTGGCCAGTGTGATGTCGGACCGTTATGGCCGCCGGCCGCTGATGATTGTCGGCTCGCTTATTGTGGCGGTGGCTCAGATCGGTCACATGCTGGCTGCTGATACCGGGCATCTGTGGGTTCTGTTTGCGGTTCGGGTTTTGACCGGCGCAGGGTCATCGGCGATGTATCTCGCACTGGCCACGACGGCCACCGAGCTGCCGTCTCCAGAGCATCGGGACCGCGTGTTTGCTGTGTTCTCGACGATGGTTCTGGTCGGCTTTGCCATCGGGCAAACCTCGGGTGAATGGGTCATGCAGGAGTGGGGATTCTGGTCGACCTATCTCATGGCCACCGGATTCGCATTGCTCACCACCCTTGTGGCCGTCACCTTGCCGGAGACACGGCCTGACCATGTGGTTGCCGCCTCAAAGATGCGCGAAGTTTTTCATCCTGTCGCGGCACGCGTTGGTCTGGTGAACCTCATGGTTTTCACGGCGTTCATGGGCTTCAACGCCTTCATTGCCGACTACGCCGAAGAATTCGGGATGGAGCAAGTTCGTTGGCTCCTGTTGCTTTACTCCGGTACAACTGTGGCGATGCGTCTGCTGCAGGGCAGGGTCATGGCACTGTTCCCGCGGCGGACGCTGGTTTCGATTGCTCAGTCGCTGGTCATCGCTGGTGTTCTGATTCTGGCCACTGCCGGTGGCACCGGGCAGCTCTACCTGGGTGCGTTTGTTTTTGCCCTCGGGCTGGCGTGGAACGTACCGCTCATGATCTTGATCGCCGTCGACTCTGCTGATGAGGCTGATCGTTCGAAAGTTGTCGCCACCGTCACAACTTTTGGTGACATTGCCAGCTCAGCGGGCACGCTGGCGCTTGGATTCATTGCCGAGAGCTTCGGCTACGACGGCATGTACTTCGTTATCGGCGCTCTTGTCTTTGCTGGGCTCGTTCTGGTGCGTTCACCGTTTCTCAGCGGTCTCGCCGGCATGGGCCGTATTCGCGCAGAACCTGTCGCCCCTGCGGCAAGCCGGACATGAGGCACGCTGGGGTCTGTCTCTCGTTTTGCTCACTCGACCACGGTGTTGTTCCAGGTAACGGTCGGCCGGCAGGGCTGGCTGCGCTGAGCGCCACAAACCGGTAGGTCGTCGGAGATATCGGCGGGCGCGGGCATCATCGGTAGTTCGAGGACAGAATCGGTGGTGCCGCCGAGGCTGACGTAGATGGTGCTGCCGTCGTAGGGGAGCACGTCAAACGCCCACAGGTTGCGGTTTCCGCCGGGGCTATCAACTGTGAGCCGGATCGTGGAGCCTGTTCGAAAAACGTGGCCTGCGGGGAAGATTTCCACGACGATTTCAGTGAACTCGTCGGGGGGTAGGGCGACGGCGTCAGCTTCGATGTGGGTATAGATCATGTCGGGGTCGTCATCGGGCCCAACGAGTTGGCGGTGTGAGGCCCGGAGCCAACCGGATTGGACATACATCTCTTGGCCATCGGGGCGTATCTCGCTGATCGTGACCTGAACGTCAGCGTCGTTTTCGTCAGCCGAGATCCACAAGCGGACTGAGCCACTGCCGGCGAGTAAATAGTCGTCGCTCAATGGGGCAGTGTCGTAGACGAGGGCATTGGCGGGGTCGAGGGCCATCCATACAAGATTGTCGAACTCGTTGGCATCGTCCTCGCCGTCGCCGGTTTTGGTGAGTTCCTGTGATCGGTCAACGTCGACCACAAACGACTCAACAGACGAGTTGGGCTGCGCTGAAGCAGCGAGCGCTCCCCCCGACTTCAGGGACCACGACATCATCTCTGCAGCTGGCGGTGGCCACGAGTCGAACGTCACCCGTGAGCGCGACTGGGGAGCGCCGGGAGCGAAATCTGTTGAGCCCATTTCAATGAAGACGGTGATCATCGGCTCGGACTCGATGGTGGTCCGCGCTTCGTCGAGTGAGGTGAACCGGTCGTCGGGAACGATCACACCCGTCACCCCGAATGCTTGCTCGTAGAGGATCGATGCTGCGGCTCGCATGAACCTGCTGATCTCGGGCGTCTTCTTGGCGACGTAGACGTCCATGAACTCTGATGCTCGTTGCAGGTTTTCCGGACCGAGCGAATCGGCGTGGGCGCCGTTGTAGAGATACACCTTGAGAACATCGGTACCCGTGAAGTTGTCGAGCATGGTGGCGAAGCGTCCGCCCGTCTGTTCGTCTTGCCAGGCGCCGGCGATCAACGTCGGCACGGTGATCTGATCGACGAATGTTCGCGGTGAGAGCAGGTCACCGACGACAGAGTCGTAGAAGGTATGGGTGGCTACTTCTGCAGCAAGGTCACGGTTTTGACTCCGGAGCAACTGGTTGGCACCACAGATTTCGTCACCGAACTCTGCGCGTTGGGCTACCCACTTTTGGCCGAAGGCATCGTTGGCTTGCTGGCGGGCATCGCCCCACGACTTGGCGAAGCCATTGTTGTAAATGCCACCCGGATAGATCGTCGATCGGTAGCTGTCTTCAATGATCGAGATGGCGGTGATGGCGGCGAGCGACGGGGGTTGGGTGGCTGCCACGTAGAGCTGGGAGATGCCCGAGTACGAGATGCCCACCATCCCCACATGGTTGTGTTGTACCCAGTCTTGCGCAGCGATGGCCTCGATCATGTCGTAGCCGTCGATGGCCTGGAGCGGCTCGAAGTAGTCAAACGCGCCGCCCGAGCAGCCAGACCCGCGCATGTTTACGCCGACGGTGGCGTAGCCGAGCGCGCGATAGATCCCGATTGCTGGCTCTTCCTCGATGGGGCTGGACGGGTCGTAGCCGGAGTATTCGACCACTGTCGGGAAGGGCCCGTCGCCGGAAGCCTCCGGGAATCGGACCATTGCCGAGAGCAGTGTGCCGTCGCGCATCTCGATGTAGTTGAGGCCCTCCTCGAGCTTTTGCCCGGTGAAGAATTCAGCGTCGGGGTGGTCGTCGAGTGTGGGCACGGTGAACTCGTCGCTGATCTCGTCTGGCATCGCGAACGTTGTGACCGTGTATCCGCCGCCGGGTTCAACCAAGCGGAAAATGAGGTTGCCGAGATCGTCGACCGATCCCGTGTAGGTATTGGTGCCGTTTGTGAGTTCGGCATCGATGCCTGGCGTGGCGCCCGTGATAGTGACCTGTTCGGCCGAGGCGCGCACATCAAAGTACGCCGGGAAAAGGGTCGCCGCGTCGTCGCTGTCGCTGGGGTTGGAGTCGTCGGATGACTGGGTGTCGTCGATCGGTGATGTGTCGTCGATCTGTGATGTGTCGTTACCGTTTTCTCCCGAACCGGACGTGCTGTCGGCGTCGCCGCTACAGGCTGCGGTGATCAGGACGAAGGCGAGAGCGAAGGGAAGACGCATGAGCCGATCGTAAGCGTTGTTCGGGTTGTAAGGCACAATGTTGGGCATGAGTATTGCGATCCCGTTCCCGTCAGTGCAGCCGGCGGACTACGAGTGGTTCGACGATGAACCAGAGTTCGATCCAGCTCGGCATCTGGCCCTCGAAGCGCCGACCGAGATCGTGATGCTCAGCGATCTTGGCTATGACGACGCCGAGATCGCCACCAAAGCCACGCCCGTAGCGTGCTCATCGCCGTTTCGTGTTCTCTCCGATGAGGGCACCGAGGTCATGCTCGCTCTCGCCCGACGTCTGCTTGATTTCGCCAAGCCCGCCGGTAACCGGATCGAGCGGATGACCCGCGGTGGTTGCTATCGGTCACGTTGGCTGCGCGACCTCTGCATTTCGCCCGACGTCTCCGATCACATGGCGTCGATCTACGGCGTCGACGTTGCGCCGCACGCAATGCCGCTCCACCTCGGTCACATCAACTATCAGCCCACCACACTCGGCGCTGCCGTCGACAAATGGCACCACGACACGCTGCCGCTCGATTTTGTGATGACAGTGACCGATCCGGCCACACTCGACGGCGGCCATTTCGAGTGGTTCCGAGGCACCAAGCACGAGATGGTTGAGATGCGCGCACGGGGTGAGGCGATGCCTCGCGAGCGTGTCGTCGCACCGGCGTTTCCCGGACCTGGCTACGCGATAGCTCTGCACGGCAACATGATCGTGCACCGGGGTGCACCGCTCAACGCGTTGGGCGAACGAATCTCGATGGTCAACGGATATGTGGCGATGGATTCGTCAGCGGACGAACAGAGCCGCTCACGTGACCTGATCGTCGTCGACGATCACGAGGGGCTGTATGCCGAATGGGCCAAGTTCGCCGCATGGCGGGCACAATCTCGGCTGGGGACACTGATCGACAACTTGCCATTTGGTGCCGACCCGGATCGAGTGATCGTCGAACTTGAGGAGTCGATCGTTGACGTTGAGCGGGCCATAGCCGACATGCGTGCCGGTGAAGTGCCGATCCACCACTACGAATAGCGGTCGCCGGCGCGCCGCCGTTGTGCTCTGAACCAGTCCGAGGGTTCGCTTTGAAGCGAATGGACTCTCGTCACACTTCACTGGCGCGCCGGATTCAGCTACTATCGGGCTAACTGGGCGTTCCCCTCTCAGCCCGAACGGAGAACCCGATGCGCCGTTATGTTTTCGCAACCGTCGTGCTCGTAGTCGTTGCCGCCATGGCCGTGCCTGTCGGTGCCGGTTCCAAGGGTAAAGGTGGGGGCAACGGCGGCGGTAAGAATGCCACGACCACCACGACCGCTCCGCCGACCACCACGACTGCTCCGCCGACCACGACGACTGCTCCGCCGACCACGACGACTGCTCCGCCGACCACGACGACTGCTCCGCCGACGAACAAGCCCACGGCGGTCGTCACGCTCGGCGATAGTTACATCTCGGGTGAGGCCGGCCGTTGGCAAGGCAACTGGGCAACACCGGAAGGCAACCGCGGGGGCACCGACCGTGCCGCCTACAAGCGAAAGGGCATCTGGCGCTACGACGCATCACGCGTCTACGGCGACACGTACTCCAATGGGTGTCACCGCTCAGATGTGAGCGAAGTGCTGACGAGCCAGATTGCCGTGGACGATCAGGTGAATCTCGCCTGCTCGGGTGCGGTCACCCAAAACATCTACCGGGCCAGCAGCGGTGGTGTCGGTCAGGGTGGGGAGGCACCTCAGGCTGACCAACTCGCGGCGCTAGCGGCTTCACATGATGTTGAGATGATCGTGTTGTCGATCGGTGGCAACGATCTCGGATTTTCCAGCATCATCATCGACTGCACCATCGAATACAACACCAGCCCAAGCTGGTGGCCCAACACGTGCAACGGCGAACAACAGGCCAATGTCAACGCCAGGATGCCCGCAGCCATGGCCGGGGTTGGTGCCGCCATTGATGAGATCAGGGCGGTGATGGCCGCCGCCGGCGACACCGACTACCGCCTTGTGCTCCAGAGCTACCCCTCACCCATGCCGCGTGGAAGCGAAATCCGTTACAGCGAGTCCGGTTGGGACCGCACCTCAGTTGGTGGCTGTCCATTCTGGGACGTTGACGCCACCTGGGCCCGTGACTCGCTTGTCCCGCAGATTTCGAGCAACCTTGCCTCGGTTGCGGCGGCGAAGGGCGTCGAGTTCCTTGACCTGTCGAATCAGTTGGAGGATCGAGAGGTCTGTTCGGTCCACACTGCACACGGGAAAGGGCCCAATGCCGAATGGGGTCGGTTCCTGGTCACGGGTCTAACCCAAGGCGACGCGCAAGAGTCGATGCATCCGAACGCCTACGGTCAACAAGCCACTGGCACGTGCCTCAACCTGCTCTACGCGGCCGCTCCCGGTGACTACGCCTGCAACAATGTTGCCGGCCAGGGTCCCGACGTAATGTCGCTCGCGCCTGGCTGAGCAGCAACGAATAGCCTGCGGTGAGAGGTTCCGTGCGGGTCCCGAGACATGAAAGCCAGGTGTGCGTTCGCGGCGGGGTCTGAAACCTGCTTTGCTGGTCTGCGTGCGACTCCAAGACAAGACCGCCCTCATTACTGGTGCAGCATCAGGAATTGGCCGCGAAACGGCGCTGCTGTTCGCCGCTGAAGGAGCCAGCGTGGCCGTGGTCGATCGTGACCGCGAAGGAGCGGCTCGCGTGTGTGCCGAGATTGAAGCCGCGGGGGGTGTGGCTGTTGCCGTGCACGCCGATGTCTCGGTGGCGGCCGATGCGGAGGCAATGGTGGCCGTGGCCGAATCTGCGTTCGGGCGCCTCGATGTGTTGTTCAACAACGCGGGGATCATGCACCCCGACGATGGGGACGCGGAACAAACCGATGAATCGGTCTGGCACCAAACAATCGACATCAACTTGAAGGGAGTGTGGCTGGGGTGCCGCTATGGGATTCCAGCATTGCGTCGGGCCGGAGGAGGCTCGGTTATCAACACGGCCAGTTTCGTGGCGCTCATGGGAGCTGCCACACCTCAAATTGCGTACACCGCGTCGAAGGGCGGGGTGTTGGCGATGAGTCGTGAACTGGCCGTGGTCCACGCCCGAGAGAACATTCGGGTCAATGCGTTGTGCCCTGGTCCTCTCCATACCGAGATGCTGATGAGTTACCTTGACACCGAGGAGAAGAAGGAGCGTCGGCTCCGACATATCCCGATGGGCCGCTTCGGCTTGGCCTCTGAGCAAGCCAAGGCTGCGTTGTGGCTCGCTTCGGATGATTCCTCGTTCACCACCGGCACGGAGTTCGTGGTCGATGGCGGGATCACCGCGGCCTATGTGACCCCCGAGTGATGCAGCCGCTCATTGGTCTGACGGGGAGAAGAAAGCCCGGTTCTCAGATCGGCGGGCTTCCGGGCGTTCTCAACACCATCGAGGTCGACGTCTTCTTTGGTCACTACACCCGTGCCGTCGTGGCTGCCGGCGGGCTCCCGGTGCTTGTGAGTGCCGACACCCCGGTCGATGTGGTCGAGCGCTTGGATGGTCTGGTTCTTTCCGGCGGCGCCGATGTGCATCCTGGCGCCTACGGCAGAGAGGTGACTCCCGATCTCACGGCCCTTGAGCCGGATCGAGATGCTTTTGAGTTCGAACTGCTCGATGCTGCTCGGGATGCCGCTGTGCCGATTCTCGGTATTTGCCGCGGCTTTCAGCTTCTGAACGTTCGAGCTGGTGGGACGATGAATGCCCACGTTCCCGAACACGCCCGACACGATCTGCCGATCGACCATCTGCTCCACGACGTCGAGTTCGTGCCGGGGTCGACGTTGGCCGGGCTCTACGGCGAACGGACGTCGGTCAACAGTCTTCATCATCAGACCATCGCAGCGGTGGGTGCCGGAGTCATTGCCTGTGGCCACAGCGACGGCGATGTCGAACCCGCGATTGAAGCAATCGAATTCGCGGGCGAGGCGACAATTGGTGTGCAGTGGCACCCCGAGATGCTGAGCGGCCCTGATCCTGTTCATGCCTGGCTCATTGGTCGAGCGACCGAGCGCGCGCTGGACCGTTGAGGCGCTAGTTCCGCCAACGAATGGATCGCTAGTCGGCTGTTTCGGCTTGGACGAGGGTGGCGTAGAGGTCTTCGTAAACGCCGCCGGCGTGGCGGAGTTCGTCGTGGGTGCCTTGTTCGACGATGCGGCCCTCGTCGAGCACGACGATGACGTCGGCGTCGGTGATGGTCGACAAGCGGTGGGCGATGACGAGCGAGGTGCGGCCTTGCAAGGCATGGGCGAGAGCCTCTTGCACATGGGCTTCGTTTTCGGTGTCGAGATGCGATGTGGCCTCGTCGAGCACCACGATCGCAGGGTTCTTGAGCAGCATGCGAGCGATGGCCAGACGCTGCTTCTCGCCGCCGGACAGACGGTATCCACGCTCGCCGACGACGGTGTCGTACCCCTCGGGAAGGGCGGCGATCACGTCGTGAATGCGAGCGGCTTTGCAGGCGACGATGAGGTCCTGAGCGGATGCGTCAGGACGGGCGTAGCGCAGGTTGTCGCCAACCGAATCGTGGAACAGGTGCGGGTCCTGGCTGACAACGCCGATCGCCTGGCGCAGCGAGTCTTGGGTGACTGAGCGGACGTCGTGACCGTCGATCTCGATACTGCCGGAGGTGACGTCGTAGAGACGCGGAACCAGAGAGGTGAGCGTGGTCTTGCCCGCCCCGGACGGGCCAACAACGGCGATCATCTGTCCAGCTTCGACAGACAGGTTGATGGCGTGGAGGACATCGCTCGGCGAGCCGGTTTGTTCGCCGCCGCCGAGCGATTCGGGCGTGCCGGGGGCGGGGTCGGGGTAGCGGAAGGTGACGTTGTTGAACCGCAGCGTGCCGGTGGCAGAGGTGAGTTCGTCAGCGTCGTCAGCGTCTTCGATGGCGTTTGGCGAATCGAGTACCTCGAACACCCGCTCGAACGAGACGAACGCCGTCATGATGTCGACCCGGGCGTTGGAGAGCGATGTGAGTGGCATGTAGATGCGCACGGTGTAGAGGCCGAGGGCGACGAGGGTGCCTGGGGTGATGCTGCCGTCGATCACCTGATGGCCGCCCCACCAGTAGACGAGGGCAGTGCCGATGGCACCGACGAGCGTGAGCGCCATGAGGAAAATGCGGCTGTACATGGCCGAGCGGATTCCGATGTCACGGACCCGTCCGGCTTTGTTGGAGAAATCGCCAGCCTCGGCGGTGTGACGACCGAACAGCTTCACGAGCAGCGCACCCGAGACGTTGAATCGTTCGGTCATCGTGTTGTTCATCGATGCGTTGACGTTCATGCCCTCGCGGGTGATCTCTTGGAGCCCGGCACCGACGCGGCGGGCAGGAAGCACGAAGATTGGCAGGATCACAATGGCGAGCGGGGTGAGCTTCCACTCGAGCAGCAGCATTGTGATGAGCGTGGCGCCGAGGGTGATGACGTTGTCGACAACGGTGCCAAGGGTGCCGGTGAAGGCTCGTTGTGCACCGATCACATCATTGTTCAGCCGTGAGATCAGCGTGCCCGTTTGAGTGCGGGTGAAGAAGGCGAGCGGCATGCGTTGCACGTGATCGAACAAGCGGACGCGTAGGTCAAAGATGAGGCCCTCACCGATCCGGCTGGAGAGGAAGCGTTCGACTAAACCGAGGCCGGCTTCACCGATCGCGGCGACGACCATGATGATGAA
>JAACCU010000153.1 GCA_009937405.1 Actinomycetota bacterium
AGCTTCCAGAAGCACCCCGACGGCGTCAACGGAATCGTCGGGAAGTCCGAGAATTCTCGCGAAGACGTTGGTGGAACCGCCCGGGAGAGTCGCTAAGGCAGTGTCGGTGCCAGCAAGTCCGTTGGCGGCTTCGTTGAGCGTGCCGTCGCCACCGAGCACGACAACCAGGTCGTAACCATCGCGTGCCGCAGACTGGGCGAGTCGGGTTGCGTGACCGCGTCGAGAGGTCTCCGCCAGTGTCACGTCATGATCTGCAGAGAGCGCTTTGTGGATCACCACACGACGCCGAGCCGTGACTGACGAGGCCACTGAGTTGACGATGAACAGCACGCGCAAGGCCCTGACGCTACTCGCCGATGAGGCGAGTCGAAAACATGGAGCTATTTGCGCACGCCCATGTAGGGGGAAACCCCTGCGCTGGTGGCAGACTTGTCCGCTATGAAGGTTGTTGTCTGTGTAAAGCAGATCCCGGATCCAGCCGATCCCGGTGCGCTCGACCCCGAGACTAAGACGCTCAAGCGGGACTCGAAGCTCATCCTCGACGAATCGGATTCTTACGGGGTCGAAATGGCTCTCCAGCTTGTCGATGCTGCCGGTGACGGTGAGGTGCATCTGGTATCGATGGCTCCGAAAAATGAGGTCAGTGGTCTGCGCACCGCCCTCGCGATGGGGGCCGCAAGTGCCACCATCGTGAGTGACGATGCGCTCCAAGGCAGCGATGCGCTCGGCACCGCCAAGGTGCTCGCCGCGGCGATCGCCCGCCAGGAACCCGATCTGATCCTCGCCGCCACGGAGTCGAGCGATGGCTACACGGGCACTGTGCCCGAGATGGTCGCCGCTTTGATGGATCTGCCGTCGGTCACGTTTGCCAAATCGGTTGCCATCGATGGTGGCACCGCAAAGGTGCGCCGTCAGACCGAGGCCGGCTACGACGAGGTCGAGTGCCCCCTGCCGGCGCTCGTGTCTGTTACCGCTGGTGTGGTCGAGCCCCGCTACCCCTCGTTCAAGGGGATCATGGCCGCCAAGTCAAAGCCTCTCGACGAGCTCACAATTGCTGATCTCGGCATCGATGCTGACCAGGTTGGTTGGGCCGGCGCCGGTCAGGAGATCGTGGCAATCGAAGAAGCTCCTTCCCGTGAAGCCGGGGAGATCATCGAAGACGAAGGTGATGCCCACGAGCGAATTGTGGCGTTCCTCGACGAATTGAAGGTTCTCTGATGGGACTCGACAAGATCTGGGTATTTGGAGAGGCCAATGGCGACGCCGTTGCGTCCATCACCCTCGAAATGCTGGCGGGCGCCCGTGACTTGGCCGACACCGTCGAGGTGTTCATGGCTGGCGACGGTGATGAGTACGCGCAAGAGCTTGGTGAGCACGGTGCTGACGTCGTGTACTCGACCGGTGATCTCGATGGCGCCCTGCAGGGTGTGGCTGTTGCATCTGCGGTTGCCGCGGCAATTGAGGGTGGCGATGTTGATGCCCCCGACGCGTGCCTGCTCGGCACAACTCAGGACGGTCGCGATGTTGCGGGCCGCCTTGCGGTGAAACTCGACACGCCAGTGATCACCAATGTCGTGGCCCTTGAGCTTGATGGCGATCAACTGGTCGGCTCGGAGCCGGTCTTTGGTGGCACCACCGACGTCCAGACCAAAAACACGTCCGGCAAGTCCGGCATCTTCCTCGTGCGGCCAAAGTCGTTCGAGGCTGCGGGTGTCGGTGGCGCAGAGGCCGATACCGAGGACCTTGATGTTCCCGATTCCGGTGCTGCCGGTGCCGCTCGCATCACGGCGACCCACGCTGAAGAAGCCGATGGACCGAAGCTCGATGAAGCCGCCATCGTTGTCTCTGGCGGCCGTGGCCTCGGTGAGTCCGCTGCCTACGCCATGATCGAGACGCTGGCCAAGAGCATGGGCGGAGCGGCCGGCGCAAGCCGCGCCATCGTCGATGCTGGTTGGGTTCCCTACAGCCACCAGGTTGGGCAGACGGGCAAGGTCGTCAAGCCCACCGTGTATCTCGCATGTGGCATTTCCGGTGCCACCCAGCACCTGGTGGGCATGAAGGGCTCGAAGAACATCATTGCGATCAACAAGGATTCGGAGGCGCCGATCTTCGCCGTCGCCGACCTCGGCATCGTGGGCGATGTCCATAAGGTGCTGCCCAAGCTGATCGAGGCGCTGGCCAACCGCTAAGCCTTTCGGTCGCTGGTGTGATCAGCAAAGAGACTTGACGTGTCCCGAGGTTTTCCTCGGGACACGTTCGCGTTTTGGGTGCGGGGGCCCGGTTGTCAGTTGGCGTTGATCTTGTCGCGCCGTCGACTGCGATTCTGGCCGAAAAGCAGAAATCGCTTCCCCAGGAGACCTGGAGAAGCGATGCGGTAAGAGAAACCATAGCACAGCTAAAATTTCCATGCTGGGTTTAGCCTGCTATTTTTTCGAGTTTCTCTCTGTCAAAGAGAAGAACCGCGGAATTTCAGGGCAAATGGGACAAAAATTCTTTGTGAAATGAAGTTATCCACAAGGATGTCCACAGCTGAAAGCGCCGTTTGTAAGGAACTGCCTGATTCAGATCAGCGGCCACGGCCAGCGACGGCCGCCGGTGTCATCTTCAGGAAATCGACGCGCTGTCGCGACAGCGCGGGCCCGGGTACGCATAGCGTCTCGTTCGAGTGGGCTCAGAAGCTCCGACAGCGGCCCCGGTAGATCCTCCGCCAAGAACCGCCAGAGATCGTCACAGACCTCATCGTCGATCCAGTCGCCGGCGAAGTCCCAGATCACCGTGCGCAGTTTGAACTCATGGTGTAGAGCCACACCATGGTCGATGGCCCAGATGCGTCCGTCAGTGCCGAGCAGGCAGTGTCCAGATTTGCGGTCGGTGTTGTTGATCACCAGATCGAGAACACAGATACGGCGGAAAGAGTCGTCGTAGGTGTCGTCGGCCTCGTGCAACGAAAAATAGTGCTCTTCGTGATCGTTCGGCATGAAAAGCTGAACCGATCCGACGCCGTGCACCATGTCATCGCGCACGATCGTTGGTGGGACCAAACCCCACCCGAGCACGTCGTCGATCTCGAACGCTGCCACCTCGCGCTGATAGAGGCCATCGGGGAAGTCCCAGAGGGGCCGCTCGCCAGCCTCAGGCTTGTAGATCGCCTGGGCGTGGAGCCCATCGTGGTGAACGTCGACCAGGAACGTAGCGTTCGATGAGTAGGGCATGCGACCGACGAGGTCGGCTTTCCCCTCGGCCAACAAGGTCAACGCTCGGGCCGTTTCGATAGGAGGGCGGTCAAGAAAAGGCGACCGTGAATTGGTGTTGGACTCGTGGGCTCCTGTTTCCTTGGACATAGAGAGCTCAGTTGCTACAGGAGCACCAGTCGCCGTTGCGCGGCTGCAGCGGTGTGCCACAGAACGGGCATGGTGGCCGGCCCGCGGAGACGATCTCGCGAGCTCGTTCGATCCAGTGTGCAACCTGGTCCCGACGCAGAAGGAACCGTGCTCGGGCGGCTTCGAGTTCATCGGGCTCATCGGTATCCAGTAGCTCTTCAGCCATGACAACGAGACGATCTTCGTCACTGGAATAGGCCACGCCGAGCCCGCCCACGGTGAACGCGGAGACAACGGGTTCGCGTAGATCGAGGTCGGCGGCCTCTGTCACGAAGGGTTCCTGCTCGATCTCGGGAAGGTCTTCGAGTACCTGGTCGAGATAGTCGGCGAGGGCGGACACCTGCTGCTTTTCGACTTTCAACGAAACGAGTTTGCCGGACGCTCGTCCCTGGAGGAAGAACGCTCGCTCACCGCGCGGCCCGAGCGTGCCAACCGTGAAGAATTCCATATCGCTGAAGTCAAATGATTTGGTCATGACGGCACCAGTGACGACAGGTCGTCGCCCGTGGAATTGACAGTGAGGACGATCGGGCCCTCTGCGCTGTAAAGGACCCCGGTGATCGAGCAGGGCGAGATGACGATCCGTTGGAACAGGTCAAGATGCGTGCCCGCCGCCGCAGCGACAACAGCCTTGATCACATCGGCATGTGACACGGCCACAATAGTCTCGCCGGGGTGAGCGGCGACCAGGTCGTGAGTCGCATCGACGGCCCGGCTTTGCATCTCCGAGAACGACTCGCCCCCTGGGAACCGGAAGCCGCTGGGGTACCGCTGAACTGTTTTCCACTCGGGAAGCTTGCGAAGGTCGGCCAGTTTCTTGCCCGTCCACTTGCCAAAATCGCATTCGATCAGTCCGGCGGCCTTTCGGACGCGGAGCTTTCGAGCTCGCGCAATCGGCGCTGCCGTCTCCTGAGTGCGTTCCATCGGCGAGGCGTACACCGCCGCGACGCTTTCCAGCGCGCCAATTCGGACAGCGGCGGCCTCGGCCTGAGTCACTCCCTTCTCGGCGAGGTGAAGGTTGGGGGCTCGGCCCGGAAGCGAGGCCCCCGTAGTCGGCGTCTGTCCGTGTCGAACGAACAAAACAAGAGTGGGCTTTGGAGCCTGAGGTGCAGAAGAACGTCGTGCCATCGACGTGTCAACGTAGCCTGCTGCTCGTGAATTCCATGACTCGCGCCTCAGCGCTGTCGATTCTCGCTGACGAAGTAGCGGACTGCCGCCGGTGTCCGCGCCTCGTCGAATGGCGCGAACAGATCGGTGAGGAGAAACGAGCCGCCTACCGAGACGACACGTATTGGGCCCGAGGCGTGCCGGGGTTTGGCGATCCAAATGCGCATCTGCTGGTTGTCGGGCTTGCCCCCGCAGCTCACGGCGCGAACCGCACCGGCCGAATGTTCACGGGCGATCGCTCCGGCGATTGGCTCTATCGGGCGCTCTGGCGGGCCGGCTACGCATCCCAGCCCGAGTCGACGGCACTCGATGACGGACTGAAGATGAAAGACGCCTGGATCACCTCGCCGGTGAAGTGTGCTCCTCCGGCCAACAAGCCGACAACGGGCGAGCGGGACACCTGCCGATCATTTTTCACCCGCGAGATGGAAGTGCTCGATCGGGTGAAGGTCATCGTGGTGCTTGGCGGCTTCGGCTATCAGGTTGCGTGTCAAGAGTTGGGCGTGCGTCCACGACCGAAGTTCGCACATGGTCTTGAGGTGCCACTCGACGGTGGCCGCACGCTCTTGTGCAGCTTCCATGTAAGCCAGCAAAACACGTTCACGGGACGTCTCACAGAGCCGATGCTCGACGCCGTGTTCTCTCGCGCCCGCGAGTTGGGGGCCGAATAGTTCAGGTGTTTCTGCAAATGGCTAAGCCGGATGGCTCATAAAGACAGCAGCAAACTGGGTCGTTCGCACCGAATCGGCCCGGATGGTCCGATTGGTCCTTAGGTCGGCGCGTGACCTCGACGAAAGGTGGGCATGGCAATAGTTTACTTGGATCTGACGGATGAACATGGACAGCTCTTCGAGGACTTCGCCGAACGGAATCCTCCAGGGACCCGAGCATTACTCGCCGCTCTCAATCTGGAGAATCCTGGCTGGTGGCGTAAGCAGAATGCACGTAAGCAGAATGCACGTAAGCAGAATGTAGACGAGGGTCTTTGAGGCAACCGGGTGCCCAAACTGTGCATCGATCTTCGGTAAGGCTTCCCGTGCACCGTTCCCCGTTGTTGGGGCGCTAACCTCCGTGGGTCATGGAACGCAGAAATCGCTCCCGTATTGTCCTTGTCGTGCTCTTGCTGGTGGTAGCCCTTGTTGGCACCGCATGCGGTTCGAATGATCCCGAAAGCTGGGACGAAGCCGGTGAAGACGGCAACCTCTACGACAACTTCCAGAAGGCCTGTAGCGAGGCCAACGTCGAGGGCGGCGATATTGAGCTCACCGATGCTGAACGCGTCGCCTACTGCAAATGCGCTTTCAACGAACTCCTCGAGTACTACGGCGGAATGATGGAGAACGACCAGGTCGCCGACGTCGTCGGGGCCATATAGGGACGAGATTTCGAGGCATTCAAGGACCTTGAAAGCGACCTGCGGTCTGACCCTGAACAAATCCCCTCCGACATCGAAGCGATGCTGACGGGCAAGGGCGGATGCCTGGAGCAGGCACGCTGAACCACTCCCTGGAGGGACGGTAATGATGACCCACCAGCTAGATCTCGATTTCATCCGGGCTCAGTTCCCGTCGCTCACTCGTGCGCCGACGAGCGAATGGGCACACCTGGAGAACGCTGGCGGCAGTTATGTGCCGAATCAGGTCATCGACCTGGTCACCGAGTTGTTCTCGCACGCCAAGTGCCAACCGAGCTGGGACTTCGGTCCGTCGGTGCTGGCCACTGATGCGATGCATCGGTCGCTGCTGGTGATGGCTGAGCTCTTCAACGCCGATCCAGCCGAGGTCCACTTTGGCCCGTCAACGAGCCAGAACACCTACGTGCTCGCTCATGCATTCCGGGCCGGTTGGGCCGAAGGTGATGAGATCATCGTCACCAACCAGGACCATGAAGCGAACTCCGGCGTATGGCGGCGTCTCGCCGATACCGGGATCGTGGTACGCGAGTGGCAGGCCGACCCGGTCACCGGTCGACTCGACATCGCCGACGCGGCGGCGCTCATCACCGACCGCACACGCTTGCTCGCTGTCACCCATGCATCAAATGTTGCGGCCACCGTCAATCCGATTCGGGAGTTGGCTGACATGGTGCACGCCGTGGGTGGCCGCATCGTGGTTGACGGCGTTTCATACGCCCCCCACGCGCTGGTTGATGTGAAGGCGCTCGACTGCGACGTCTATCTCTACAGTGCCTACAAGACCTTCGGCCCCCACATCGGCATGATGTTCACCAAGGCCGACTTGCTCGACGAGATTGCCCATCAGGGGCACTACTTCAATGCTGGCATCCCCAGCACCACGCTCACCCCTGCGGGCCCTGATCACGTCATGATCGGTGCGGCGGCCGGCATCGGCGACTACTACGACGTGCTGCACGCCCACCACTTCGGGCCCAGCAGCGCTGGCCGCTTCGCTCGCACCTCGGAGCTCTTCGATCTGTTCGGCACGCACGAGGAGCAACTGGTCGAGCCGCTCCTGGCATTCCTGCGCGATCGCGACGGAGTTCGCATTGTCGGAGCTGCCGAGTCGGATCACACCGTTCGTGCCCCGACCGTCGCGTTCGCGTCCAAACGTCGGTCCTCGGCGGACATCTACTCGGCACTCATCGAGGCGAAGGTGTCATGCGGCCACGGCCACTTCTATGCCCATCGCCTCGTGACAGCACTCGGTATCGACCCCGACGATGGTGTGGTTCGGTTGTCCGCCGTGCACTACAACACGGCGGCCGAGATCGACCGGACACTCGCAGTCTTGTCGGTGGTATGCTGAGATGAGTTAGACCCCGCGGAGAGGCCTCGTAGTGCAAACTCCCGGGCTATTCGAAGCGATTCTGGGGTCGATCCCCCAACATCTGTGCGTCGTTAACGAGAGCGGCGAGATCGAGTGGGTCAATGCAGCATGGGCCGAGTTCGCCCGATCGAACTCTGGCACCGCGCAAGCGACTGAATCCAACTACGTGGACGTTTGTGATCGTGCCGCCGCCCTGGGTGACAAAGACGCGCTGGCCGTGGGAGCCGGTATCGCGAGTGTGATCGCGGACGAGGTGACATCGTTCGAGTACGAGTACCCGTGCCACAGCCCAACCACCGAGAGATGGTTCCTGATGCGGGTCAGTCCGCTGCTCGGGGACGGCCCCCGCCTCGTGGTGATCTCCCATGAAAACATCACCCAACGCAGGCGGGCCGAGAAGCGGCTGCGCGAGTTGGCCGAACAGGATGGTTTGACCGGGATTGCCAACCGACGGCGCCTCGACGCCTTCCTGGACGGTGAGCTGCGTCGAGCCGCGCGCCTCAACCAACCGGTATCGATAATCATGATCGACCTCGACGCGTTCAAAGAGTTCAACGACCGCTTCGGCCATTCGGCCGGAGATGATTACCTGCGCGAGACTGCCAAAGTCGTCGAGTCATTTGCGAGACGCCCCAGCGATCTGGCCGCCCGCTATGGAGGCGAGGAGTTCGTCGTCGTACTGGGGAACACGACCCTAGCCGCAAGCGAGATTCTGGCGGGCAAGATCTGTGAGGCGGTGCCTGCGACAGTAGATGCGCCGGTCCCGGTGACGGTGAGCGCCGGTGTGGCGTCGTGTCACCCGACCGAGGCCCACGACGCCGACGATCTCCTTGAGCATGCCGATCAAGCCATGTACGACGCCAAACGCGCGGGTGGTAATCGCGTCGGCGTCTACCGCTGAGATCTACGCCCCTCGGCTCGGCCGGTCGCCGAATTCGGGCGGTTGGGTTCGGGTTCGCTTGAGCTCCCAGAATCCATCGATGTTCATCATCGTCTGGAGCGAGTCCCACAAGGCAACGGAATCCTCGGTGCTGGGAACTCGGGTGATGACTGGGCCGAAGTAGCCCTGCTTCACGCCGCTCCGATTATCGAAGGCGATGATCGGAGTGCCAACGTCGTCGCCGCAGAGATCGAGTCCGGCGTCCATTCGAGTGCGGATTTCCTTGTCCCACTCCTCGTCGTCGAATGCCGCAGTATGCGACACGTCGAGGCCGACGGCCTTGAGTGCTTCGGCGGCGGTGAACTCGCGATTCTTGTCGTGGTGGATACGACGCCCGTATTCCCAATACAGCGAAAAGACGGCATCGTTGTCCTCGGCCTGTCGCACCGACTCCATCACCCTCATCAGGTTGTGTATGAACGCAGCTGCCTCGTAGTAGGGCGAACCCTTCTCCGGCTGGTTCTTGAGCAGCAAGCTGATGGGCTGCCAGGTGATGTTGAGATCACGGGCAGGCTTTACTTCGTCGACGACCCAACGGGCCGTCACCCAGCACCACGGTCAAATGGGGTCAACCCAAAATTCGATATCCATATTATCCGCTCGCTGACTCTCGGTCCGATGTTTTAACTGTTCTTCTTCTCGGGTATTCCAACCCGAGCGGAGCCCTGTGCCCATTGGGGCCAGCGCTCGCGCGACTTCTGGGCGAGACGATGCATCAAGGCGATTGCAGCGGGGTCGTCGTCGCCGGGACGGGTCTCGATCACGCCGTCCTTGACCATCGCCTCAATGATCGCTCGACCGAGTTCGGTGCGGACGATGGTGAGCGTCCAGTCGGTCTCATTGCCGATACCGCCCGTCGAGATGTCGGCGTGCTCGGCGGCAAAGTCGGGGCAATACGTGCACCCCTCACGGGTCCAGGCGTGGCACTCCTTGAGGTTGATCTCGTGGTAGCCGCCGTCCTTGGTCCAGATCTGGAAGACGCCTTTGATGTTCATCTTGGCGATGTTCTCGCGCTTGAGGCCGTACTTGGCTTCGAACAGTTCATCGAAGAGCGAATCGTCGAACGACTTGGAGCACAACAGCCCGATGTTGAGTTTGAGGGGCTTGGAGACCTTCCCGATCTTGCGATGCCACATTACTGGCGCCACTGACGTCTGGCAGCTCATGCCGACGAGGGCGAGGCGATCGAGGCCCTTCTCCTTGGCTTCGCCGAAGGCCATCGTGTTGGCCGAGTAGGTGTAGCGGCTGCCTGCACCGCGTAGTACTTCCTCGCGGTTGGTGGCCACCATAGGGAAGGCCTTCCACCCCGGTTCGCCATTGGGCAGGCTCTCGACGCCAGATGTCAGTGCACCGTTGACGATGTCATTTTCTAGGCACCAGATGAGAATCGCCGATACGAGGCCGCCGTCCTGACCGATGTCGTACACGAAGTCGTCGCTTGCCCGAGTGAGGAGGATGTCTTTGTAGATGCCGGACATCTCGTCGGGTTCGCGTTCGCGGCCGTGGAGATGCATGTCGGCCTCCGGCTCCCACATGCGAAAGCGCGGGCATGCTCGGGTGCACGACGTGCAGCCCTTCTGTCCATGGATGCAGTCGTCGGTGCCGAGCTCTTCTTCAATATGGAACGGCATGTACGCGCCTGGTTCGTGCTCATAGCCGATCACGTCGTGCGGGCATGCGATCACACAACCAGCGCACCCGGTGCACAGGCCGCTGGTGATCACCTCGTCGTGGAGCTCTTTCCACTGGTACGTCCACCGTTCTTTTTTTGGAGGTGCGGTACTTGTGTCGGTCACAGCCATGGGTGTGAACCTATCCCGCTACATCAGCCCCGAGCGGCGCGGTGCGTGTCGTAGTCAGAGATCGGCATCTGGTCGTTCTTCCAACCCGCGAATCCTGTTTCGATGTGTGAAACCCGAGGAAGGCCCATGTCCTGCAGTGTCTTGGCAGAAAGCGCAGAGCGACCGCCGCTCGCACAGCTCAGGATGAACTCTCGATCTTCGCCGAACTCTTCCTTGTAATATTGCGATTGCGGGTCGATCCAGAATTCGAGCATGCCGCGAGGGGCGTGCATGGAACCCACGATGGCGCCGCCACGCTGAAGCTCTCGTACATCGCGGATGTCGACGATGACTGCGCCTTCCTCGTCGACGCGCCGCTGTGCCTCGGCGGAGGAGAGATTGGTGATCTGGGTCTTGGCCTCGTCGACCATCTGCCACACGGATTTGACTGACATCGGGCTCAATCCTTTACGTCGAGTTGTTCATCGCGAGCGTCGCACTCGGACGGAGGTTTTGCTAATCCGGGTCGTGACGTTGCCGATCTTGCCGCTCACGTCATCGGCGAGCTTGCGAACCGTGGCGGCATAGCCGCCGGCGGCGTCGCCGAGATCTTCTGTGTATGGCGTCTCGGCGTCGTCGGCGTTGGTGCGATAGTCGCCATCGAGAATCCGCTGGTAGTCGCCGCCATCAACCCATTCCCGCAGCTCGGCTACTCGGACAACGGCGAACGGGTGCGTCGCGCCGAGAGCGGCCAGCAGCTTGTAGACGCCACCGAGAACGTCGCTGTCGCCGCGGTACTCGTCGGACTGAGCAATGAACTCGTCAAGGTCCAGCGCCTCACCGCGTGAGCCTCCGGCGAGGCGCATCAACGCGCCCATCATGATTTCGGGATCCTGCACGGCTAGAACAGCTGCCCGGTCGCACGACAGTTCGGCCTTGCGGCTCCACTCCAACAGTCCATAGAGGATGGGCCGTACGGCTACACCGGCCAGCGGGTACCGAGTCAAGGCGAATCGCAGCAGGATAAACAACATGGTGCGATAGACGGCATGGCCACTCATGATGTGCCCGACCTCGTGGGCTATCACGGCCTCGACCTGGTCTCGATCGAGAATCTCAATGGTCGAGGAGTTTAAAACGATGAACGGCTTGTCGAGGCCGACGGCGCCGGCGTTCACCAGCGGGGTTTGGCTGACATAGAGCTCGGGCGGCTCGTCGAGATCGAAGGTGTCGCAGACCCGCAGGAGCCGCTCATGGATCCACGGGTATTGCTTGTCGCTCACGCGAACGGCATTGGCCTTGAACGTGAG